>JAIPEW010000065.1 GCA_021736985.1 Clostridiales bacterium | reverse complement strand
TGGTGGGCATGGGTCGCAGCTTCGGCGGCACCACCCTGCTCTGCCAAGCCGCTCGGGACAGCCGCTTGGAGGCCGTCTGCGCCTGGGCCACGCCCGCCCACCCCTACAATCTTTCCAGGGTTTTGTGCGGGAACAGTCCGAAGGGATGCTCACGATTGCCGGAGAAGGGGACAGCCTTCGGATGAGGCGGGGGTTTCTGGAGGACCTGGGGGAGCACGACGTCGAGGCCTGCGCCG
Source organism: Clostridiales bacterium (assembly GCA_021736985.1). GTDB lineage: Bacteria > Bacillota > Desulfotomaculia > Desulfotomaculales > VENG01 > JAIPEW01. The sequence continues at coordinate 5,126 of JAIPEW010000065.1, read as the reverse complement.
CACGCATTACTCCCAGACCGCTTCTCGTGGTCCACGGCGAGAGTGACGAGATGGTTCCCCCGGAGGAGGCCGAGGCCATCCGCAAAGCGACCTCCTCTAGCAGCCGTCTGCGTATGATCCCGGGAGCGGACCACCGCTTCACCACCGGCGCGGAGATGGTGTGGGGTATCTGCCGAGAGTGGCTGAAGAAACTACAGTTACACACATAGCGGTTGAGGTGAAATGTTTACACCCAGGAGCTTGACATAGCGCCGTGGAGACTATACATATTTTATTTGCGCGCCAGTAGCTCAGTCGGACAGAGCGTCGGACTACGAATCCGAAGGCCGGGGGTTCAAGTCCTCCCTGGCGCACCTTGCCACACGGGGGTTCAGGGCTTTTTGCTCTGAACCCCTTTCTTTTATGCACCCATGTTTTATGCACATAGTATGCACCCTTCAAAATGAAAGGTCTGGTTACTGGTGTGAACGTGCTGGCTAGTCGGTGCGCTCTCGCCTCCCCTCCAGGGTGGAAAGGTTCATGCTGTTAGGAAGGGGGTGCTAGTAGTCAAAGGCAGGGGTGCAGTTGCACCCGAGATGGTATATTGATTAGATCCACCCTGGAGGCCCCGGCAGTCGGGCATTGAGGAAAAGGCGGGCCTGTGCGCCTTTTTGTAAGGCTTGAGATGGCCGCACGGACCCCAGGCGGGAAAAAGGCCCCGGAAGGCCCACAAGACCCAATTTTGCGCCGCTTCCTCGCCAGTACCGCCAGGGTGGATGCAGTACAACCCCCTGGTGGCGCAGTACTCAGCCTTGAGGTGTGTTTCTCGCTTTTCTTTTCCCCTCTGGACATAGCAACCTGCCGCTGATAGATTTTCTTTAAATTTTCTTCCAAAAGGACCAGCCACTGGAGGGGGCTTTTATGTTTAAAGGATGGAAAAGTAAGTGGTTTCTTTTAGTTTTAGGTCTTATTTTTCTTTGTGGATGCTCTTATAAGTCTGGAACTGAGTATGTTCAAAAGAAACCTTTAGAATTTAACAGTTATTATGACATTGTAAAAAAACCTGAAGTAAATAAGATAGCTGAGTGTTATGTTGGCCAAAGCATGATAGAAATGTCACAAGCATACTTTATACCTGAGGTTAAGATAGATATAAAAACTGAGGATGTTATAACATGCACTGGCAAATCAACTATCGCTACAAATAGCACAATAAATAACTTTTTCAATAAGAAAGATGTTTACATTAAAATAACTATTCCAGATAGTAAATTAACTCTAGACGGATATAATGAAAATGGGACTTTTTATAAGTCAAGCAAAAATATGACAATCTGTAATTATACAGAAGGTGAAGAGTGTCAAACACCATATGAGATGGAAGGAGGCATTTATATCCCTCACAACTCTTCTCAACCTACAATGGCATATTGGGGACCAGATTTTAATAAAAAATCCAAGGCTAAAACATATGATGTTACATTAAAAGAATGCCCTAACATCCGATATACCGTGTTAGATCCCATAACCATCACAAAAAAATTCCTGCCTGAATATGCAGACAAAAAACCATTTAAAAGAGAAATACTATATTTAGGTAAGTCTGGAGAGACTATAAATTTATCTTATAGAGAATTTAAAGACGACTTTGCAAGGGCTAGTTTTTCAAAAAGGGTAACCTATGATTTATCAGAAAGCAATATAATAGGTTACCAAGAAGCACGTTTTAAAGTGCTAGAAGCAACTAACACTAAGATACGTTACAAAGTTTTAGAACATTTACCCTATTATCCTCAAGAAAAGATCCCCAAAGAAATTGAAAAGTAACGTAATGAACATCAGCGTATTCGTTGAATACAATCTATATTTACATGGGTAGAAGATCAAGGGGAGGTTACGTAATATGAAAAGATTAAGTTTACTTATTATACTATCGGCATTATTCCTTGTTATTGCCTGTAACGCATATCACGGGACAACAAAAAAGGATGCATCGAAAAAGAAACAAAATATATATAAAGATATTGATTTAGTTAAAGAAGATGTTAGCAAATCATATAATATTAATTCAATAATGAGATCTAACTTAAGTTTTGCAACATCCAGTAAATATATTTATCCAAAATTTATGAAAGAAAAAGCATTACTGTCAGACACTCATTGCGAAAGTTTTTATCATGATGTAAGAGATAATTATAGAGCTGAAGTAGAAAAATCTTTAAGTTCAAAGTCTAAATTTTTTACTATATATAAAAAAGCTTTGTCGTCATACTTGCAAAATGAATTGCAGACAATTAAAATTTCTAACTTAAGTGTGCAAGAAAGAAAACTATACAATGCAAATAAACTTATTAATATATCCAATTCAACAAAAGATTTAGTTTTCAACCCTAAAGTAACCTTTGACATGTATAACTTTATACTTAAACTCAGCTATAAAAAAGAGACACCAATGAAGGACGATGAATCTACAATTTATTATGGTAATGAATATATTAAATTTGATTTTTCAAATCACAATTTAATTTTGACAAGAATATCAACAAGTGATTTAGATATCTTAAATTTGGATGAACTAAAAGAGTTATCTATTCATGATTTAAGCAAATTAGATGAATTTTATAAGCATTATCAAAAAGCATATCAAAATAGTTTTAGTGGTTTAAGAAACAAATACAAAAAATTGATTCAAAATGCTGAAGACCAAATGAATGTTATGAATTTAGAAGATAAAAGCTTAAAATGTTTACTTGTATCTAAGATGTTACAAGCATTTACTCCCACAAAAGATTTGTCTTTAAAAGCTATCAATATAAGCAGTTATAAATCAACTCAATACTTAACTCTCAAAGCAAATACTTCAATGTATTAAATAATATTAATATCAAATTTAATAATCAATATAAAATTTCAAGATATATATTCGATCATATTGTTAGACAAGGTTTAAGAGACTTTGCTGATACATATGACTATGGTGATATTAATGGTATATGCTTCTCTATAATTGCAACTGATAAAAACTTTGTAGACGAATCTGAGGAATCTAATTATTCAGTATATAAGTTTTACATACCTAAGAAAGCATCTTTGTTATATATACGTGATGAAATTACTGGACAAGACTTAGCTGATAATTCGTATATATTAGTTGACGGTGAAAGAATAGAGCTAAGATAAAAAGCCCTTGTCAGCCCCTTATTAAGAGTTTGTCTGGCTGGGAAAAGAGGTAATGCCAAGCTTTTGAATGAGTTACGTCTTAATTAGGGGAAAGATGGCCGACTTGTTTCACTTTGATGGCTTAATAACAGCGAGAAATACTGTTTCATGTTGGATGCTTTTGGATTTAATGACATAAGGAGTTGATCCTTTACTTCGCATTATGTTTCGAACTATTGACCGAGCTGTAGTTTGACCTTGTCTTGATGTGCTAGATCCATGCATAAACAATACGTATTCATAACCTTTTTTTTGGGCTTCTTCTAGCTTGTTGATTGTTAAATTAGCTACCTCATCCATGCATTCCATATAACTTTTTTGCCTGGGACCGAATTGCGACCAATGAAAATCAACATCAAGTTTATTGGGTAGATCTTTATATTTTTGCCCCCAATCTCCTGTCCCCTTTATGAATCTAGCCATAACTCCTTCCTACTTAGATCCAGCCCAAGTGCTGGATTAGGTTATTTTTAGATTATGATAATGTTCTCAGCCTAACAGAGCAAATCTCCAACTTCAATATATAAAAAAGGTTGAACGTAGAATGATCTTGTGGGTTAAAAGTCGGAGCCCACTCCACTGTGGGAATAGAGATAAACAATAATTGGTGGGGCCAGCACACAACCTCCGGTGCGCAGTCCTCCACGTGGGACCTGTCGTTGGGCTTCTCCCCTCTCTGGACATAGGGACCTGTCGCTGATAGGTTTTCAACAAATTTATTTCCCTAGAAAGGAGGGCTCTCTAAAAAGGGGGTATACGGTATGATTAGGCTTAATGAACAGGTGTTGCGTATTAGTTCAGAAAGATTGTTTTACCATAAATTTTGGTTTGTAATGCTTTTGCTACTGATTCCATTGCTATTTTCACAAGAAGTATTGGCATTTCAATATGAAAATTATGTGTGGGGAATGTCTAAAAAGCAAACTGAAAAATTAATTAAAGAAAATGGATATAATATTAGTGGCAGAAAAAACTTAAAAGAAAATAATGATGAAGCATTAAGATATGTTGACTCTTTATTTGATACACAAGTAAATGTTAATCTTTTCTTTACTCCTAAATCTAAAAAATTGTATTCAATTTCTATTTTTCCTATAGAACAGTATGAAAATGCTGATATGTTTTATAGTTATGCCTTTGATGTCTTGAAAGAAAGATATGGCAAGCCAAGGGAGCCTTCAGGCTTTAATGTTAAAGATAAGTATTATTGGAAAGACGGTAATACTCAAATCGTGATACAACATCAAGTTAAATCATATATTTATTATTTACATAAAAAATATAAATCAATCCAAGAAGAAGAAACGAAAGAAATCCATATGAAGGAAACTAAAGATAAGCTATAATTATTAGATTTAAATATGGAGTCAACCTTATGGGATATTTCATTTTATTTGCTATTTTAGCACTGTGGGTATTGATTGATGCTGCTAAAAGAAAAAACAATTTCATAGGTTGGCCCATTGGCACAATACTTATTGGTCCTATAATTTTACCATTTTATATAGCTTTCAGGAATCTTAAGGAGGGCGAAATTCGTGAAGGTGGCAAAGCCTGGAATGTGCTTAAGAATTTTGCTATTTTTTGGACTATTTTAGCGATAGTGCAGGAGATAACAATTATATTAATGATGCCATCTGTTGTTGATCAGTCCATGAGTGAGGCTGAACAAGCTGGAGCTGCGTTAGGATCTACATTTGCAGCATTGATTATTCCGGTTGTATGGTTTATTGGTATGGTTTTTGCTTTAATCCTCGGCTTTTTTCTTAAAAAGTCCAGTATTGTTGAGAAAGGGCCAACAGGAGCGCTGTCAAACAGTAGCATTTAATTTCTTCAATTTGGAGGAGATTATGAAATTAAAAATCACTTTTTTAATTTCTTTACTAATTGTTTTATTTCCATTCAATAACTTATTTGCTGATGAAATA
>JAIPEW010000064.1 GCA_021736985.1 Clostridiales bacterium | reverse complement strand
TCTTGGCAAACCAACTATACCAGACGTTGAGGTGTTTTTCATGCTTTTTTTAAAAAATCAAGTACTATACTATAACGGACATCAACACCACCGGAGTTGAATGAATTACATTTTTCTAGGTGCGAAAGCTGAGTTAATAATAAATCAGTGAGGATAATCAATACCTCACTGATTTATCATGTAATACTAATACTAACTTATCAGGCGCTGCTACCTGCTTTTTCTTTTGGCCGTATTTTTATTTTATCGTCTTCAACATCAACTATCATTTCCTCATTTTGTTGAAAGGCACCCTTGATTATCTCTTCAGATAACAGGTCTTCAATTTGCTTTTGTATAGCCCTTCTTAATGGCCGTGCTCCAAATATTTCGTCAAATCCTTCCCGGGCTAATAAATCTCTTGCGGCACCTGTTACTTCAATATTAATGCCATGTTCATCCATTCTTTGCTCCACTTCTTTTATCATTAAGTCAACGATCTCTCTAATATTTTCCTGGCTTAACTGGTGGAACACTATTGTTTCATCAAGACGATTTAAGAATTCCGGCCTGAAGGTCTTTCTTAATTCTTCGTTAATGTTTTTTTTCATTTGCTCATATTCACTATTTTCAGTTCCGGTCCTAAATCCCAGAGATCCTACTTTTTTAATTGTTTGAACCCCAACATTACTGGTTAATATTATTACAGTATTTCGGAAGTCAACGGTACGTCCTTTGGCTTCAGTAAGCCTTCCATCTTCCAACACTTGCAGTAATACGTTAAAAACATCCGGGTGAGCTTTTTCTACTTCATCTAAAAGAACTACAGAGTAAGGTCTCCTCCGTACTGCTTCTGTTAATTGACCACCTTCGTCATAACCAACATATCCAGGAGGTGCCCCAACTAAACGGCTAGTAGCATGTTTTTCCATATATTCACTCATATCAATGCGAACCATGGCATCTTCATCCCCAAATAAGGTACTGGCCAGGGCACGGCCTAGTTCAGTTTTTCCTACACCAGTGGGCCCGAGGAATAAAAATGAACCTATAGGTCTGCTGGGATCTTTTAACCCTGCCCGGGCCCTGCGAATTGCTCTTGAGACAGCATTAACTGCCTCATCCTGCCCAATTACTCGCTTATGCAATTCTTCTTCAAGGTTAATAAGTTTTTCTGATTCTCCCTGGGCCAACTTTTTAACAGGTATGCCGGTCCAGCTAGACACAATTTGTGCAATATCTTCTTCTTCTACTACTAACTCAGTCTCACCATTACCGTTTTTCCATTCTTTTCTTAAAGAATCAAGTTCGTCTTGAATATTCTTTTCTTGATCCCTTAGACGTGCTGCTTCTTCGTATTCCTGGTTATTAACAGCAGATTCTTTTTCTTTATTTATATCTTCCAATTTTTGCTCCAGATCCTTAACATTCGGAGGTGGAGTAAATGCCTGCAGTCTTACCCGTGAACTAGCTTCATCTATTAAGTCTATTGCTTTATCGGGTAAAAAACGGTCACTTATATACCGTTCACTCAATTTAGCTGCTGTCTTTAAAGCTTCATCAGTTATCCTTACCCTGTGATGTGCCTCGTATTTATCCCTTAAACCGTTTAATATTTGAATAGTTTCTTCTATACTGGGCTCATCTACATCTATAGGCTGAAAACGTCTTTCCAGGGCAGAATCACGCTCAATATGCTTGCGATATTCATCCAGCGTAGTAGCACCTATACACTGCATTTCCCCCCTGGCCAGTGCAGGTTTTAATATATTAGCTGCATCTATTGCACCTTCTGCTGCACCGGCACCAACAAGAGAGTGCAGTTCATCTATAAATACTATTATATTACCTGCAGAAACTATTTCCTGCACGACTTTTTTCAGCCTGTCTTCAAATTCTCCCCTGTACTTGGTACCAGCAACCATTGAAGCTATATCCAGTGCTACTACGCGTTTTTCACTTAATATCTCAGGGACATTGCCTGTAACTATCCTCTGTGCTAATCCCTCGGCAATAGCAGTTTTACCAACACCTGGTTCTCCAATCAGGGCAGGATTATTTTTTGTACGCCTGCTTAAAACCTGTATAACACGCTCAATCTCTTTATCTCTTCCAATCACAGGGTCCAACTCGCCTTCCTTTGCCATAGCAGTTTGGTCTCTACCAAACTGGTCTAAATTAGATGTTTTCGCCTGTCCCTGCTGGCTTTTTGCCTGCCCTTCATGCTGATGCCCGCCGGCACCAAAACCTCCCAGCATCTGCATTACTGCCTGGCGTACATTATTCAAGTCAGCTCCCAGGGAAGTTAATACTCTAGCAGCAACACCTTCTCCTTCCCGTATCAGACCTAACAAAAGGTGTTCTGTACCAACATAATTAGTTCCCATACGGCGTCCTTCATCAACAGCTAATTCTAAAACTTTTTTAGCCCTGGGTGTTAATGCTACTTCTCCTGAAGAAGCATTTTCACCCTTTTCTACAACCTGTTCCACCTTGCTGCGAACAGTATTTGCATCTATACTCATCTCTGAAAGTATTTTAGCGGCTACCCCCTCGCCTTCTCTTATTAATCCGAGGAGAACATGTTCCGTTCCAACATAAGGATACTTTAAAGCACGAGCTTCTTCCTGGGCCAAAAATAATACTTTCTGTGCTCTTTGCGTAAAACGACCAAATATCATTATGACACCTCCTATTTCAAGTTAAAGCAATTTATCTATCTACAGTTTTTCACGTATTATGTTTGCCCGCTTGACATCTCGTTCAAAAACTGACAGCTCTTTTCCTGCCTCCTTGTTTAAAAATGCCTGCCGGGTTAGAACTATCAACTCATTTACAAGCTGAGGACTCACATCTTTTATTATTTTAAGGTCAATTCCCAGCCGCAAATCTGACAGCCGGCTCATAACTTCATTAAAAGATATGATACGGGAATTTTTAAGTATTCCGTAAGAACGTCCAATCTTATCTTCCATATATTCTTTTCGATCATCATATAACGCTTCGCGTGCAGTCCTTTCCTGATCTAACAACTGTTTTGTTACAGATACAAGATTTTGCACAATTTCCTCTTCAGAATGCCCCAAAGTAACCTGGTTACTTATTTGAAACAGATTTCCAACCGGTTCTGTACCCTCTCCGTAAAGCCCTCTTACTGTTAAGCCTAACTTAGATATTGAAGGTAAAACCTTTTTTATCTGCTCTGTAAAAACAAGAGCAGGGAGGTGTACCATTACCGAACATCTCAGCCCAGTTCCAACATTAGTAGGACACGCAGTTAAGTAGCCAAATTTCTCAGAAAAAGCATAATCCAATGTTTTTTCTAGTTCATCGTCTATATTATTTACCTGCAGCCAGGAAGATTCTAATTGCATACCCGGCAATATGCATTGTATTCTCAAATGATCCTCTTCATTGAGCATAATACTTATTGCCTCATCTTCGCTTAAAACAACAGCTTTTCTTCCATGATCTTTGAGTAAATCATTACTTATAAGATGTTTATCAACTAGTATTTGCCTATCTTCCGGGCTTAATTCAATCATATTATTAATTTCAAGCTTACCTGGTTTACAATCAGCACCCCTGTTTTCCAGCGCCAGGCTAACAGCATGAATTACTTCCTGAGCCTTATCATCATCAAGCATATGCGGAAAAGCAAAATGTGAAAGATTTCGCGCTGCCCGGACACGACTGCTTATTACAACGTCATTATCGGGCCCAGTACCAGTCATCCAACTGCTGTAAGCATTATTCACAGAATCTTTAAGAGACATAGTTACCCCTCCTGTTCCAGCCGCTTTTCAATTTCTTTTATTGAATCTCTTATTTTTGCAGCATTTTCATATTGCTCCTTTGCTACCGCCTGTTTCAATTGAGAACGTAATGACTCAATTTCTTTTTTATATTTTACACGATCACTCGTTTTTTCAGGAACTTTCCCATTATGAATATTTGTACCATGAATACTTCTTACCAGAGAATCAAGTGTATTGCCAAAGTTTTCATAACAATTTCCACATCCTAAAAGACCTTTCTGGGCAAACTCTTCTTCTGACAATCCACAAACTTCACATTTATTCGCTCCTAATGAAGTTTTTGTAAAATTACTGATATTATGTCCTAATATGCTTCCCAGGAAATTATGAAAATTTAACTGGGGCATAAAATCAAAACCCTGAGAATGTAACTCTTTTGCGCATTCTTCACAGAGATTTAACTGCTTTTTCTGCCCGTTGATAATTTCCGTATAAAATACGGTGGCCTCTTTTTTTTGACATCTTTCACAAAGCATAATACACACCTCCGGTATTACAAGTTACTACTTTGCAAAACAGTTATTAATACATTTTTTAATATATTTGCTCTTAATTGATCCCTGGCTGGAAGACCTAACCGCAAGACATCACGACTAAGTGCTGCTGCAATAATGTCTGCCTCCCTTTTTGATAACAGGTTTTCGTTATATAGTCTTTGTATTATTCCATAAGCACTCTGCTGGCTTATTGCATCACCTACTAGATTGCAAATTTCATTTATTAAGGATAACTCCCTGTTAATAGGAATCTTTCTAATACGTACATAACCTCCACCACCCCGCTGGCTTTCAACAATGTATCCACTTTCTAAATTAAACCTGGTGGACAACACATAATTAATTTGCGAGGGAACACAACTAAACTTTTGTGCCAACTCATTCCTCTGAATTTCAATAAAATCTTTTTCACTATCCTCTAGTAATTTTTTTAAATAGCTTTCTATGATTGAGCTGATACTAGCCATAGTACTAAACCACCCCGCAAATAATATTCTTTATTTATTACTGACTTTGACTTTATCTAACCTTAATTAAAGTATAACCACACTTATAAATTTTATGCAAATAGCAAATTGTTTTTTTATAGACTATTAACCAAAATCAAAGATTATATGCTTCATATATAAGGCTCTCACGCCCATATATGAAATATTACTTATTTATAAAGCGAAATATGTATAAAAAAGCTGTGTACTTTTAAAGTACACAGCTTTTTTTCTGGCTCCCCGAGCAGGACTCGAACCTGCAACAACTCGGTTAACAGCCGAGTGCTCTACCATTGAGCTATCGAGGAAAAGATAACGGTTGTAAAACCGTTATCATATAAAATAAGTCCGGCAACGACCTACTCTCCCAGGGGTAAACCCAAGTACCATCGGCACTGGTGAGCTTAACTTCCGTGTTCGGCATGGGAACGGGTGTATCCCCACCGTTATAGTTACCGGAAACTATTAAACTTTTTAATACTCTCTCAAAACTGCACAGCGTATAGCAGGTTTACTTTCGCCTTTTTGGTCAAGCCCTCGACCTATTAGTACCGGTCCGCTAAACGCATTACTGCGCTTACACTTCCGGC
>JAIPEW010000015.1 GCA_021736985.1 Clostridiales bacterium | reverse complement strand
AAAATACGTCCGGCACTCAGCCCATCTCTAATGCAGAAAAGCCAGAAGTAAAAATATACTACTTATAGAATAATTTTTTAAGAAGCGCACTGAGTGCCGGACTGGAGGAAACCACCGGACCTCCACCCAACTGTCAGAAGAGTTTTCATCCTCTGTTGTGAGCTCTAAGCTCGTGGGGGTTTAATCAGAAAATTCCCTAAAAAATACTCAGATAATAATCTGCAACTTGAAAGTGGCCGGTGGATTTCTGGAAGGTAGCGGAGTCTGGTGTGCTGCATAGTCTGTCATTTGCGAAGTGTGATAATTTGGAAAAGTTTTCATATTCTGTTGTGAGAGCCGGAGGATCGTGAACATTAAATTTAAAAAACAAACACCTGTCAGGATGTTTGTCTTTGGTTATAATTGCCATGTAATTGTCATATATTTAAAGAAATATTTTTGCTACAAGGATGAGATTATGTCCGGAGTGCCCATTTTAATAGCATTACTGGTTATAGGAGTTTTGGCACGCTCTAATATTATTGCAGTCTCTGCATGCATATTGCTTTTGATTAAATTTGCCAGGCTTGATTTTTTACTTCCCATGTTAGAGAAAAGAGGTTTGGAACTGGGATTAGTGTTTTTACTGCTGTCCATACTTGTCCCTATTGCTACAGGTAAGGTTACGGAAAAAGATTTATTATATAATTTAACTTCATTGCCAGGCTTAATTGCTATAATAGGCGGGGCCATGGCTACTCACATGAATCAAGAAGGGTTAAAGCTGCTGGAAATTGACCCGGAGTTAATTTTTGGTCTTATAGTCGGTTCTATTTTTGGTATAGTATGTTTTGGAGGTGTTCCAGTTGGCCCGCTGATGTCAGCGGGCCTGGCAGCCTTTTTTTTGCAAATCATTAATTTTATAAAGCACTGACATCCGGTATATCAAAGTTGGCCGCACTTAATATATTTTGCATGCATGAAGGAAGAGGTGCGTTAAATTCCAGGTACCTGTCTTCTTCAGGGTGAATAAATCCCAACCTGTAGGCATGGAGGAATTGCCCGTCTAGTTGGATTTGGGGTTTTCTGGGCCCGTAGAAGGTATCTCCGGCTAAAGGATACTTAATGTATGCCATGTGCACTCTAATCTGGTGGGTGCGTCCCGTGTAAAGTTTCAAGTCTACAAGACTAAAATCACCATTATAATCCAGTACACGGTATTTAGTTACAGCTGGCTTAGAATTACTCTCAACAACTGCCATCTTCTTCCTGTCAACGGGATGCCTGCCTATAGGGGCATCTATTATTCCACTTTTATTTTTTAACTTACCATTCACGAGTGCCAGATATTTTTTGACTACTTTACGTTCTTTTAACTGGTTTACAAGGTGTTCCCGGGCCATTTCATCTTTAGTAATTACCAGTAAGCCAGAGGTATCCTTGTCCAACCGGTGCACAATTCCCGGCCGTAAGTTATCGTCAAAGTCATATAGTTCATGGAAATGGTAAAGCAGTGCATTTACAAGTGTTCCTTCCCAGTTCCCAGCTGCAGGATGGACGACCATGCCCCTGGGTTTATTAATAACTATTACAGAATGGTCCTGGTAATATATATCCAGGGGTATATTTTCAGCGCGTAATCTAAATTCATCTGATTGCGGTTCTTCTAGAATAATTTTGTCTCCAATGTTTAACTTACAGCTTGTACGTGCTTTTTTACCGTTTACACTCACTTTTCCTGATTCAATTAATTTTTTAACGCGGGAACGGCTAAACCGAGAAAGCTGGTAGGATAAATATATATCAAGTCTCTGTCCTTTATCATATTTATTTACAATAAATTCAGTATTATTTTGCATTATTATTCACCTTATCATCGTCTTCGCCTGATTTCCATATAATCCAAATAAGCAAACTTGCTCCTACTACTATGGCCGTGTCTGCTACGTTAAATACTGGCCACACCCTTAAATCAAAAAAATCAATAACTTTTCCTATGCGTATGCGGTCAATAAGGTTTCCTGCTGCTCCACCTGCAATCATTCCCATGCTTATACCGGTAAGCTTTTGGGTAAAAGTAAAATACTTTAGTGTTAATAAAATAACGGTTATTACAAGTATGGTTATTATAACAAAAAACCATGTTTGATTTGGTAATATTCCAAATGCTGCCCCCGGATTTTGAATATATGTTAAATGAAAGAATTCCTTTATCAAAGGAATTGATTGCCCGTGAAGCATACTCGTTTGAACTATGTATTTGCTCAGCTGGTCTATTATTATTACACTTAATGCTGTTAGAAGTAATCTCATGCAGCCTTCACCTCTTATATGAATAAATATTAAATATATAATATCACAAAAAAGTGTATCCAAATACTGTAAATCATGTAACCTTTTCAATTTATTTTTATGCTGGTATAATTGCTTGAAAAAATATTGAAAGGATGAAGCTATTATTCGAAGATTTTTATACTGGGTGCCAACACTTATCTGGATGTGTTTAATAAATCCCATGTTTTCGATTATACAGGATTTTAATACGGGCTATATTATAGCATATTTTGTACTAGGATTACTTGCCCTTTTTTCGCTGTGTAATTCAAATGTTAAGCGCCCTTTTTTAACTGCTCTTTTTATAGCAGTTATATATGCTACAATAGATGAATTTCAGCAGGCTTTTGTTCCTGTGCGGGATGCGGTGATGGCAGACTTAATGAAAAATATTGTGACTGCTTGTATAGCTTTACTATCAGTGTATGCAAGGCAGTTATGGAAAAATAAAGTGCTGTTAACAAGACAAAATAATATATTATAATAACTTTCCCTTGATAATTAAAAGACTATCTGGTAGTATAAGCATGTAGATATCGTGTTACGGTAGTATAAAAGTTTTTATAGCTTAAAAATGTAGAATGGTAGAATGGTAGGTTCAATAAGTGCATGGCTTTTGTGTCTTTTTATAGATATTCCCCGGAGTCTATTTTCTCGGGAAAAGCCCTGTGTCTTAAACTCCTACGGGAGTTTTTTTATTTTAAAATATAATTTTAATGTAGGAGGGAAGTACGGTGGAATTAAAGGCAAATACTCGCGTTTTTAAGAAAACTCCGGTTATTTTCGGTATTATGTTGATTTCAATTTTTTTAATGATTCTTATCTTTACAGGTTGTTCAGACACTGCATCTAAAGATGGAAAAGAAAACAAAACTTACCAGTTAAAGCTGGCACATTTTTTTCCTAGTACTCATCCAGTGGAAACAGAACTGGTTCAGCCCTGGGCTAAAGCCGTAGAAGAAGCAACCAATGGTAAAGTTAAAATTACGAGTTTTCCTGGCGAAACCCTACTAAAGGCTGGCGGAACATATGACGGGGTAGTTAAGGGTGTTGCTGATATGGGGATTTCTTGTTTTGCTTATAACAGGGGGCGCTTCCCAGTGATGGAGGCCTTTGAATTGCCGGGCATTACTTACAACAATTCCAGGGTAGCCAGCAAAGTTGCCTGGGAGGGTGTAAAAGAGCTAAAACCCCGGGAAGTCCAAGATACCAAGCTTATGATGCTGCTTGCTACCGGTCCGGGTGACTTAATGACTAAAAAACCAGTTCAAAATTTAAATGAACTGCAGGGAATGGAAATTAGAGCTACTGGTTTAAGTGCAAAGACACTTAAAGCCCTTGGATCGGCACCAGTTGCTATGCCCCAATCTGAAACTTATGAAGCCTTATCTAAAGGTGTTGTAGAAGGAAATCTTGGTCCTGTAGAAGTATTGGAAGGATGGAAGCACGGTGAGGTAACTGATTATATAACTAAAACACCATTTTTATACAATACTTTGTTTTATATGACCATGAATAAAGATAAATGGAATTCTTTACCCGAAGATATACAAGAAAAAATAAAAGAAGTGAATAATGAAATTTTTGAAAATGCAGCTATGGGATTGTGGGATAGTCAAAATGAAAGTGCTGTAAAATGGGCAGTAAATAAAACCGGCCAAGAAATTTTCAGTCTTTCAGAAGAGCAAAAAAAGAAATGGATTAATAAGGTTGAGCCTATTCAAAATGAATATGTGTCAAAAATGGATCAAAAAGATATTGACGGAGAACGGGTTTTAAAAAAAGTTAAAAAATTATCTATTAAATATAACAAAGAATTTAAATGACCATGGGGGTAGAGTACAGTGAGTCAATTGACAGCGATTATCAAGGCTTTTCATCGTGTTAGTGGTAAAACAGAATTAGAACAGTGGTTTAGCGGTGCGGTGAAAAGGTTAAGCCTTACCCTGGATAAAATAGCTGGTTTTTGCCTGGTACTTATCATGATATTAGTAGTTTCCAATATAATTTTAAGGACTGTTTTTAGCCATCCTATTTTAGGTGCTTATGAATATGCCGGACTACTAACTTCCATTGTTATAGCACTAGGTGTGGCCAATTGTGCTGTAAATAATGCTCATATTGCAGTTGATTTTATCATTGAACGTTTACCAGGCAAAACAAAATCCTTTTTTGATAGTTTTATTAATTTTACTGCAGTACTTTTTTGGGGAGTAACAGCCTGGCATGTTGGCAAGTACGCTCAAAGCACAGCTGCTAAAAATGTTGTATCTTCAACTGCACAGGTGCCGCTCTACCCGTTTATATATGTTATTGCACTTGGATTGTTTGTTTTATGCCTGGTATTAATGGTTAAATTAATTGAATCTATTAAAAAGGTGACAACGTAAAAATGAGCAGTATCTTGATAGGTATAATAGGAATATTTATATTTTTTGTGCTTCTGGCTTTGCGCATGCCTATTGCTTATGCTATGACACTGGTAGGATTTGCTGGTTTTTGTTTTTTAACTACTTTATCTGCGGCATTCAGTATGGTTGCTAAAGAAATATATTTCACTTTTTCTTCTTACTCGTTAAGCGTTATCGCGATGTTTGTTTGGATGGGGTTTATTGCTTTTTATTCAGGTATTGGAACAAGTATATATGTTTTTGCTTACAAGTTAATAGGACATTACCCTGGCGGGTTAGCTATGGCAACCCAGGCAGCGTGTGCAGTGTTTGGCGCTGTCTGTGGTTCCAATACTGCTACTGCTGCAACCATGGGTGCTATTGCCCTGCCGGAGATGAAAAAATATAATTACGATACTTCTCTTGCTGCTGCGAGTGTTGCTGCAGGAGGAGTGCTTGGAGTATTAATTCCTCCAAGCGTGATATTGATTGTATACGGTATGGCTACGCGGCAGTCAATTAATGAGTTATTTATGGCTGGTATTTTACCGGCTGCTCTTCTTATTTTTTTATACATGGTTACCATATTAGTATTAACATTGCGTAATCCTTGCCTGGCACCGTGCGGGCCCCGGGCGAGCTGGGAGGAAAGGTTGAATGCACTGCGCGGTGGATTGGGAGAGGCCTTTACAGTTTTTCTAATTTCCATAGGAGGCCTGTTTTTAGGTTGGTTTACACCGGCAGAAGCTGGTGCCGTAGGTGCAGCAGGTATTCTTGGTGTGGCTCTTTTAGAAAAACGCTTAAGCTGGGATGGGTTTAAAAAATCCCTTTATGATACTACCCGGACTGCGGCCATGATTATGCTGCTGGTAGCCGGGGCATCTGTTTTTGGCCGCTTCATGGCAATCAGCGGCATCCCTACTGCTTTCGCGGAATGGACCGGTGCTTTACCCCTGCCGTCTTTTGCTGTAATAGCAGTAATACTGGGTATTTATTTACTGCTTGGGTGTTTCATTGATGCCCTGGCACTGATTCTACTTACTATACCTGTATTTTATCCCGTCGTAGTAGATATCCTCGGTTATAATCCTGTATGGTTCGGTGTAATAATAGTTATTGTAGTAGCCATGGGAGTAATTACTCCACCAGTAGGAATGAACGTGTATATTATTAAGGGGGTTGCCCCGGAAATTCCCCTGGAATTAATTTTTAAGGGTATATGGCCATTTTTATTATCTTTAGTTATCTGCTTAATTATTTTAATATCTTTTCCGTCGATTGCTACTTTTTTACCAAATTTAATTTTAAATTAAATTAATAATAATTACGTTGACGGGTAAGGTTGTTTCATGCTAATATATATAAAATTTAATAAGTACTGGTGATGATGGAGAAAAGTAGGTAGGCCCCAGTTTTACAGGGAAAGAGTGTCGTGGACTGAGAGCACTCCTAATACACGACTTGCTGAAGTTCTCTCCTGAACTGCACGGCTGAACACGATCATTAAGTAGGCCGTGACGGAAATTTCCACCGTTAAAAGGAAAGGGGTATCGGAGTAATCAATGTTCCCGTACCTTACCAGAGAAGTGGGCATTTATATATGCCAACTAGGGTGGTAACGCGAAATTTTTCGTCCCTAAGGCGAAAAATTTTTTTATTTTATTAGAGAATTATTTATTCCCGTACCTGCTTAGTGGGTCTTTATGACCAAGCGAGGTGGTACCGCGGAAGCCGCTGCTTTCGTCCTCATGGGGGCGAGCAGCGGTTTTTTTTATTTATATTTAAAAATTGAAGGAGGAATTTGCATGGTTATTGTTATGGATGTAAATGCAGGTGAAGCAGAAGTTAATGCTGTAAAAGATAAATTAACTGGTTTTGGTTTTCAATCTTACTTGATTAAAGGTGTTAAAAGAATTGTTATTGGTGCCGTAGGAGACAGAAAATCACTTAAAGTTTTGAACCTGGAGACTTTACCCGGGGTTAAGGAAGTAATTTCTATCATGAAGCCATTCAAGCTGGTCAGCAGGGAAGTTCATGAGAGTAATACATGTATTGACGTTAAAGGCAGCGTTTTTGGTGAAAGTGAACCAGTGTTAATTGCAGGCCCGTGTGCTGTTGAGAGCAGGGAACAAATTCAGGCTGCAGCATATCATGCTGCAGGTGCAGGTGCAAGTATTTTAAGGGGAGGAGCTTACAAGCCGAGAACATCACCGTACAGTTTCCAGGGACTTGAAGAAAAAGGACTGGAGTACATGGCAGAAGCAGCTGAACAAAACGGGCTGGCTGCAGTGACAGAAGTAATGGATGAGCACAGCCTGGAAATTGCTTTAAATTATGTAGATATGCTGCAAATAGGAACCAGGAATATGCAGAATTTTAAGCTGCTAAAAGCTGTAGGCCGGTGCGGCAAACCAGTTCTTTTAAAAAGGGGCCTTTCAGCTACAGTAGAAGAATGGCTTATGTCAGCTGAATATATATTATCGGAGGGTAACCCTGATGTTGTGCTGTGCGAACGTGGAATAAGGAGTTTTGAAAAATATACGCGCAATACCCTTGATTTAAGTGCTGTTCCCCTGGTAAAAGAGTTGAGCCACTTGCCTGTGATAGTAGATCCCAGCCATGGTACGGGAAAACGGGAATTAGTTTCCCCCATGTCCATGGCTGCAATTGCAGCCGGGGCAGACGGCTTGATAATAGAAATGCATCCGGAGCCCATGGAGGCCTTGAGTGACGGGCCCCAGTCTTTGTATCCCGAAGAAATGTATACTCTTGCTGGTAAGATTGAAGAACTGTCCAGGGTTATCAATGGCAAATTATCTCCAGCTGTTGTATAGAAAATACTGTTATATACGAGAAACAATATTATAGCATGAAAAAAGGTGAGGGGAAGCGGTTGCATAAATAATGCAAGTATTACCCTCACCTGTAAAAACTTTTTAAAAATGTTACTATTTACGAGGTGGAAATTATGGAAAATAGAATTGCTTTTTTAGGACCGCAGGGAACATTTTCCGAAGAAGCAGTAACCTGTAATCTTCAGTGGAATAAAAAATATACTGTACCTTGCAATACACTGGAGGAAGTATGCCGGGGTATTACGGAAGCATGGTGGGAAAATGGTTTACTCCCTGTAGAAAATTCAAACGAAGGCCCGGTAGGGCAAACAATGGATCTTTTAATAAGATATAAAGATTTGAAAATATGCAGGGAAGTACTGCTGCCTGTTCGGCACTGTTTACTGGTACCACCAGGTGTAGCCATGAAAGATATTAGAAAAATATTCTCTCATCCCCAGGCACTTGCCCAGTGCAGAAGCTATTTGGAAAATAATCTACCCGGGGCGACCCTCGTGGAAACAGCTAGTACTGCTCATGCAGCAAAAGAAGTATCCAAAAGTAATCGCCCATGGGCAGCACTGGCTTCGGAAGCAGCGGCCAGAAGATATCGCCTGCAAATTTTAGAAGATGATCCGGGTAATGGTTCTGAAAATGTAACCAGGTTTTTCCTGTTGGGCAAAGAGGAAATAAAATATATTAAGAACTGCAAAACTACTGTAATTTTTACTATTAGTGACAGGCCGGGGGCCCTTAATGCAGTACTAAACGAGTTTGCTTTACAAGATATTAACTTGACAAGGATAGAATCGCGACCTTCCAAGAAAAAACTAGGAGAATATATATTTACTGTTGACTTTTGCGGGCATATACATGATACTCGAGTAAAAATTGTAATGGATAATATAAAAAATAAATGCAGTACATTCAGAGTAGCAGGGTCTTATTATTCTGAACAAACAAGCATCTGTAATTACTCTATAGAGAAAACACTCCAGGATTTGCGCCGGGACATTGACGTTGTAGATAAAAAACTGTTAGAACTCCTGGATCACAGAATGAAATTAACTGACCGTGCTGCTTGTTATAAAGAAAAGCATGGAATAAAAGATATAATCCGAGAAAAAGAAATCATAGAAAATGCAGCTCAAGAATCCAGGGAAAAAGGTATTGATCCTTATGTAGCAAGCGAAATATTTAAAATTATTCTAAATTACTCTGTTACCCGCCAGCATGAAATTATTTCTCATAGATGTATGTATTAAATATTTACGAGTTTCTGGCTGTATGAAAACTCTTCTGACAGTAGGGTGGAGGGCGGGGTAAAGGGCAGAGGTGAGAAGTGGAAATTAGAGGTGGGAAAAAGAAAAACTCTACGCAGCAGACTTCCTCAAATTGTCACACTTCCCACCTTTCATATCATATTTCGCAAATGACGGGTTGAGCAACGCAACAATCCAACGCCTTTTCAATTTACCCTGCGTTTAGTACCATAGCTTTTTAGAGAGTTTTCAAATTAAAACGCCCACGAGCCTCCGGTTCACACCGGAGTATGAAAACTACTAAGCTTGCTGTTGCTCCGGAGAGAGCGACTTGAATCTTAGCTTTAGTTTGGCCTTTGAGGTAAACGGAGCGAATGAGGGTCAATGGCAAGTAGCAAAAACAAAGTTTTCAAACTAAAGGAGAACGGATAAAATGGAAAAACCATTGGCGTCCAGAATGAGACCAGGGAACATAAATGAAGTTGTTGGCCAACAGCACCTGCTTGCTGAAGGGAAAATAATAAACCGCATGATAAAAGCAGGGCGGATTTCTCCCATGATATTATATGGCCCGCCGGGTACGGGAAAAACATCAATTGCAAGAGCAATTTCAGGTACTACAGGCTTTCCTTTTTATGCAATTAACGCTGTAGATTCAGGTAAAAAGGACATGGAAACTGTTGTAAAAAAAGCAAGGCAGCAAGGAAGATCTATGCTTTTCGTCGATGAAATACACCGGTTTAACAAGGCTCAGCAGGACTATTTGCTGCCTTATATAGAAAGCGGGCTGATTATATTAATAGGAGCTACTACCGAAAATCCTTATCATGATGTAAATCCTACTATACGCTCCAGGTGCCAAATATACGAGCTCAAGTCTTTATCTGCTGAAGAGATAAAAAAAGGGTTGAACCGTGCATTAACAGATAAAACAAACGGCCTTGGATTATATGATGTAAACATTGCAGAAGATGTATTCGACTTTATATCTTTTGCAGCAGGTGGAGATATGCGTTCTTCTTTAAATGCACTGGAGTTAGCCGTGTTATCAGCTGTTCCCGAAGCAGGTAAAATCAGCGTTGATATGCAGGCAGCGGAGGAATGCATGTATAAGAAAGCCGTGGGGTTCGATAAAAATGGGGATAACTATTATGATATGCTCAGTGCTTTTCATAAGTCTATTCGCGGGAGTGATGTTCATGCGGCAATACATTACCTGGGACAAATACTTGAGGGCGGCGATTTAACCCCAGTTTTACGCAGGTTAATGGTGATTGCTTATGAGGATATTGGATTAGCTAATCCCGGCGTAGGGAGCAGGGTTGTTTCTGCATGCCAGGCTGCTGAGCGGTTGGGACTTCCCGAGGCCCGGACCCCCCTGGCCGTAGCTGTTATTGAACTGTGCCTTTCACCCAAGTCTAACAGTGCATACGAAGCATTAAACAAGGTGATTGAGGACATTAGAAGTGGGGCTACCGGTGAAGTTCCAATGCATCTAAAAGACAGCCATTATAAAGGAGCTGCCAGGTTAGGCCGCGGAAATGATTATAAATATCCTCATGACTATACAAATAATTGGGTAAATCAGCAGTACCTTCCTGACCGGATCAAAGATAGAAAGTATTATGAACCTCAAAATAACGGAAGAGAAAAAGTGTTTGCAGAAATATTTTTTAATCTAGAGCAAAAGAAAAAAAATAGCAGAGAAGTGTAATCTAACACTGTCCCTGCCATTCTCTTTTAGCCTGGTAATAATAATCAAGTAATTGAAGAGTTGGTTTGCGCCATCCAAATTCTTTTTTACAGATTTTTAGTGCATTTTCACCCAGGTTTTGTCTCAAATCTTTATCTTCTGCAAGGTGCGACATTACCTGGACAATACCTGGTTCACCTGTTTCAGAAAAGACTGAGCCTGATACTTCATCCTTTACTATTTCTGCAGGCGGCCCGTTATTAACAGCTATGGCCGGTATCCCACAGGCCATAGCTTCGAGAAGAACTAATCCTAGCGTTTCAGTAGTAGAAGGAAGTACGAATACATCTGAGGATGCATAAGCTGCTGCTAATTCTTCTCCATACAGGAAACCTGTAAATACAGTATTAGTTCCTTGAAACACCTCTTCCAGGTATTTACGTGCCGGGCCGTCACCAACCAGGGCAAGGCAGCTGTTAGGAATGTAGTCCAGGGCAGGTCGCAATTTTTCCAGTTCTTTTTCATATCCTAAACGTCCTACGGATATAAACAGGGTTTTTTCCGGTTGTCCTCCGCTTAACTTGTAGCGCATTTCATGTGAAGCATACCGGGGGCTGAATTTTTCAGTATCGACGCCCTTTTCCCAGTAATATACTCTGTTTATGCCTTGTTTTTTTAATTCTTGTTGTGTTTTTTTAGATGTACATAAATTAAACAGGGACTGGTTATGCAGCCAGCGTATATATTTCCACCCCATGGGTTTTAAGAAACTTAGCTTGTAATAGTTCAAGTAATCTATTGTATTTGTATGGTAAGAGCCTATAAGCGGTAAATTGTGTTTTTTTGCGTAATAAACGCCGTATGCTCCCAGGTTTACCGGGTTTACAGAATGAATAATATCTGGCTGGAATTCTTTAAGTGCTTTCGAGATAACAGGATGAGGAAAAGTGAATTGTTTTTCAGGATATACTATAAGTGGTATTCCAGGCACACGTATTACCGGTGCTCCCTTATATTCTCCTTCTTCTTTACCTGGTGCCAGTATCATTACTTCTTCGCCGAGTTCAAGAAGTTGATTTATACTGGCCGTAAGCCTGGTTACAATCCCATCGGTCATTGGCAAAAAAGTTTCTGTAAATATTGCAATACGCATAGTTATCTCCAGCCTGTATAGTTTTTAGCGCCACTTAATGGTTGGCAGTATTTTATCATACAATACCCGGTCTTTGTTTTCCTGTACATGTTTAACCAGTTCTTCTAAACGGGCATCGGTAAGATAGTGAGGTTTCAGTCCTAGATCCATTAATTGCGTGTGAATTGCATTGTAATAATGTACTTCTTTTTCAACCCGCGGGTTTTCTAGATGTACAATATTAGGGTTAAGATTCATGTTATCAGTAATCTTGTAAACTTTTTCTGCTAGATCTTGAACCGAAAACTCTTCTGTGAATTGGTTAAATACCCGGAAATCACCGGATTCGGGCGGGTTAAGAGCGGCAAGCTCTATACACCTGATGGTGTCTTCTATGTCAATGAATCCTCTGGTTTGTCCTCCCTGACCGTATACGGTTATATCTGATCCTGTAGCGGCCTGTACACAGAAACGGTTCAGGGCAGTTCCAAATACGCCATCAAAGTCAAAACGATTTACCAGGCGAGGATCTTTGCGGGTTTGATGAGTTTGTACTCCGTAAACAACTCCCTGGTTTAAATCGGTGGCTTTAAGTCCCCATACGCGGCAGGCAAACATGATATTGTTGCTGTCGTGAACCTTGGATAGATGGTAAAAAGAGCCTGGTTGTTTTGGAAATGGAAGAGTGTCTTTTCTACCCTTGTGTTCTATAGTTATGTACCCTTCTTCAATATCTATATTTGGAGTTCCGTACTCTCCCATTGTACCCAGTTTTATCATGTGACATTCAGGTGTGTATTCCCTCATGGCATAAAGTACATTTAAAGTACCTATTACGTTGTTTACCTGGGTAAAGACAGCATGTTCTCTGTCTATCATGGAATATGGCGCAGCACGTTGTTCTGCGAAATGTACAAAGGCATCAGGATGAACTTCTTTAAATACAGAAGATAAAAAGTCATAATCCTGCAGGTCTCCTATGTACATCTTAATTTTTTTGCCGGTAGTTTCTTCCCAGCAGTTTACTCTATCTTCTAGAGTTTTTATAGGAGTTATTGACTGGCTTTCAAGTTCTGTATCCCAATCCCTGCGTTTAAGGTTGTCAATGATATATACTTCATGTCCCTGTTCTGAAAGATAGAGAGAAGTTGGCCAACCGCAGAAGCCGTCTCCTCCGGCAACAATAATTTTCATATAATCACTCCCTTTAAAAATAAATGTTAAATGTTGATTGTGCTGTCAGGTTTCTACAATACACTAGCATAATTCTTGTTCATTTATCAATCTATAAATATTGATAATATGTCAAGAAAAATAAATTTATAATAATGACAGGCTTAAAAGTCCTGCGAGACAACCGATTATAGTGCCGGCTAAAACATCAGTTGGATAATGGTGCCCCTGGTAGACCCTCGATATGCCGGTGAAGATTGCCAGGAAAATCCACAGCTTTGTTAACCCGGGAAAACCGTATGATAAAACAATAGATATGGTGCAAGCTGCACATGTATGCCCTGACGGAAAAGAATAGTCTTTAAAAAGGTGGCCCAATGTCTGGCAATCCGGGTTTTCTATAAATGGCCTGTGCCTGTTAGTCAGGTTCTTTATAATTTGTACTATTAGAGTACTGGTAATTAATGCAGCAGATATCTTTATTCCTAGTTCTAGCTGAAAGTAAAGCAAAAGAATACTAATGCTTACTGCAAACCAGATGCTTCCGTATAAAGTAAAAACAGGCATGATAATATCTAGTATGGTGCTCCTTATTCCGTTTATCAAGTTAAAAAGTATTTTATCACTGTTTGTGACAAAATTAATAAATTTAGACACTCTGAGCACTCCTTTAAATACTAAATATAATAGTTATATATTATAATTCTTAATTTTAATGATTATAATATAGTTTGCTTGATAAAAATGGCTTCTTGAAGGTAATACAACCTGTGAACTACCTCCAAGAAGCCTATAACGCAACTATCTTATGTTTTTATTTTACTGTTAGCAGAGGTAGATGTCAAAGGGTGGGAGGAACGTACAATCAATAAGTTTTACATTCCTTACAAAAAATTAATAACTTTTTTCGAGTATATGTTTATTTAGATACTAAAAATTCAAAAATATAAAGTTTATAAAAAAATTTTAAATTCTAAATCGAAAACTCCGTTCTGAAAATTTGTTTTACAGTTTATCCTTGAAGAGGCAGTGTCTAAATACCAGTTAATCCAATTGGTGAGGTTAGTTTTAGAATTAAATGCCCACGATCGTTAGGCCCACAACGGAATATGAAAACTCTTCTGACAGCCAGGTGGAGAACCGGGGCAAAGGACAGAGGTGAGAAGTGGGAAATTAGAGGTGGGAAAAAGAAAAAGTCTTCATAACTTCCTCAAATTATCACACTTCCCACATCACACTTCGCAAATGACGGGCTATGCAGCGCACCCGGACTCCGCTACCTTCCGGAAATCCCCCGGCCCTGGCCATAGTTTTTAGGTAGTTTTCTATTTAAAACAAATAATAAGTAAGCCGGGAATTTATCCCAGCTTACTTGTTATTTAAAAGTATCCCAAATTCCTGCTAACATTATGATAAATATTACTGCAGGTATAACATAGCGTATCAGAAAACTCCACCAGGAGCCCAGCAGGATTTTAGGGTTATTTTTATTCCCCTCTTTAATAGCATTTTTGGTACCCCATATGTAACCGGTAAAAATAGCTGTCAACAAACCTCCGAATGGCAGCAATATTGAGTTGGTCAGCCAATCGTAAGTGTCTAAAACATCCATACCCAGGAAGCTAAAACTGCTTAAAGTACTATAACCGAGGCTGGAAGGTATCCCCGCAAGAAATATCAATATACCAAGGGTTATTGTGGCCTTGGTGCGGGACCATTTGTATTCGTCGATTAGCCAGGCTACTACTACTTCCAGAAGGGAAAAGGCTGAAGTTAGTGCAGCCACGGTTAAGAGGGCAAAGAATAAAAATCCAAAAAATATTCCCAGGGGAATCTTAGAAAATACGGCCGGCAGGGTGATGAAGGTAAGGCCGGGCCCGGCGTTAGGCGTGAACCCGAGGGCAAATACTGCCGGAAAAATGGCAAACCCTGCCATTACAGCGACCAATGTATCCAGCCCGATTACGGATGCGGCGCTTCCTGGTATTTCATCTTTATCACGTATATAACTCCCGTAAGTTATCATACATCCCATGCCCAGGCTCAGGGTGAAAAATGCCTGGGAAATGGCGTCCAGGAACGTGCTGGAAGTGATTTCACTGAAATCAGGTTTTAATAAAAATGCCAGTCCTTCTCCTGCACCCTGTAACGTTACTGCCCGTGCCATGAGTAAGACCAGTATAATAAATAATAGTGGCATTAATACCTGTACTGAGCGCTGGATGCCTTTAACTATTCCGGCAGCTACAATGCTTGTGGTCAAAGCCATAAATATCCCGTGCCATATTATGGGTTCTATAGGATTGGTTATATGGTTTGCGAAGAGCGTATCAAATTCGCTTGCCCCAACATTAAGAACGCCTATCACTGTTTTATAAATATAAGCCAGAGACCACCCGCCTACAACGGAATAATAAGATAATATAAGGAATCCACTAAATACCCCCATGGCGCCTACCAGCCACCATGGTGCTCCGGGGGCGATTGATTTGAATGCTCCTACGGGGTTAAGATGAGTTTTCCTACCAATAATCATTTCATTGACAATCGTGGGATAACCAATAAGTATGATAGCAATTAAATAAATAAAAAGAAAAGCTGCACCACCGTTTTCTCCCACCATATAAGGAAATCGCCAGATATTCCCCAGGCCTATGGCTGAGCCTGCTGCTGCTAAAATAAAACCTACTCTTGAAGCCCAGTTTTCTCTTTGGTACATACAAACTTCCTCCTATTTCTGCAATATATATGAATAACAAAAAATATTATAAGTTTTTTTATATTAAATAACAATATTTTAGATTTTAAAATTATTTTAATAGTTTTATCAGAAAACCCTGGTTTTAAAACGCTACTTCATAGAAAGGGCGGAGTGGAGCGGTTCAGATGCGTTGCTTAGCCTGTAGCTTTCATTTTTTGTTGTGGGCGAAAGGCTTGTTAAAGTTTAGTGTATCAACTGTGGAAATAAACCGGCAAAACCGATCTTTTATTATTTTTTATAAAAATTTATATGAAAAAGGTTTTTTTTGTATAATAAAGAATTAAATAAAAAAATAATGCTATTGGAGTGACATAAGTGAGAAACATAACTACAATTTTATTTGTTTTTTTATTATTGCTTTTGTTAAGTAGTAATTATGCTTTTGCCGGCAGCAGCATTGCTGTAAAAATTAATGGAGAGGCACAAGATTATACCTGCCTGCCGCAAATTATTGATAATAGAGTGATGCTGCCGGTTCGTGAAATTTTTAATTCCCTGGGAGCTTCTGTAACCTGGGAGTCAAAAGAAAAGAGAGTGGTCGCTATCAGGGACAATACGGTAATAAAGTTGAAGCCGGGGTATAAAGAAGTAAAAGTTAATAGTGATAAAATTATATTACAGCAGCCTGCTGTAATAATAAAAGGAAAAACTATGGTTCCAGTCAGGTTTGTAAGCGAGTCGCTCGGTGCAAAAGTAAGCTGGAACGAGAATACTAAAACGGTTTTAATTTCATTTGATAAATTAACTAAAGAACAAGATAAAAGCAATAATACTCCTATTATAAGTTCGGCAAAAATTGGTGTAAAACAAGCGCAGCAGTGGGCAAAAAGCCGGGGAGCCAGCGACGTTTTTATAGAGCTCGCTGAGCTTTACTGGGAACTGGT
This sequence comes from Clostridiales bacterium, assembly GCA_021736985.1. Taxonomy (GTDB): domain Bacteria; phylum Bacillota; class Desulfotomaculia; order Desulfotomaculales; family VENG01; genus JAIPEW01. The sequence goes on along the minus strand of JAIPEW010000015.1, from coordinate 54,785 downwards.
TGATAGCCACGGTGGAGTGAACCCGGCGGGTGCTTATGCCCAGGCAGCAAAGGAAACCGGGTTTGGCAAGTTTAACGGAGTGGTGTCAGAGAATTATAAAAATCCCTGCGGCATGAAAATACATGAGGGGGGCGCAAACAATGATCCCGGGGCTCACCAGAAATTTAATACCTGGGAAGATGGGGTGGCAGCTCACCTGGATCACCTGGCCTTATATGCCGGGGCCCCGGGTTATCCCAAGAATGTTACAACGGACCCCAGGCATTTTTCTGTAATTAAAGGAAGAGCTTCTTCCTTTGAGGAACTGGGGGGTAATTGGGCGCCATCTGGTGAGTACGGGGAGAGTTTGGTGAAGAGATATCTAAACCCTTTACTTTACCCTGAGAATTAAACTTTCACGGGCCTCTGGTTTGCAATGGAGTATGAAAAATTTTTCTGGACAGCCAGGTGGAGGACCGGGGCAAAGGGCAGAGGTGAGAAGTGGGAAATTAGAGGTGGGAAAAAGAAAAAGTTTACGCAGCAGACTTCCTCAAATTGTCACACTTCCCACCTCCCACTTCACAAATGATGGGCTATGCAGCGACCTGGACTCTGCTACTTTCCAGAAATCCCCGGCCCTTTAATTTGCAGATTGTTATCTGCGTTCAGAATCATAGCGTCTATTTGCAGTGCGTGAAAAAGTTATTTTTCCGGCTCTGGTTTTCGGGCTGGTGCTGGTTCAAAAACAAATTCGGGAATAATAGCGGGCATTTCCCTGGTTACTTCGGGCTGCTCGCTTACTTTTTGTATTTCCTTTGCTCGGATGAATAGTAAGGCAACAATTGTTGTAATAATAGCCAGGCCGGAAGCTGAGAAAAACATGGTAGGTCTTCCAATCCCCATCAGTGCTCCAAATATAGGTGGGCCCGCTGCAACCCCAAAAAATCGCACGCTTCCATATAACGATGTTATTAATCCCCTGCGCTCAGACTTTACAGAACTGGTTATAAGCGTGTTAAGGCAGGGCAGTACCATGCCGGTACCTACTCCTGCAAGTGATATCATGCTGAAGAAAAGGATAGTATTTTGTAATGCACCCAGCAGCCCGAGTGACAAACATATAAGCAGCAATCCAGATACTACTACCCATTTCATTAAAGTTATTTGTCTTTTTATAATTGTTCCAGTAACAAAGGAAGAAACACACATGAATAGAACCGGGATAGCCAGTGCAGCACCTTTGATTACACCTGTAAGGTGGTATGTTTTCTCCAGGAAATCGCTTAGAAAAAAAAGAACCCCGAAAAGCAGCAAAAGGACAACCATTCCGCCTAAAAAAGAAGCAAACAACATGCTTGCTTTTTCTTCAAAGATATTTACTATCGACTTGAAGTATTTTTTTATATCAGGAGTTGGGAGTTCTTTATCAGGTTCTACTACTAAGAATGCTATACCAAGCAGTGCCGGTAAGACTATGACAGGAAAAAAGAGAAAAGTAGCAAACCAGGCGATGAGTCCCACCAGTGAGCCCAGGATGGGACTGGCGACTTTACCAAAACCGTTGGCAGTTTCAATGATTCCCAGGGAACGGCTGCGGCTTTGCCCGGTGAAAAGATCTCCCGTAAGCGCCATGGCAATGGGAGCAGTGCCTGCTGCCCCGATCCCCTGGATAATTCTCCCCCCCAGCAAAAGCCCGTATGAGTTTTTTCCCAGCAACCAGTAGGATGTTCCTGCTACAATTCCTCCTATGCCGTATATGATTAACGATGGAATTATTACTTTTTTTCTCCCGTAATGATCGGAGAAAAAACCAGCCAGAGGGATTATTATGCCTGCCGGGATAGAAAACAAGGTTATTATTAGACCTAATTGAAATTCATTGATATTTAATGCTTTTTGAATTTGTGGAAGTACCGGTATAATCATGGAGTTTCCTAAAACCATTACAAAAGGAATCGTTGATAATGCGGCCAGTGATTTTCCTGTAGATGACTGCATATTTTCACATCCTTTCAAACATACATATTTTATCTCTTTACGTTAATGGGTATGCATTTTAAATAGTATTCTGGCATAAGTAGATTAAAGCAGGTTGTTTTGCCGGAGGGATAAAATGTTTCATGTTTTTGATAAGATTGTATTTTCAATGGCTGCAGTAAGATTAATATCTGCTATCATTGAATTCACAGCGGCTATGTTAATGTTGTATTTTGGCAAAATAGAAACTGCTTTTAAAATAAATTCACTCCTGGCTCTGGTTGGGCCTGCTATTCTAATAATTGTTACTTCACTCGGCCTGGTAGGCCTGGCAGGAAAAGTATCTTCTCAGGGTATGCTGTTAATCTTAATAGGTATAACACTTATTTTTTGGGGAATTAATAAAATATAATCTTAATTTATTGTAAATACGGTTGACTTATAAGAATATATTTGCTATCCTCGTAAAGATGATGACAGCCTTTAAATCGATCCGCGAGGTCGGTAAGGAAAATAGGTATTTATAACCCATCCAGGGGGGAGTTATGCCTGCTTACCGGTAAGCAGGTTTTTTTATAATAATAAATAAGGGCAGGGGAAGTGTGATGCAGGAAAAGGCAAGTATACTTGATAAAAAAGGAATTAGCAGGTCACTAACCCGTATTGCTCATGAAATTATTGAACGTAACAAGGGAACTGAATTTCTTGTATTAATAGGTATTCGACGCCGAGGAGTTCCCCTGGCATATCGCTTGGCAGAAGGAATAAAAAAAATTGAGGGCAGTGATGTGCCAGTAGGTGTTTTAGACATTACTCTTTACAGGGATGATTTATCCACCTTAAGCCAGCAGCCTGTGGTTTACCAGACGGAAGTTAACTTTTCAGTTGAAGGAAAAAAAATTGTGCTGGTGGATGATGTATTATATACGGGCAGGACAATAAGGGCGGCAATGGATGCAATTATGGATTTAGGCAGGCCTGGCGTAATACAATTAGCTACCCTGGTAGATAGAGGGCACAGGGAACTTCCTATACGTGCAGATTACGTGGGCAAGAATGTTCCTACTTCTAAAAAAGAAGTGATTGCTGTACAGCTTGAAGAAATTGATTCTGAGGATAAAACCTTGATATTGGAAATAGAATGATAAAAATGCTGTCCTTTTAAGCGGTCCAGAGAGGCTGCCAAGGGATGTTCGCTAAACCTTTGGTGGCCTCGTTTGGAATATATCCGGACGAGGTTTTTTTATAAGCAATAAGGAGGATCTGACTTGACACTGCGAGGCAAAGACTTGATCGGGATAGAGCATATGAGTGAGATGGAAATACAGTATATACTGGATACAGCACGACCCATGAAGGAAATAATATCCCGGCCTATAAAAAAAGTGCCTACCCTCAAGGGACGTACTGTAGCAAATGTATTTTATGAACCCAGTACGCGTACGCGGACATCTTTTGAATTAGCAGCAAAATACTTGAGTGCTGAGGGCGTAAACGTATCGGGGAGTGCTAGCAGTGTTTCCAAGGGAGAGAGTCTTAAAGATACGGCACGAACCTTGGAGGCACTGGGGGCTGATGTAATAATATTAAGGCATCCTATGCCGGGCGCTGCTGCGATGATGGCTCAGACAGTCCCTTTTCCTGTAGTTAACGCGGGAGATGGTGCGCATGAGCACCCAACCCAGTCTCTTTTAGATCTGTTTACTGTCCAGGAGGTAAAAGGGACGATAAAAGGACTGCAGATTGTTGTTGTTGGAGATATTATGCACAGCAGGGTAGCCAGGTCTGGTATACTGGCTTTTAAAAAGATGGGTGCCCGGGTTAGTGTGTGTGGGCCAACAACTCTTGTTCCTCCGGGGATAGAAGAACTGGGAGCCCGGGTGTACAACAACCTGGACGAGGCCCTGGATGGGGCTGACATAATCTATGTGTTGAGAATACAAAAGGAAAGGCAGGAAGAAGGACTTTTCCCGGGGCTGCGGGAGTATGCCCGCCTTTATGGTATTAATAAAGAGCGGTTAAAACTTGCTTCTAGCGAGGCGGTAGTTATGCATCCCGGGCCCGTTAACAGGGGAGTAGAGATTACCTGTGATGCAGCAGATTGCAAGCAGTCAGTAATACAGGCCCAGGTAAATAACGGTGTAGCAGTTAGGATGGCCGTGTTGTACCTTTTGGCCAGGGGAGGTGAAGCTAGTAGTGTGCCTGTTGATTAAAAACGGAATTGTGATTGACCCTGCAAGGAATATTAAAAAAAACTGCGATGTATTAACGGAGAACGCTAAGATAGCTTCTGTAGGGGAAAGTTTGGAGTCCCCGGATGCAGAGATTATAGATGCAGCTGGAAAAATTGTTATGCCGGGGATTGTGGACATGCATGTTCATCTCAGGGAACCGGGATTTGAAGCAAAAGAAACTATACAAACAGGAACTTTTGCTGCTTTAAGAGGCGGGGTTACATCAGTAGCCTGCATGCCTAATACTAATCCTGTGGCAGATAATGCTTCTGTAATTAATTTTATTTTAAACAGGGCAAAGGAAGCAGGAAATGCCAGGGTCTATCCTGTTGGTGCTATAACCAAGAACAGCGAGGGGAAACTACTATCAGAAATTGCCGAGTTGAAAGATGCTGGTGCCGCAGCTATATCTGATGACGGGCGCCCGGTGAACAGTGCCGGAGTTATGCGCAGGGCCATGCAGTATGCTTCCATGCTTGACCTGCCGGTAATCTCTCATTGTGAAAACCTGGATTTAGCAGGCGAAGGAGTTATGCATGAAGGTGCTGTTTCTACTGCACTAGGATTAAAGGGAATACCTGCTTCGGCAGAAGAGGTGATGGTAGCAAGAGATATTATTTTAGCAGAAGAAACTGGATGCCGCCTTCATATAGCGCATGTAAGTACTGCCCGTTCTATTCAGCTTGTAAGAGAGGCAAAAGCACGGGGAGTGAATGTGACTGCAGAAGTTGCTCCTCATCATTTCACGCTGACTCACGAAGCAGTTAAAGGTTACAACACTTTTACCAAGGTTAACCCGCCCCTGCGCGAGGCAAAAGACGTGGAAGCAGTAAAAGAAGGGTTGGCCGACGGTACTATAGATGTAATTGCCACTGATCACGCGCCGCATACTATGGAAGAAAAAGATGTGGAATATGACCTGGCCCCGTTTGGCATTGCAGGAGTGGAGACTGCTGCCGGGCTGATCTGGAATGAGCTTGTTAAACCGGGGATTTTAAATGTTGAGGATGCTGTGGCTAAAATTACTTTAAACCCGGCACGGATACTGGGGATATGTGCTGGTACGCTGGTGCCCGGTATGCCTGCTGATATTATTGCAATTGAACCAAACAAAGAGTGGGAAGTAGACCCGGAGTTTTTTGCCGGCAGAAGTAAAAATACACCTTTTGCAGGAAAAAAGTTGACTGGCAAAGTTTTAATAACTATTTTAAACGGCATTATGGTATACAAACATTAAAAGTTTAGCGGAGGTGCTTTTTGTTGAAGGCATTATTAGCCCTGGAAGATGGAACAGTTTTTGAGGGTCAGGCTTTTGGTGCAGAGGGAGATCAATGCGGTGAGGCTGTATTTAATACAGGGATGACAGGATACCAGGAAGTCCTCACTGATCCTTCTTATTGCGGTCAAATAGTTGTAATGACCTATCCTCTTGTTGGCAATTATGGAATAAATAGGGAGGATTACGAGGCAGACAGGTCTTTTATACGCGGTTTTGTAGTAAGGGAAAAAAGTGATTACCCAAGTAATTGGCGTGCCACTTACCGGTTGTCGGATTTTCTGGCAAAGCAGGGGATTATAGGAATAGCCGGCATAGATACCCGGGCTCTTACCCGGCACCTCCGCGATCATGGAACTATGCGGGCTGCTATTAAAACAAATACAAATAATAAAGAAAAGGTAATTGAAAAAGCACGTGCTTGTCCGGATTACAGCACTCAAAATTGGGTGCCTGAAGTAACCTGCCGGGAGTCTTTTACAGTATCCGGTGAAGGTCCGCGGGTAGTGCTGATGGACTTTGGTTCTAAGTTAAATATTATACGCAGGTTCTCGCAGCGCGGGTGCGAAGTTGTAGTAGTTCCTGCAAGCACGGATGCAAGCGATATACTGGAACTTGAGCCCGCGGGGGTAATGCTGTCCAACGGGCCCGGGGATCCTGAAAATGTTCCTTATGCTGTAGAGACAGTAAAAGAATTGATAAGCCGCAGGGCCCCTGTGTTCGGCATTTGCCTTGGACACCAGGTTATTGCCCAGGCCCTGGGAGCAAAAACTTATAAAATGAAGTTTGGGCATCGTGGCGCAAACCATCCCGTAAAAGATTTACAGAATGAAAAAGTTTATATCTCTTCTCACAATCACGGTTTTTCTGTAGATGAAAATAGCCTGGCCGGGCTGGATGTTTCAGTAACGCATATAAATTTAAATGATAACACCGTGGAAGGACTCAAGCACAACAGTTTACCAGTATTTTCAGTTCAATATCACCCGGAGGGAGCTCCGGGACCGCAAGAATCAGATTACCTTTTTGACTCGTTTATGAAAATGATGCTTCCAGGGGAGGGTAAGTAATATGGCAAGCAAAAAAGATATAAAAAAAGTAATGGTTATTGGTTCAGGGCCTATTATAATAGGACAGGCTGCTGAATTTGATTATGCAGGTACACAGGCCTGTCAGGCTCTCAAAGAAGAAGGACTGGAAGTAATCCTGATTAACAGCAATCCGGCTACTATAATGACTGATGCTAACATGGCTGACCGGGTATATATAGAACCGATAACTCAAGAATTTGTAAAAAAAGTAATACGGGAAGAAAAGCCTGACGGTCTTCTTCCAAGCCTGGGCGGCCAGATAGGTCTAAACATGGCTTTAAAGTTATCAAAAGAAGGTGTTTTGCAGGAAGAAAGTGTTGAATTGCTGGGAACTCAACTGGAAGCCATTGAGCGTGCTGAAGACCGGGAAGAGTTCAAATCTACCATGGCCAACATTAATGAGCCGGTTCCTGAAAGCACTATTGTTAGTACAGTGGAAGATGCAGTTGATTTCGCAAAAAAAATAGGCTTCCCGCTGGTTGTGCGCCCTGCTTATACTCTGGGAGGTACCGGGGGCGGCATTGTAGATAGTATGGAAGACTTAATAGATACTACCAGTAGAGGACTTAATGCCAGCATAATTAACCAGGCGCTTATAGAAAAGTGTGTAGTGGGCTGGAAAGAGATAGAGTTTGAAGTTATGCGGGACAGCAATGATAACTGTATAACTATATGCAGCATGGAAAACCTTGATCCAATGGGTATTCATACCGGTGACAGTATAGTAACTGCTCCAGCTCAAACTTTGAGTGATGTTGAGTACCAGCTGCTGCGTACTGCTTCCCTGAAAATTATTCGTGCCCTTGGAGTAGAGGGAGGATGTAATGTACAGTTTGCACTTGATCCCCAGAGTTTTGATTATTACGTCATAGAAGTAAACCCCAGAGTGTCAAGATCTTCGGCTCTGGCTTCCAAGGCTACAGGTTATCCTATTGCCAAGGTAGCTACCAAGATAGCCGTCGGTTTAACCCTGGATCAAATTAGAAATGCTGTTACCGGAAAAACTTATGCCAGTTTTGAACCTACCATAGATTATGTTGTAATCAAGTTTCCCCGCTGGCCCTTTGACAAGTTTATACTGGGTGACCGCTCGCTGGGGACGCAGATGAAGGCAACCGGTGAGGTTATGTCTATAGGACGCACTATGGAGGAAGCTGTTATGAAGGCCGTGCGTTCCCTGGAGATAGGCTTGCACAGTTTGATTATACCGGAACTAAGAGAAATGTCCGATGCGAAAATTGAAAGTAGACTCCGTTACCCTGATGACCAGAGGTTGTTTGTAGTTGCCGAGGCGCTTAGACGCGGGATGTTAATGGAGCGCATATTTAATATAACTAGAGTTGACCGCTTTTTTCTGCAGAAAATACATAACATTGTGCAGTTGGAAGAAACACTTCGCCAGCTCGGGAAAAATGTATTAGCTCCAAAACTACTGCAGGATGTAAAGAAAACAGGGATATCAGATAAGTATATTGCTGAAGTAACTGGTATGACAGAAAAAGAGGTTCGTGAAATGTTTGCCTTTCACGGGGTGAAGCCGGTTTACAAGATGGTTGATACTTGTGCTGCAGAATTTGAAGCCCAGACTCCTTATTATTATTCCTGTTACGAACAAGAAGATGAAGTAAAAACGGGAGATAATAAAAAGGTAATTGTTTTAGGCGGTGGGCCCATTCGAATCGGCCAGGGAATTGAATTTGACTATTGCTGCGTGCATTCTGTTTGGGCGCTGCGCCAGGAAAACATAGAGGCTATTATTTTAAATAATAACCCGGAAACGGTTAGCACCGATTTTGATACTTCAGATAGATTATACTTTGAACCCCTTGTTTTAGAAGATGTATTAAATGTACTGGAAAAGGAAAAGCCGGAGGGAATAATTGTACAGTTCGGCGGGCAGACGGCTATTAACCTGGCCGAACAACTTAGCAAGGAAGATGTTAAAGTACTGGGTACATCAATGGAAGACATAGACAGGGCAGAAGACCGGGAGCGTTTTGATTCCATGCTGAATGACCTGGATATTCCCCGCCCGCCGGGAGGTACTGCGTTTTCTTTTGATCAGGCCGAGCAAATTGCCCTGGACCTTGGTTTTCCGGTGCTTGTACGCCCGTCGTATGTGCTTGGCGGCAGAGCCATGGAGATTGTTTATAACATGGATGAGCTGCGCAATTACATGAATAACGCTGTATTAATAACCCCGGAACACCCTGTATTAGTTGATAAATATTTCCTGGGTGTAGAACTGGAAGTAGATGCAGTTGCTGATGGTGAAAGAGTCTTAATTCCCGGCATAATGAAGCACATAGAAAGAGCAGGGGTACACTCGGGCGACAGCATTGCTGCTTATCCACCCAACGGGCTCGACCAGTCTATTAAAGATAAAATATTGGATTATACTACACGGCTGGCCCTGGAGCTTAATGTAAGAGGTATGATTAATATACAGTACGTGTTATATAATGGTGACCTGTACGTGCTTGAAGTTAATCCCAGGGCCAGCCGTACTGTGCCGTATATGAGTAAAATTTCTAATATTCCTGCAGTAAACCTTGCTACCAAAGTTATTATGGGGAGGAAGCTCAGGGAGATGGGCTATGAAGGAGGGCTTTACGACGAGCCCGGCATAGTGGGAGTAAAAGCACCTGTATTTAGCTTCGCCAAGCTGGTGGATGTTGATATTTCTCTCGGCCCAGAAATGAAATCGACCGGAGAAGTAATGGGAGTTGCCCGTTCTTATCCTGCCGCGTTATACAAAGCTTTAGCTGCTGCAGGCAACGTGTTCCCGTCCCGGGGTACAATCCTGGCTACTATAGCGGACAAGGATAAAGAAGAAGCATATGATATCTTTAAAGGTTTTTCAGAACTGGGTTATAATATCTGTGCTACGGGGGGAACTGCTGATTATTTTGAGAAGAAGGGGCTCAGTGTTGAAAGAGTCAACAAGATTGGAGAAGGTTCCCCACATATAGTAGACTTGCTGCGGGCGCAAAAAATTCACCTGGTAGTGAACACCTTGACAAAGGGCAAGGTTCCGGAAAGAGATGGTTTCCGCATTCGCAGGGCGGTCGTGGAAATGGGAGTTCCTGCATTAACGTCGCTGGATACAGCTAAGGCAGCACTTGAAGTGTTGAGAGAGTTTAAAGAAGGTTTTGGAATGGACATTATAGCGCTGCAGGATTATCATGCCTAGTTATTACTACCCCCCGGAAGAACCCGGGGGGTTATTAAAACCAGCGCGGCAGGAGGAAAAAAAATAATGAAGCCCGTAAAAAAAACTTTTGATATTATAGAAAAAAAACAAATTAAGCCGTGTTACGGTTTGTTAAAATTATATGCCCCGGAGCTGGCTGCAGGAGCAAAGCCAGGGCAGTTTTTACATGTAAAGTGTTCTGGCACAATGGATCCACTGCTTCGCCGCCCTATTAGTATACATGCAGTCCAAAGAAGCGGTAAAACCATAAGTATGCTTTATAGAAAAGCAGGGCGCGGTACGTCCATGTTGGACAGCCTGGATAAGTTAGATGTTATGGGCCCGCTGGGACATGGTTTTAATATGTCTTGCAGCGGTACCCCGCTGGTGGTTGGCGGTGGTATTGGCGCTGCACCGCTCTATTTTTTACTGCAAGAATTATCAGGGATGCAAATGCAGGTGGACGTTTTCATAGGAGCAAGTTCTTCAGAGCATCTCCTGGCAGTGGAGGACATAAAAGCTCTGGGCCACTGCGTACGTACAGCTACTGACGATGGTTCTGCGGGGTACCGGGGCCCGGTTACGGATACCTGCTTGCCTTATCTTAATAAGGATGTGCAGGTGTTTGCCTGCGGCCCGGTTCCCATGTTAAAGAAATTGGCCGGGGACATGGAAGAAAATAAAGCTGCCGGCCAGTTTTCCCTGGAAGAAAAAATGGGCTGTGGTGTAGGTGCATGCCTTTCATGTGTGTGCAAGACATATCAAGAAAAAGAAAAAGAATATACATACAGCCGTGTTTGTGTTGACGGCCCGGTTTTTTCTGCCGGTGAGGTGGTGTGGAAATGAATAAAAATGTAAATCTAGCAGTTGATATTGCAGGTATAAAAATGCAAAACCCGGTAGCTACAGCTTCAGGCACTTTTGGTTTTGGGAATGAATATGCTGATTATGTTGATCTTTCTCGGCTGGGTGCGCTGGTTGTGAAAGGTACTACTCTGCACCCGCGTCAAGGTAATCCCCCGCCGCGCATAGAGGAAACTCCTTGCGGTATACTCAATGCCATCGGCTTGCAGAATCCAGGTATAGAAACCGTGGTGAATGAAATACTGCCGCATCTGCAAAATAAAAATGTGCCTGTAATTGTAAATATTTCCGGCGATACCCCGGCTGATTATGCTAAACTGGCTCAAAAACTAAATAATTCCTGTGCTGCGGGTATCGAGGTAAACATATCCTGTCCTAATGTAAAAAAAGGCGGGCTACAGTTCGGTAGTGATCCGGAGTCTGCTGCAGAAGTTGCCGGGGCAGTAAAGGCAAGTACCAATCTTCCGGTTATAATAAAATTGTCTCCCAATGTTTCCAGCATAGTTAAAGTGGCAGAAAAAGTAGCTAGAGCCGGGGCGGATGCTTTATCTATGATTAATACACTGCTGGGAATGAAAATTGATATAAATACTATGCGTCCTTCCCTGGGAAATAACTTTGGAGGGTTGAGCGGTCCTGCTGTAAAACCTGTTGCAGTAAGGTCAGTATGGCAGGTCTACCGGGAAATTGACTTGCCGATTATTGGGATAGGAGGTATTACTACTGCCGAAGACGCTTTAGAGTTTATAATGGCAGGAGCTTCTGTCGTGGCTGTAGGTACAGGCAATTTTATAAATCCTACGGCAACTATGGATATAATTGAAAACCTGGAAAAGTACTTGATAGATAATGATATTGCAGACATAAAAGATCTTATTGGCAGAGCTCACTAGTTAAGTTCAGGGGGGATCAATGTGGAAGCTAGAAAACGCTTGATAGCTGCGCTGGACGTAGACAGCAAAGAAAAAGCGCTGGATTTAACAAGAATATTAACTCCTTACGTGGGAATGTTTAAAATAGGCATGGAGCTTTTTTACAGCTGTGGGCCCGGTATTATTAATATAGTCCGGGAACAGGGCGGAGAAGTCTTTGTTGATCTAAAAATTCACGACATTCCTAATACTGTGTCCCGGGCTGTTAAGAAATTGACGGGTTGCGGAGCATCTATAATAAATGTTCACGCAGCTGGGGGAAAGGATATGATGAAAGCTGCAGCGCAAGCTGCAGAAGACGAATCTGTACGCATGGGAAAACAGTGCCCGCTGGTTGTTGCAGTGACTATACTTACCAGTATTGGTAAGCAGGAATTAAATAACGAGCTGTGTATCTCCGGAGAAGTTAAAGACCAGGTGCATCACTGGTCTTTAATGGCGCAAGATGCCGGTTTGCACGGGGTAGTGTCTTCAGCACGGGAAGCCCCGGTTATAAAAAATACTTGTAGAGAAGATTTTAAAATAATCACTCCCGGGATTCGCCCGGCAGGATCAGCTGCAGGTGACCAAAAAAGAATAGTAACCCCGCTTGATGCAGTAAATGCAGGTGCAGCATATTTAGTAGTGGGGCGTCCTATTATTGCAGCACCAGACCCGGCAAAAGCAGCAGCGGGTATATTACAAGAAATGACAGCAGGAGAGTAAGTAGGAAATAATTTATTTTTCAGAGATCTGCAGGATTTAGAGAAAACAAATAGAAGTTTTACAAAAATTCTGAATCTGAAGGCGGTGCATGTAATTGCCCGGGAAGGATAAGTTTGCCGGGGCCCTGCTGGGTACATTTACCGGTGATGCTCTGGGTATGCCGGTTGAGGGCTGGGATCATGATATTATAACTTCTAAATACGGCGAGATAAGGGATATGCTGGAAGCTCGCCTGGGTAGAGGTACATATACTGATGATACGGAATTAATGATTGGCGTAGCTGAATCACTAATAAAAAATACAGGGTTTAACGGGCCGGATATGGCCCGGGCTCTGGCTGAAAATTGTGATGTTCGCAGGGGATACGGCGGCGGTGCTTTGCAGACATTGTCTTTAATAAAGAAAGGCGTGGAATGGTACCGGGCAGGTGCCATGGTTTTTTCAGGTGGTTCGTTTGGCAATGGTGCTTCTATGCGTATAGCTCCAGTAGGATGCCTGTATTACAATGATCCTGGAAAATTGATCGAGGTTGCCCGGGGCAGTAGTTATATAACGCACCAGCATCCCCTGGGCCTGGCTGGTGCTGTATTACAGGCCAGGGCAGTAAGCCTGGCCGTAGGAAATGAGCAGGGAAAATTAGATGTCCAAAATTTTATATACCAGTTAAAAGATTTTATTAAACCAATCTCAGATGAGTATGTGCATGTACTAAAACAAGTTGAAAAATTGATAGAAAATAAAGAGGAGCACGGAGAAGTTATAACTACTCTTGGCAACGGGGTGCAGGCACATAAATCCGTGTGTACTGCTATTTATGCTTTTTTATCTAACCATACCAGTTTTGAAAATGCCCTTGTCTGCGCAGTTGGGCTGGGTGGTGATACCGATACGATTGGTGCTATGTGCGGCGCGATTGCCGGAGGATATCACGGGAAAAATGCAATCCCCGGGCGCTGGCTGGATGTCCTGGAAAACGGTTACAGGGGTAAGGATCATGTTGAAAAGCTGGCCGGAGAATTGTGGGATCTGCACAAAGAAATAAATAGCAGATAAACTTATTATAAATTCTTGTTCTTGTTTTTTATAGAAAAATTAATTATAATTTTAAGAAAGTTAATAAAAAATAAGGTACAGGTGCCTTTGGGGTATAGGGAATTAGGTGTGAATCCTAAGCGGGCCCGCCACTGTAACCGGGGACAACTCTTACTAAACAGCCACTGCCCGAAACGAAACGGGCGGGAAGGTGTAGGGGAAGGAAGATCCGGAAGCCAGGAAACCTGCCTGTGCTTATTTTAGACCCCTTCGAGGAGAGGCGAGTCTTAGCCGGTATTAAAAGCATATTACTTATACCGCATATAAACTCCTTGCCTTTGTGTAAGGAGCTTTTAATTTTCGGAGGTTATAATATGAACATTCCCCGGTTGGTACTGGCCGGAACGCATAGTGGAGCTGGAAAAACAACACTTACCCTGGGGCTGCTGGCTGCATTGAGGAAAAATGGGTATAAAGTACAGCCTTATAAAGTAGGTCCTGATTATATTGATCCGGGACTTCACAGGGTGGCGGCAGGAGCATATTCTCATAATCTGGATGCCTGGATGGGAACCGGTGATATTGTAAAAGAAGTTTTTTACCGTAATACACGGGAAAGTGCTGTTGCCGTTGTAGAAGGAGTAATGGGTCTTTTCGACGGTGTTAAAAATAGTGATTGCGGTAGTACTGCACATGTTTCCCGCCTGCTCCGGGCCCCCGTGGTACTGGTGGTAAATTCCCGTGGTATGTCGCGCAGCTGTGGAGCTTTACTCAAGGGATACCGGGATTTTGATCCAAGAGTAAATGTGGCAGGAGTGATATTCAATAACGTAGGGAGTGCTATGCATGTTAAAAACCTGCGTGATGTTGCAGAAGGAGAACTGGGGCTGCCAGTGCTGGGTGCAGTTAAAAGGCGCCCCGGAATGACCATGCCGGAAAGGCACCTGGGGCTGCTGCCTGCTGCAGAGCAGGGGGAATTGGATGGCATAGTAGAAGAACTTGCGCTGGCCGTAGAAGAAGATGTAGATTTAAAGTCGGTGTATAAACTGGCTCAAAGTGCTCCGGATTTTGAACCTGGATTATGCACAGAACATAGTGAGCAATTTTCTGTCAACCTGGCTGTGGCCCGTGACGAAGCTTTTAACTTTTATTATCAAGACAGCTTAAATTACTTGCAAGAACTGGGTGCCAGGTTAATATATTTTAGTCCCCTGCATGATGATTCTCTACCATCTAATATACATGGTATATATTTAGGCGGGGGTTTTCCGGAAATGTTTTTAACCAAACTGGCCCAAAATAATAAAATGAAAGATTGTTTACGCCGGGCACATTACAGCGGTATACCGCTGTATGCGGAGTGCGGCGGGTTAATGTACTTGATGGAAGAATTAAAAGATTTTGAAGGTAAAACATATCCGGGAGTGGGCCTGGTGCCGGGACAGGTGCAAATGCAAAATAAATTAGCGGCACTGGGTTATGTGAGAGCTTTTCCCCGGCAGGAAAGTATACTGGCTTCACCGGGAGATGAAATAAAAGGACACGAGTTTCATTACTCTCAAATATCAGTTCCTGGTGAAAATAGTTCTGCATACCAGTTATATGGCGGTAAGGGTGAGGATGGTAGAAAGGAAGGTTATGTAGATAATAATCTCCTGGCATCTTATGTGCATTTACATCTACGGTTTAACCCTGCTGCAGCTAATAATTTCTTACATGCCTGTGCCAAGAGGAGTAAATAATGGTATACGATAAATCCGGGAAATTTGAGCTGCGCAGCGGCTATACTACAGGAAGTTGTGCAGCAGCAGCAGCCAGGGCTGCTCTGACAGTGCTTTTAGAGGGTAGAAAATTGGATAAAGTTGATATCAATATTCCCGGAGGGAGCACTTTGACTCTGCCGGTTAAAAAGGTCGTTTGCCAGGCAGGAGAGGCGGAAGCTTCAATAGTTAAAGATGCCGGTGATGACCCTGATGTAACTAATAACATGGAGATTACTGCCCGTGTTACTCTTAAAGAAGGGGATTTATCAATTTACGGTGGTAAAGGAGTAGGTACAGTTACCAGGCCCGGCCTTTCAGTGCCATTAGGTGAACCGGCCATAAACCCTGTACCCCGTGCTATGATTAAATATGAAGCAGTCCAGCTGCTGGGAGAGAAAAAAGGAGCATCAATTACCATAGAAGCACAGGGTGGCGAACAACTGGCAGAAAAAACGTTGAACCCTAAATTAGGTATAAAAAACGGCATTTCCATACTAGGTACTACGGGTATAGTAAAGCCAATGTCCGATGATGCGTATATAAGGTCCCTGGTGCCGCAGATAGACCAGGTAATTGCCCTGGGATACCGGTTTGGCGTGTTAACTCCCGGGCGCATGGGACGAAATAAAGCTGAATCACTGGGTTTTTATCCTGAAACTGTAATGGAAACAAGTAATTACATAGGTGAAATGTTGGAACAAAGTGCTCGAAAAGGGTTTGAAGGTGTTATACTTTTCGGTCATCTTGGAAAACTGCTTAAGGTAGCTGCAGGCATTTTCCTTACGCACAGCCGCCTGGCTGATGCCAGGCGGGAAACGCTGGCTGCTCATGCAGCTGTGCTAGGTGCTGAAAAGGAGCTGGTGAAAAAAATAATGCAGCTTAACACGGCAGAGGAATCAGTGCAGCTTTTAAAAGAAAGAGGCATGGAAGAAGTATATAATTCTATTGCATCTGCAGCCAGCAGGCGTGCAGTACAGTACTGCAGCAATAGCATTAAGGTCGGTACAATATTGTATGCTTTTTCCGGCGGTGTTATTGGGTTTGATAAAGGGGCAGTAGAGATAGGGAGTGAATTGGGTTGGCAGAAAGTTTGATAGTTGTGGGGACAGGGCCCGGGCACCCGGCGTATTTGACCGGACTGGGAAAAGAAAAAATTAGTGGTGCAGAAGTCTTGATAGGCGGAAAAAGGCTTTTAGATACTTTTGCCGGGCCGGAACAGGAAAAATATATAGTAGATAGAGACTTAGCAGGAGTAGTTAATTACATAAAAAACAATTATAAATCAAAAAAACTGGTAGTCCTGGTATCAGGAGACACGGGTATTTACAGCCTGGCAGCTTATCTTGCTAAAAAATTGCCTCTAGAAATTATGGAATTTGTGCCCGGCGTAAGTTCTGTACAGCTCATGTTTGCCAGGCTTAAGAAACCTTGGCAGGATGCTTCAGTGATTAGCCTGCATGGAAGGGCACCTGAAGGAGTAGATCAATTAGTTGAATCAGGAAATACAGTAGCGGTACTTACCGGAAGTGAATACTCACCTTCCCGGGTAGCCGAGTACCTTTTAAATAAGGGATGCAGGGACAGGCCCGTGGCAGTAGGAAAAAATCTTTCTTATGCCGGCGAGGAGTTGTTATTTATATCTTTACAGAAACTGGCTGAGGGTAATGATGATACTTCGCCTTCTGTGATGGTGATTAATTATGAATAAAAACTGGCCGTATACATCACCCGGTATACCTGATCAACTGTTTAAGCGAGCAGACGGTATTCCTATGACCAAGCAGGATGTAAGGGCTGTAGTACTCTCACGTATCTGCCCGTTTCCCGGGGCAGTAATCTATGATATAGGTGCGGGGACAGGTTCAGTCAGTGTTGAGTGTGCTCTTATGGGCTGCCAGAGAGTTTATGCAGTAGAAAAAAAAGTAGAAGCAATAGAAAGTTTAAGGGAAAACATAGATTTATTTGAAACACCGAAAGTAATAATTGTACCTGGAAGTGCTCCCGGGGCCCTGGAGGACTTACCCCTTGCTGACAGAATATTTATAGGTGGAAGTGGGGGAGCAATAAAGCAAGTACTTGAAGAAGTATACAATAAATTAAAGCCGGGAGGGCGGCTGGTTGCCAGCAGTATTACTATGGATACAGGGCCCGAAGTAATAAAATTCATGGAAAAACACGATTTTAAAGATATAGATATAACCAGCGTCAATATTGCCAAAGCTAATTCCCGGGGCAGGGTTTACATGTGGCATTCTCATAATCCTGTGCAGGTAATATGTGCTCAAAGAAGGGAGACTAATTAATGTCTGTGGGAAAATTTTACGGGGTGGGTGTTGGTCCCGGTGACCCGGAACTGCTTACTATGAAAGCCCGGCGGGTACTTGGTGAAATAAGTATTTTATGCGTACCTAAGTCGGGGAATGAAAAAAACAGCCTGGCCTTTTCTATAGCTTCAGGGGCCGTAGGAAAAGAATGGACAGTTATAGAACTCCTGCTTCCCATGACTCGAGACCAGCAGAAACTTAAAGAACACCAGTTGGAAGCTGCACGAAAAATTGATAGTGAACTTCAACGCGGGCAGGATGTTGCTTTTATAACTCTCGGGGATCCAACTATGTACAGTACCTTTACTTATTTGCTTAAATTCTTGCGTGAAATTAATCCTAAAGTTAATGTAGAGATTATTCCAGGTATTAGTTCTATAAATGCTGTTTCTTGCTGGATGCAGGTACCCCTGGCTGAGAGCGAGGAGAAATTTGCCGTGGTTCCGGCCTTGCAGCCGGAAGAAGATCTTAAGAGAGTATTAGAAGAATTTGATAATGTAATGATTTTAAAAGCCGGCAAACAGCTCGAGAAAGTATTAAAAGTTCTCGACGAAAAAGGACTGGCAGGTAATGCTGCTTTTGCATGTAAGTACGGCCTGGAAGACGGTTTTTTTACAACTAACATGGAGAGCCTCAGGGGGACTCGCCAGGATTATCTTTCAGCTATGCTAGTTAAACGCAATGATCAAGGCGGTGAAAATAAATGATATATTTCGTAGGAGCAGGTGCAGGAGACCCGGAGCTTATTACTCTCAAGGGATACAAGCTGCTGCAAGCAGCCGACCTGGTGATTTACGCCGGTTCCCTGGTTAACCCTCAGCTGTTGGATTATTGCAAAGAAGGGGCCCGGGTTGAAAACAGCGCGGAGATGGATCTGAGTGCTATGGTAAGTTTGATGGCTAAAATGCACCAGGTAGGAGCAGAAGTGGTACGCCTGCATACAGGGGATCCATGTCTTTATGGCGCTATAGGCGAACAAATGAATAAGCTGGATAAAATGGGAATTGACTATGAAGTTGTTCCGGGGGTCAGTTCATTTTTAGCTGCAGGTGCTGCTTTGAAAAGGGAGTTTACGGTTCCGGATGGTACTCAGACAGTGATTATCACAAGGATGGAAGGACGTACTCCCGTGCCGGAAACTGAAAAGTTGCGGGATCTGGCCAAACACAGGTCTACAATGGCTGTATTCCTTTCTGCAGGCATGGTTGATAAAGTTGTAGAAGAACTGTGCAGGGAATATCCAGCTGGTACTCCGGTAGCTGTAGTGGAAAAAGTATCCTGGCCGGGGGAAAGAATATTGCAAGGGGAATTGCAGCATCTTCCCGGCCTGGTAAAAGAGGCTGGAATAAAAAAAACAGCCCTGATTTTTGTTGGTGAATTCCTCAGCAAAAATGGTCTGTCAAAACTGTATGATAAGGGGTTTAGCCATGAGTATAGAAAGTCGCGGGAGTAAACTGGCAGTATTTGCCTTGACTTCCGGCGGCGCAGCGCTGGCTAATAAAATAGCAGGTGAAACAGGTGCAGACTTGTATTTGCCAGCCAGGTTTAAAGGGATGGAAAACAGCCGGGCACTGTATTTTGAAAACTTTTCAAAGACAGTACAAAATGCTTTTAATACATACGGTGGATTACTGTTTATCATGGCAGCAGGGATAGTAGTACGTACTATTGCTCTTTTGCTGGAGTCAAAGCTCAGTGATCCGGCGGTAGTAGTTATTGATGAAGGCGGTTCTTTTGCTGTTAGCCTGATCTCCGGGCATGTAGGTGGTGCAAATGAACTGGCGGAGAAAGCTGCCCGTATAACCGGCGGTACCCCGGTCATTACTACTGCAACAGATGTTGTCAATGCGCATGCTGCAGATTTACTGGCCGGGCAGCTGCATTGTGTTCCAGTGCCTTTTTCAATGGTAAAAAAAATAAATCGTTCTCTTGCTGAAGGCGAGCAGGTACGGCTGTTAAGCCGCTGGCCGGTGCCTCGAGATAAAGTTGGGGGTTTTTTGTACCGGGATAACGGTGAAGATGTAAAGAGAAAAGTTATTATAGACAGGGAGATAAAGAATTATGACAAAGATGCATTATACTTTCTTCCGCGGAACCTGGTAGCCGGTATTGGATGCCGGCGGGGAGTATCTTGCAGTGATGTAAAAAAAGCGCTGGAAGAAGCGCTGTCAGGTATTACAGAAGGTGTAAAGAGATTAACAGCCCTGGCAACTATTGATTTAAAAGCAAATGAAGCTGGAATTTGCCGGGCTGCTGATTTATATGACTTGCCTGTAAAAGTTATTTCACGTAAGCAAGTACAAGAACTGCAGGTAAGTTACGAGGAATCAGAATTTGTAAAAAAAACAATAGGAGTTGGTGGAGTATGCGAACCGGCTGCAATACTAGCTACCAGCCCGGGCAGAATTGTAGTTCACAAAATGAAACTAGGCCCGGTGACTGTGGCAGTGGCAGAGGAAAAATTGTGGTGGTGGGATTAGGTCCTGGAGACAGGGAATGTATGACACCACAGGCGGTACAGGCTGTCAAAGAATGCGACGCAGTAACTGGTTATGAAACTTATCTCGAGTTAATTAGTGATTTAACTGGAGACAAGGAAATTGTATCTTCTGGAATGAGAAAAGAAGTTGACCGGGCCCGGCAGGCCCTGGAAATTGCAGAGCAGGACAAAACTGTAGCTGTAGTGTCCAGTGGTGACCCTGGTGTATATGGAATGGCCGGGATAATACTGGAGGTAGTTTCCGGGAAAGTGCCGGTAGAGATTGTTCCCGGTGTAACTGCTGCCAGCGCAGCAGCAGCTTCGATTGGAGCACCTATAGTTAATGATTTTGCTTCTATAAGTTTGAGTGATATTCTTACTCCGTGGAAACAAATGGTTGAGCGTATTGAAGCTGCTGCCCTGGGGAACTTTGTTATTGTTCTTTATAATCCCAGGAGTAAAGGACGTCCGGATAATATAAAGACAGCCCGGGAAGTTATCCTGTGGCACCGTACGCCTGATACCCCGGTGGGAATAGTACGTAAAGCAAACCGGGGAGAAGAGGAAAAGACAATAACTACTCTGCAGGACATGTTAAAAAGCGAAATAGACATGTTAACTACTGTGATAATAGGTAATTCGGAAACTACTGTGAAAAATGGCTGTATTGTTACTCCAAGGGGATATATATTTTGATACTGGTTCTGGCCGGAACCGGGGAAGGCAGGCAAGCAGCTTCTGCTCTGACGAGTGCCGGGTTTAAAGTAACAGCTTCTACAGCGACGGAATACGGGAAAAAGTTGTTAAATGACTGCAGTTTAACAAGTATTTTATGCGGCCAATTAAATGAAGATCAATTATCTTGCCTGCTGGATAAGGGATTTGATGCTGTAATAGATGCTACGCATCCTTATGCAGTTAATATAACCCGGACATTGCTTGAATTGTGCAGCCGGAAAAAAGTAAATTATATAAGGTTGGAAAGGCCAGCGGCAGAGATTCCTGATCACCCGCTCGTTAGAAAAGCTTATGATTTTAATGAAGCAGTTGAGTTAGCAATTGATGAAGAAAAAACACTATTTAGCACCCTGGGCAGCAAGAACTTACCTGTTATTGTGGAGAAAGCTGCCCGGAGAGATGTGCGGGTAATAGCCAGGGTTTTACCGGACCCGGAAGTACTGTTCAGGTGCAGGGACATGGGATTGAGCCCGGCCCAGATTATAGCTGTGCAAGGGCCCTTTTCCCGGGGTCTTAACAGGGAACTTTTTTTAAGCTGTGGAACCGGGGTGGTAATTACCAAAGAGAGTGGTTCTGCAGGGGGAGTGGAAAATAAAATAAATGCAGCTGTAGATTTAGAAATTCCTATAGTAATATGGATGCGTCCCTGTTTCGAATATCCCATGAAAGTCAATTCCCCGGAAGAAGTAGTCTTTCAGGTTAATAAGATTATAAATAATGAGTAAAGTGAGGCGATTTTAATGAAAGAGGGTATTCTTTTGCTCGGACACGGCAGCCGCCGTGAAGAAGCGAACCAGCTTATAATAGATATAGCTGAACAAGTTAAAGAAAGATATGGAGAAGGCCTTTATGAAGTAGGATACTTATCTTTTGGTGAACCCAGCCTGGGAGAAGCAGTAGAAAACCTTATTGCTGCCGGTGCAAATAGAATTGTAGTAGTACCTATATTTTTAGTTACCGGTAATCATATAAAAAGAGATATTCCCAGCAAGTTATTATTGCAGAAAACAAGTAATCCTAACGTGGAATTTGTAATGGCGGGTCACATGGGTGCAGATCCCAGGATAGCAGATATTATAATAGACAGGGCCAGAAATGCCAGCCAGGTCATTCAGGAGGATTAAGCATGGGTGTTATTAATTGGAATCCGGGTTCCATAATGAAAGAAAGCATGGAAATAATTGAGCAATATATGAAAGGGATAGATCTGTCTCTCCAGGAAAAGAACGTGGTAAAAAGAATAATCCATACTTCCGGAGATCCGTCCCTGGCTGATCAAGTTAAGTTTTCAGAAGATGCTGTTGAAAAAGGTATAGAAGCTTTAAAAAAGGGAAGCAATATATATACTGATGTGAACATGATTTGCTCCGGTATTAATAAGCATGCATTGAGCAAGTTTAGTTCGGAGGCACTATGTGATATTGCATCACCCCGGGTAAAAGAAAAGGCAAAAAAAGAAAATATTACCAGGGCAGCAGCAGCGATAAGAATAAATAGTAATGAAATGAACGGGCAGCTGGTAGCAATAGGAAACGCGCCTACTGCCCTCTTTGAATTGTTATCCCTGGTGAGCCGGGAAGTATGCTGGCCTGCACTGATAATAGGAGTTCCGGTAGGGTTTGTCGGTGCGGCACAGTCTAAAGAAGATCTTTTAAAATTTGATCTTCCTTACATAACTCTTCCAGGCACGCGGGGAGGAAGTCCTATCGCAGCAGCTGTAATCAATGCAATGCTTGAATATGTTATAGAATCCGGAGATAAAAACATATAATACCAGGGAGTATGCCATTTGAAATTAATTGTGAATGCTGATGATCTCGGGTACTCTAAAGGTGTAAATAACGGAATTGCCCTGGCTTTTAGCCAGGGCATTGTAAATAGTACTACCCTGATGATAAACCAGCCTGCTGCAGAACACGCGTTAAGGCTTTTAAATAGTAAAGTAATACCCAGTACAGGAGTGCACCTGGTTTTAACAAGTGGTAAGCCTGTCTGCCCGGCTGACAAAGTACCTACACTGGTAGATGACAAAGGATTTTTTATCTCAAAAGATTTGTTATTTAAAAAGAAGTTGAATATAAATGAAATCAGTACCGAATTGCGCATGCAAGTTATAAAAGCCAGCACTAAAATAGACTTATTAACCCACCTGGATACTCATCACCATGTACATTTCCACTCTGATGTATTTGAAGCTTTGCTGAAAGTGAACCGTGAATTCAAGCTACCCGTAAGAAGTATTAATAATGAAATGAGAACTTCGTTAGAGAAATTGCACATCCCGACTCCTGAATACTTTTGTGGTAATTGGATAGATAGGAATGCTACACTCGATGTTTTAATAAGTTTTATGGAAGAAGCCTGCAGGAATAAATTTAAAGTGGCGGAATTAATGACGCATCCTGCAATGATTGATCTTGAATTGTGCCAAAAAAGTAGTTATGTTGAAGGCAGGGAAAAAGAATTAAACATACTTTGTGCCTCAGAAACAAAAAAAAGACTTTTAGATATTGGAGTAAAATTTTGTAATTATAAATATCTTTATGATATCTAACTTGACACGGGTGTACTTAATTGATACTGTAATTATAGACATATGTTTAAAAAAGGTGGAGTTAGTTATGTTTTATATAGATCAATCCAAGTGTATAGGTTGCGGTAGCTGCACAAAAAATTGTCCCCGGTCAGCAATTAGTCTTAGCAATGATAAAGCGCAAATTGATCAAAAATTGTGTAATGCATGTGGTATATGCGAAGAAGTTTGTCCCCAGGGAGCTGTGTGTGAGGTCAGTGTGCCTGAGCGTACTGAACAGTCTTCATCTCCTGTGCAAGTTAATACCAGTCAAAATAAAATTGTTTCGGCCCTGGCAGGTTTGGTTCCGGTAGCGGCTGAACTGGTGTCTAATTATTTACAAAACCGGTCTAGTGAAAAGAATAATAATAAATCTTGTAATTACCAGGGTAGAGGAGCAGGTAGGCGAGGATGTAGAAAAGGCAGGGGAAGAAGAATGGGTAGGCGTCAAGTCTAATTAGTCAGAGAACAAATGTTAACCTGACCAGTTTTTTATGCTTAATGTGCATAGATTGTTTTAGGAGCTTAATATATATTATGTGTCCCGCAAAGGGCACATTTTTTATGCTCAAATTGTTTAGAGTAATATACTGTTGATGTGAAAAGTGTCGTTAAGTACATATAAAAGTTCTCAAACTATGACATTATATATCGTTGTAATTACGGCAGTAAAAGAGTATCATTAACCGTAATACAGGGGGGAGGACGTTTGTATTACATAGCGGCAATTGATTATAATAATGAAGAAATGGCATGTGATTTTGGTTTTGATATGCTGGAAAGAATTTATTTGGATGAGTGCTTTAAGCAATTAAAAGAAGTTCCACGGGATTTGATAAAAGAGAAACGTTTTTGTCTTTATAATAATCATATTCTTTTAAAGCGTAATAATATACTGGGAACCTGTGCAGCAAACGTTTGCAGGCAACATGATATTTATTTGGGGTATGATACATGCTGTGCTACCGTACTTGATAAAGATTGCTTGGAGTCTACGCTCAAGCATATAAGAATTAAGCTGGTAAATTTAAAAGAATGGACTTGCAGCAGTAATGTTATTAATTACGGTCTTTTTGATAGTGTTATGGTGTATGATCCTTATCTTATGCGCAGC
The DNA here is from genome assembly GCA_021736985.1 of Clostridiales bacterium. Lineage (GTDB taxonomy): Bacteria > Bacillota > Desulfotomaculia > Desulfotomaculales > VENG01 > JAIPEW01. The sequence goes on along the minus strand of JAIPEW010000015.1, from coordinate 30,511 downwards.
ATTATGTCTGAAGAAAAGTATGGTGCCTGGGATTATTCACGTGACCAGGAGAGTGCACTTAAAGTAATCGATAAGTTTATACATTTTTTGGATACTAATAAAACAAATTTTAAAAATGTAATATTGTATAACGAGATTTTTTGCTCCAGGTGGGATTGTACAGGGGAGTTGTGTATCGATCCTTCCGGGTATGTTATTGACTATAAATATTTTGAAGAGGGAACAGCTTTCAGTTACTTATATGTACCCAGTATCAGGGTCTGGCAGAGGGTATAAAACTAACCTTGTTAAGTACCGGCTTTTAATAAAAGAGGAGATGCATTATGCATCTCCTCTTTTTAATGTTACTGTCCCTTTAATGTGGATTCTCCGGCTTTTTCGATAGCCAGGCGCACCAGGTTACCGCAATTCCTGGAGGAAACGTTTCCAAATCCTTCGGTGCGCACTACTTCTCCAACCCCTAATTCTTCGGCTAATTCATATTTTAACTGTTCTGACATTATACCTTTTCTTCGAGCCATTAGCCAACCTCCTTTGGGGTGTGGGACAGCAACTACCTATTATTTTTTGTTAATTTAATAATATTATACTTCAATTAGTTTCCATGCCGGCAATTACCAGGGTATTAATTAATTTTTATGTCATTATTAATAAGCGAGTTTACTAGTTTTTCGTTGGGAGTAACTACGGCTGTTTGCTGTTGTTCATAAATTACGTATCCCGGCTTAACACCACGGGGTTTTTTTACATTTTTTCTTTGCGTGTAATCTACCGGGACATTTTGTGAGTCGCGTGCCTGGCTGTGATAAGCTGCAAGTACAGCTGCTTGGAATATTGTTTGATCAGGAACCGGGGCGTTTTCGCATTTAATTATTACGTGAGAGCCGGCAATTTCTTTAGTGTGAAGCCATATGTCTTTGCTGGTAGCTATTTTCATGGTTAGCCTGTCGTTTTGCTTATTATTTCTGCCAACCAGGATAGTGAACCCGTCACTGGAAACAAAATGTTTAGGCTGTGATTCTGGCTGTTTTTCTTTTGTTTTTTTGATATTGTGTCTTTCTGTTTTTATATATCCCTGCTCAACTAGTTCTTGCCTTATTTCTCGCAAGTTTATGAGTTCAGTTGATTGTTCCAGGGCAGTTAACACTCCCTGGAGGTAATCTAATTCCAGCTGGTTTTTTTGGGCTTGTTCTAAAGACTTGGTACGGGTGTTTCTGGCTTTAGTATATTTTTTGAAGTATGCTTGTACATTCTCCGAGGGTGTTAAGTTAGGATTTAGTGCAATACTTATTTTATCCCCTGCTTCACTGTAGAAATCCTCCGCAGTTATTTGTGACAGCCCCTTTTTTAGCTGGTAAAAATTTGCAGACAAAAGTTCTCCTTTTATTCGGTACATGTCAGCATTTTGAGCTTTTTGAGAGCTATCATGTTGTAGTTTGATTTTCTTTTTTACTCGCTTTATTTCCTTATTAAGCAATGTAGAAAGTGATTGTTTTTCTGCTTCAATAAGCCTTTGTTTTTTTAGCCTGCTAAAAAAACTTTCCAGTATATTGCTGGCTTGCTCGTGTTTTTTAACGTAGTTTTCGTAGATAGCAAGGTCGAAAGCAGAGAAATCAACTGGAGTATCTTCATTGTCAGTTATCAAGGTAGGATTAAAACTGTTTTCGGATAAATTACCTGTGATTAATTCCAGTGTTTGCCACAGTATGCGCATTTCATGTTCACCGCAATAATTTACTGTTTGGCTGGCCGGTAAGCCCGCCCTGTATACGATTTCTCTGCTCATAACGCTGCTAATTCCTTCCAGGCGTGATTGAATAACCTTTTCTACTTTATTGTCCAGGGGAGAATTTAGCAGTATATTTCTAAAAGCAGTTTCATGCAGGTTTAATAAGGACAATTTTTCTTGAGAGGGAGGAGTAATATACTGCCTCCCCGGCAATACCTCCCTGTGCCTGCTTACAGCATGTGAATATTTTCTAATACCGTCAATTATACTGCCGTTTTCCGGATCAAGAAGTATTATATTGCTGTGTTTGCCCATAAATTCGCATATTAAAATCTTTTTAACAAAATGGCCCAGTTCGTCCTTAGCTTTTATATCAATTTTAAGAATTCTTTCCAGTGATGGTTGAGTAAAAGATTTTATAATACCGCCTTCCAGGTGTTTTCTCAATACCATGCAGAAAAGAGGTGGGTGCTGTGCATTTTTACTCTTTTCAACTGCCATATGCGCCCGGGCATCACGTGGATGGGCGCTTATAACAAGGCGATGCCGTTCCCTTGGACGGCTTAAGTGCAAGTATATATCATTTTGTTCAGGCTGGTAAATTTTTTCAATTCTTGCACCGGTTAGTTTTTCTTCTAATTCACTACGAACAGCTGCCAGCATTAAGCCATCAAAAGGCATAAGTACCACCTCATCTAGTTTTATACTTGTAACAGTATAGCATTAAATTTTTAAGCATCCAAGAAATAATTTATTAAGGGGTGTAATTATAGAAATTTACAAGTTATAATTAAATTTACTATGAGTTGGGGTGAAGCTTAATGCCGTCGCCGGGAAACTTGAAAAAAAGAAAATTACAGGTAGGTACTCATGTACAGCTTTGGCCCCGGGACACATATTACAAGTTTGCCCGGGTTATTTCTGCCGGGGAATTTACGGTTACTTTCAAAATAATCCGGGTTGATCCACGTGAACAATACTATAAACCCGGGATGCGTGTTCGCTTGCCCTGGTGTAAAGTAAAATATATAAAGCAGTAGTTTTTATATATTTTCTAAAAGTATGTCTCCAAAAGGGGGCATTTTTTTTTGCTTTGCTGAATATGTTTACAATAAAATTGGAAAATAAAGGGGGTAATATTGTTGGCTGGACACTGGTACCAGTATGATTTAAATCATTTATTAAAAAAATTAAGTACTAACCTGCAAAAAGGTCTGAGTGATAAAGATGCGGAGGAAAGGAAAAAAAGTTTTGGCCCAAATGAAATAGCACATTCACCGGGTGTTCCTTTATGGCAGATATTTGTAAATCAATTCAAGGATTTTATGGTTATTGTACTTCTTGCAGCTACTTTAATTAGTGTTTTCCTGGGCGAGATATCTGATGCAGTAACGATAATGATTATAGTAGTTATCAATGGTATCCTGGGGATGGTCCAAGAATACAAGGCTGAACGTTCCATGGAAGCATTAAAGCAGTTAACTGCGCCGGAAGCAAGAGTTATACGTAATGGTACAGAAAGAAAAGTTTCCGCTGAGAAGCTTGTCCCAGGGGATATTGTTTTTTTAGGAGCAGGGGACAAAGTGCCTGCAGATGTGAGGTTAGTAGAATCTTTTAATTTACAGGTAGAGGAATCGGCATTAACCGGAGAATCAAACCCCGTAAAAAAGCAGGAAGGAAATATAGAAAGTGAGACAAGCCTGGGAGACATTTATAATATGTGCTACATGGGTACTGTAATTACCCGGGGAAGAGGCAAAGGAGTTGTAGTGTCTACCGGTATGGCCACAGAAATGGGGCAAATAGCAGGTTTGATTCAAGAAGCTGAAACGGTGCAAACACCGCTGCAGCGCCGGTTAACTCAGTTGGGTACATGGCTGGTCAGTTTCTGTTTATTAATTTGCATATTAGTAGTATTAGTCGGTGTTTTTCGGGGGATTCCAGTTTACCAGATGTTTTTGGCTGGTATAAGCCTGGCTGTAGCTGCTATTCCTGAAGGGCTGCCGGCAATTGTTACTGTTTCCCTGGCCCTGGGCGTACAGCGTATGATTAAAAGAAATGCTGTAGTAAGAAAGCTGCCTGCCGTGGAAACTCTTGGCTGTGCGACTGCAATTTGCTCAGATAAAACAGGTACTCTTACTCAGAACGAGATGACAGTTAGAAAAGCTTTAATTGCAGGTAAACAAGTTCACGTGACTGGAGAAGGGTATGAGCCGCATGGTGAATTCAATATGCATGGTGAAAAAGACAATGATTTTAAGATGTTTATGAGCATCGCTTCACTGTGCAATAATGCAACTTTATACAGGGGAAATATCGCGGTAGGAGGTTTTTTTAGAAAGCTTATTAATAAAAAGGAAAGTATATGGAATATATCCGGCGATCCTACCGAGGGAGCCCTTATGGTTATGGCAGCAAAAGCTGGTTACTGGAAAGGTCATTTGGAAGGTGAGTATACACGTGTTAAAGAAATTCCTTTTGAGTCCGAACGAAAACGCATGACTGCAGTATATTATCATAAAAGTGGAAAGTACTATTCCTATACAAAGGGAGCGCCTGACGTTATTCTTAACCTGTGTACTCATTATCTTAAAGAGGGTAAAATTATACCGCTGACTGGAGATGTAAAAGAAAGAATATTGCAGAGTAATAACGAAATGGCCGGTAATGCACTGCGAGTTTTAGGTCTTGCTTACCGGGAGCATTCTGCGCAGGAAGATTATTTAGATGAAAACCAGGTAGAATCATCACTGGTCTTTGTCGGCCTGGCAGGAATAATGGATCCTCCGCGTCCTGCTGCTGTACAAGCAGTATCGACATGTAAAAAAGCCGGGATAAAGACAATAATGATTACGGGAGACCACCGGGATACTGCCAGGGCAGTGTCAAAAGAAATTGGTATCATGGAAAAGAGCAGTGACCAGGTTTTTACCGGTTCAGAACTGGATAATATGGATGATAAGCAGCTGCAGAAAGCTGTAAACAGCGGTGCTGTATATGCCAGGGTCTCTCCAAAACACAAATTGAGAATTGTACGGGCACTAAAGTCTAATGGGCATATTGTAGCCATGACTGGTGATGGTGTGAATGATGCCCCGGCAGTAAAAGAAGCTGATATAGGGATCTCAATGGGTACTACAGGTACTGATGTTACGAAAGAATCATCTGCCATGATTCTGGCTGATGATAACTTTAAAACTATAGTAGGAGCAGTTGAAGAGGGAAGGGGTATATATGACAATATAAGAAAGTTTATTCGTTATCTTTTGTCATGTAATGTGGGCGAAGTTTTAGTGATGTTTCTGGCTGTTTTGTCAGGATTACCACTCCCGCTTTTGCCGCTGCAGATACTGTGGATGAACCTGGTGACTGATGGCTTGCCTGCCATGGCCCTGGGAATTGAACCAATAGAAAAAAATGTAATGTCCAGGCAGCCCAGGGAACCGGATGAAGGTGTTTTCAGCCACGGGTTAGGTTGGAGAATAATGGGGACTGGGGTTGTTTTTGCCGTAGGTACACTGGTAATTTTCTTCTTAACTTATTTAAACAGCGGCCTGGAATTGGATATGGCTAGAACAGTAGCGTTTAATACACTTGTATTTTTTCAATTGTTTTTTGTATTTGCGTGCAGATCTGAACATCAATCATTATTAGAAGTGGGGATATTTAAAAATAAATACCTTTTGCTGGCAGTAGCTATATCTGTAGGATTGCAGCTTGCAGTTACTTATATTCCTATATTGCAGCCCATTTTTCATACTGTTCCATTGAAATCATACCACTGGCTGGTTATTTTATTATTCTCTACTGCCCCTGTTGTTTTAGGGATTGCGTTTAGACATTTACGCTTACTGATACGAGAAAAAATAGCTTATTTAAAGATATAAACAAAAAAAATGCAATAAACTTTATTAATTTTAGAAGGAAACTTGTTTTTTTATAGAAGTATTAATATATTATTTTATTGTTCTTATTTTTTTCATCGAGGGTGATTTTGTTGCATTTTAAAAAAGTTCAGGGGTTGGGAAATGATTTTGTACTAATTGATGCCGGGAACGAGAAACTTCCTGGTGAACTAGCACCGCTTGCCCAAAAGATATGTAATCGCAATTTTGGTATAGGTGCAGATGGCCTGGTTCTTATAAAACACAGTAATATTGCCGACATTCGTATGCAAATTATTAATTCGGATGGCAGCGAAGCAGAAATGTGCGGCAATGCTATTCGGTGTGTGGGTAAATATGTTTATGAAAATGGAATTGTAAATAAGAAAAAAATTAATGTTGAAACCGGGGCAGGTATTATAGTACCTGAAGTTATAGTTAATGATAAGGATGAAGTTTATGCTGTAAAAGTTAAGATGGGGGAACCTAAATTAGACAGGGAGAATATTCCTATGAACGGGCCCCCGGGTAAAGTTGTAGACGAAAAATTAAAAGTTGATGATCATGAATTTAATATTACATGTGTTTCCATGGGAAACCCTCACGGGGTAATATTTGTCCCTGTTGTTGAAGAAATCTCTCTTGATCAACAGGGCCCAGGGATAGAAAACCATGAAGTTTTTCCTGCTAAAATTAATGCAGAATTCGTTCAAGTACTAAGCAGGTCAGAAATACAGGTGCGTGTCTGGGAGAGGGGGGCAGGTCCTACTTTAGCATGTGGAACAGGGGCTTGCGCCTCGGCAGTGGCAGCTAATCTTTGCGGGTATACGAACAGGAAAGTTTCTGTTCACCTGCCGGGAGGCTCACTGGACATAAATTGGTCGGAAAATGATAATAATGTTTACATGACCGGCCCGGCTGTAGAAGTATTTAGTGGTGAGTATTTTTTAAAATAAATAAATCTTAAATGTCCTATCAATAAGGAGGTATTAAATTTGACTTTACAGTTTGAAGAAGCAACAAGGGTAAAAAATCTCCCTGCTTATCTTTTTGCACGCATTGAGAAGCTTTTGGATGAGAAACGAGAGGCTGGAGTTGATATTATCAGCCTTGGAATAGGCGATCCCGACTTGCCTACACCGGATTATATTATTGATGAACTTAAGAAAGAAGCTGAAAAAGGTGGTAATCACCGGTATCCCTCTTCCGTAGGAATGATTGAATACCGTAAATCAGTAGCTGACTGGTATAAAAGGCGTTTTGGAGTTGATTTAGATCCCCAATCGGAAGTAGTATCTTTAGTTGGTTCTAAAGAGGGGATTGCACACATATCCTGGTGTTATTTGAATCCCGGTGATACGGTGCTTGTACCGGATCCTGCTTACCCGGTTTATTCCGGTGGTTCCATACTGGCCGGAGCAGAGCCTTACTATATTCCTTTAAAAGCCGAAAACGATTTCTTGCCGGAGCTTAATGCTATTCCTGCAGATGTTGCTAAAAAGGCTAAAATGATCTTTTTAAACTATCCCAATAATCCAACGGGGGCAGTGGCTACAGAGGAGTTTTATAAAGAACTGGTTGCTTTTGCTAAAGAATATAATATACTTGTTTGTCATGATGCAGCTTATTCTGAAATTGCTTTTGACGGGTACAAGCCGTTGAGTTTTTTAGAGATTCCTGGGGCGAAAGATGTTGGCATTGAGTTTCACTCTGTTTCTAAAACTTTTAACATGACAGGATGGCGTATAGGTTGGGCTGTAGGTAACCCGGATGTAGTAGGTACTCTGGGCCGTTTAAAGTCAAATTTGGATTCCGGGCAGTTTGAAGCAGTACAATTTGCTGCTATGAAGGGCCTTGACGGTACTGATGATTTTGTTAAAGAAATGTGTAATGTATACCAGGAACGCCGTGATGTTTTAATTGAGGGACTTAATGATATGGGATGGAATTTGGAAAAACCTAAGTCTACCTTTTATGTCTGGGTTCCTGTACCGAGCGGGTATACATCTGAGTCCTTTATGGAGGCTGTTCTGGATAAAGCAGGAGTCGTAGTTACTCCCGGTACCGGGTATGGTGTCCAGGGACAGGGATATTTCAGGGTAGCACTGACTGTTTCTAAGGAGCGTATACAAGAGGCTATGCAGAGAATAAAGGACAATCTTGGAGCTGTTAAATTTTAGGAGGAGTTAATGTAATGGAAATAAGTCAGCGAGCGCAAAATATAAGCGCTTCGCCTACACTGGCAATTGACGCTAAAGCGAAACAAATGATAGCAGATGGTAAAAAAGTAATAAATTTTGGTGCCGGTGAGCCTGACTTTGATACGCCTGAACATATTAAAAAGGCTGCGGTAGAGGCTCTAAAAGAAGGAGCTACAAAATATACACCGGTTGCAGGAATACCGTCCTTAAAAAAAGCTATTATAGAGAAATTTTCCATGGACAACGGTTTGGATTATGAGTCGGATCAGATTGTGGTATCTTGCGGGGCAAAACACTCTCTTTATAATGCTTTTATGATATTATGTCAGCAAGGGGACGAAGTTCTTCTTCCTGCTCCTTACTGGGTTAGTTATCTCGAGCAAATAAAATTGGCGGGAGCTACCCCGGTAGCAATCAAAACCAGGGAAGAAAATGGTTTTAAAGTTACTCCCGAAGAATTGCAGCAGGCAATAACTAGCAAAACGCGATTAATAATATTGAACAGCCCCGGCAATCCAACCGGAGCGGTTTATACCAGGGATGAATTATCAGCCCTGGCTGAAGTACTAGTAAAAAATAATGTTTATATCATATCTGATGAAATATATGAAAAGCTGGTTTACGACGGTCAAGAACATATAAGTATTGCGGCTTTGGATACACAGGTTAAGGATTGTACTGTTGTAATAAATGGAATGTCTAAGTCTTATTCAATGACTGGTTGGCGGATTGGGTATACTGCAGCACCGCATAATGTAGCCAGGTCAATGGCTAACTTGCAGAGCCATTCTACTTCTAATCCAACTTCAATTGCTCAGGCAGGGGCCCGGGCTGCAATAACTGGTTCTCAAGCTCCTCTTGAAAATATGCTCGAGCAGTTTGCAGAACGCAGGAAATACATGGTAGAGTCTCTTAAATCAATGCCCGGTATATCTTGCAATATTCCTGGCGGTGCATTTTATGTTTTCCCAAACATAAAAGATTTAATTGGAAAATCATTTAATGATAAGACAATACAAAATGCCTCGGACTTTGCTTCCCTGGCACTTGACGAAATACAGGTTGCCATGGTACCTGGGATTGCTTTTGGAGAAAATGAATGCTTCAGGCTTTCATATGCTACCTCAATGAACAGCATTGAAGAAGGGTTAAACAGGTTAAGAAGACTTCTTGATAAATTGCAATGATAAATATCTCAAAAAAGCCCTGTGAAGGGGCTTTTTTTCTTGACAGGTAATGTTTCACCATATAGTCTAAATATAAGAGTAGATGTGAGTTTTTTTAAATATTTTTACTTATACTAAAGTTTACTTTATTTTTCAAAGGATATTTTAATTTAAAGTAGAATCACTTTTAATAGCAATAGGTGTTTAATATACGTATGCCTGCAGCATTTGAAATAGTTCTAGAAAAGGTGATAATAATTGATCAAGAGTATGACAGGTTTTGGCCGGGGAGAATCCTTTGGGCTGGGTAAGAAGTTTACAGTTGAATTAAAATCCGTTAATCACAGGTTTTGTGAATTGTTTTTTAAATTACCCAAGTCTATGAATTTTCTAGAAGAGAGGTGTAAACGTCTTTCCAAAGATTATATATCCCGGGGCAGGGTGGAAGGTTTTTTTACTGTTGAAGATTATGAAGAAAGACCGGTAACAGTAAAAGTTGACAAAACACTGGCTGAATCTTATTATAAAGCAATGAAAGAGCTGAAGGATAGTTTGCAGCTAACGGAAATGCCTTCTATACAGGATATTATTAATTTTCCTGGCGTACTGGTTGCCGAGGAGCTTAATGAAGATGTGGAAGAGTGGTGGGTATTTGTCGAACAGGCTCTCAGTCAAGCCTTAAGTGATTTAGTAAAAATGAGAGAAGTGGAAGGCGAAAAGCTGTATCAAGATTTAATTGATCGTATTAACAACATATATTCTTACAATAAAGAGATTGAACAGCGTGCTCCGCAAGTTATTGAGGAATACCATGGGCGTATGCAAAATCGCCTGCAGGAATGGAGCGACAGCAGCAACTTTGATGAGGACCGGTTATACAGCGAGGTTGTTATTTTTGCCGAGCGCTCAAATATTACTGAAGAAACGGTCAGGTTAGACAGCCATTTTAACCAGATGTTTGAGTGCATTAAATCAAATGAACCTGTAGGGCGTAAAATGGACTTCCTGGCACAGGAAGTAAATAGAGAAATAAATACAATTGCATCCAAGGCAAATGACGCTGTCATAGGCAAGCTAGTAGTAGAAGTTAAGAGCGAGCTGGAAAAAATACGCGAGCAAATTCAAAATGTTGAATAGGGAAGTATATAAGGAGGATAATACATGGAAATTAAGCTTATTAATATCGGGTTTGGCAATATTGTTTCTGCAAACCGAATTATTGCAATTGTAAGTCCGGAATCAGCTCCCATAAAAAGGATTATTACTGAAGCCCGGGATAGGGGAATGCTGATTGATGCTACGTATGGAAGAAGAACCAGGGCAGTAATAATTACTGACAGTGATCATGTTTTGCTTTCTGCTGTTCAACCGGAAACTGTTGCCCAGCGTTTGATTAACAAGGAATCACAATCCAGCAGGGGATAATATGAATAAAAAAGGAAAACTTATTGTAATATCCGGACCGTCAGGTTCCGGAAAAGGGGCAGTACGTAAGGTGTTAAAAAGTTATCGTAGCGACTTCGTTTTTTCTGTGTCTGCTACTACACGCTGTCCCCGGGCTGGTGAAGTGGACGGAAAAGATTATTATTTTATAGATAATGAACATTTTGAACAGATGATAAAGGACAATAGATTGTTAGAATGGGCCAGGGTATATGATTATTATTACGGTACTCCGCAGCAACCTGTTAAATCAGCGTTGGATAAAGGTTTTAATGTTATACTGGAAATAGATGTGCAGGGGGCTCTCCAGTTAAAAGATAGGTTTCCGCAAGCTGTATTGGTTTTTATCTTACCGCCTACACCAGAAGATTTATACAAAAGGCTTTACAAGCGTAACGCTGATCCTGCAGAAGAAATTAAAATGCGTTTGAACTGGGCTAAAAAGGAAGTTAAGTTAATAGATAGGTATAACTACATAATAATTAACGATCAAGTAGAAATTGCAGCCAGAAAGCTAAACAGCATAATAGAGGCGGAAAGTTGTAGGCCTGGCAAGCATAATCTAAATTCAGATTGGTATGAATAAGATTGCGAGGTGAAACAGTATGGCTATGAATCAACCATCTCTGGATCATCTTTTAGAAAAAGTAGACAGCCGTTATTCCCTTGTAGTTGTTACTGCCAAAAGGGCAAGGGCTATAACTAAAGATGAAGAAGATGATAAAACTAAACCAGTAAGCCGGTCTCTAAATGAAATTGTAAATGATGAAATTAATTTTAGGCGTACTAAACAAGGAATTAAATAATGAAATTAAAAGGTTTTACAATTGTAGTAGGCGTTACTGGTGGAATTGCAGCTTTTAGAGCAGTTGATCTAGTAAGTGCTTTAAAAAAACAGGGTGTGGAAGTTTATGTAGTTATGAGTAATTCAGCGCAACAGTTTGTGGGCCCGCTGACTTTTGAAGCAATATCAGGAAATACTGTTCATCTGGATATTCTAGAATCTCCTCCCGGATGGAAGTTTCCACATTTAGAATTAGCTGAAAAAGCTGATGCAGTAGTAATCGCTCCCGCTACTGCAAATTTTTTATCTAAAGCGGCCCTGGGAATGGCAGATGACTTGTTAAGTGCTTTATTGCTGGGCTGTGAAAGTACAGTGTTAATTTGTCCTGCCATGAATTCTAAAATGTACCGGCATCCTGCTGTGCAAGAAAATATAAAAAAATTAAATGATCTTGGATATAGTGTTTTAACACCTGGGGAGGGGCACTTGGCGTGTGGGGATACCGGGCCCGGCCGCCTGCCGGACATACCTGAAATAATTTCAGAACTAGAAAAAGATTTAACCGTAAACCAGGATTTTAACGGGTTTACTGTACTGGTAACTGCAGGTGCAACAAGGGAGCCAATAGATCCTGTACGCTTTATCAGTAATAAAAGCAGCGGGAAAATGGGTTTTGCCCTTGCACGAGCTGCCTGCGAAAGAGGAGCACGCACAATACTGGTTAGCGGCCTGCTGCACCCGGCTACTCCTCCAGGAGTTCAGTTGGTAGAAACTGCTACTGCCCGTGAGATGTATAATGAAGTACTTAAACATTATTCAACCGTTGATGTAGTAATAAAAGCTGCAGCCGTAGGAGATTATAAGCCGAAAGAAGTTTCCGGGCAGAAAATAAAAAAAGAATCAGGCCAGTTAGTATTAGAATTGGAAAAAAACACTGATATACTAATGGAGTTAGGGCAGAAAAAAAATAAGCAGTTATTAATTGGGTTTGCAGCTGAAACAGAAAACTTAGAAAAAAACGCTGTAAAAAAAATACAAAAGAAAAATCTAGACATGGTTGTTGCAAACAACGTACATATTAAAGGTTCTGGTTTTAACAGTGACAATAATATGGCTAAACTGCTTTTCCCCGGTGGAGAAATAAAAGAATTACCGTTAATTAGTAAGAGCGAACTAGCTCATATTATTCTAGATAATATAAAGAAACTTAAGTAATACACACGGCAGCCTGCGACCGGCTGCCGTGTGTATTCTCATTCAAAATATAATTAAACGTCCGCGGGTATTTGCCCACAACAGGGTATGAAAATTCTTCTGACAGCCGGGTGGAGGACCGGGGCAAAGGGCAGAGGTGAGAAGTGGGAATTAGAGGTGGGAAAAAGAGGAAGTCTATGCAGCAGACTTCCTCAAATTGTCACACTTCCCACTTCCCACATCACACTTTGCAAATGACGGGCTATGCAATGCCCCCCAGGCTCCGCTACCTTTTGGAAATTCACTGGGCCTTTTGGTTTGCAGATTGTTATCGGACGGGAGTTTTCGAATTAAATGCCCACAAGCACTTGTTTATAGCGGAATATGTAAACTATTGGGCTTGCCGTTGCCTCTCCCGAGTCACAAATTTCCGGTTTAGATAATATAATTATCTAAAAAACCGGGGGGATTTTATGTTTAATTTACCCTGGAAAAGGAAAAAAAAGTTGCAGGGTGAAGAATCAGAATGTCCGCTGTATCCAGGTGTGCAAGTTGATGAGGTAGAAATTAAAATCAACGGTGTCAGCATGTGTCTTAAGCGTAAATTAAATCTATGTGTCCCTCACGAGGTATCACTGGTTATTCCCAGGGTGGAAATTACGAAAAAAAAATATAATAAACATGGAAAGATTACATCAGAAGAAAAAAATATTTTAAACAGCGTTACTATAGTACACGCTCCACGTTTTCGATCTACAGAAAATAGTAAACCCGGTACAGGTAATGTAAGCGGTAATACTCCCCGGGTATCACAAGATAACAACGAAGGAAGACAACATATTTCCCCTCCTGATTGGAATATAAGTTTCAATCCCTCGGATAGGCATAATTTAACACGGAAAGAGATGGATTGAGGCCGCAATATTGATGATATATAATATATGTAATTTAAATTTTTGATATATTAGAAGGTGATTTTATTTGCAAGTCTCAAGGGTAGCTGAAGTCATAGTTGAGACCGGAGGCATTAGCATGCAAAAATCACTGCATTATAAAATTCCTGAAGAAATGCAGAGTGATAACCTGGTCGGCAGCAGAGTTTTAATACCCCTTGGGAATAGACAAGCCAGTGGTTTTGTAGTCGGTTTGGCAGAGGATACAAGTGTTGATAGAAAATTAAAAAGTATTATTAAGCTGCTTGACCAGGAACCGGTTCTTACTAAAGAGCAGCTGCGTATTGCCAGGTGGATATCCGGTTACTATTTCAGTTCTCCCCAGCGTACGCTACAGGCTATAGCTCATCCAGTACTAAATAAAACAAGGTCGTGCAGGGAAAAGCATTACTATGTTAATTTTTCAATTGAAGAGTTGAACAGGGTTACCCGGGAGATTAGAAGGGCACCAAAACAGGTCGCAGTTCTTAATACAACAGCTCGCAGTCCGGGATTAACTAAAAAACAATTATCAGAAAAGGCCTGTGTATCATATACAGTTATAGATACTTTAATTAGCAAGGGATATTTATATTTTAAAGAAGTAATGTCAGATGTAAATTCTACTTCTTATATTTCTCCGGTTAAGCCCGAGTTAACCGGGGAACAAGCAAAAGTAGTTAAAAATATAAATTTTTATTTGCAAAAAAATGTTCACAAGGTGTTTTTGCTGCACGGTGTTACAGGCAGTGGGAAAACAGAGGTTTACCTGCGCTGCATTGATTGTGCGCTGCAGCTAAAAAAATCTGCTATTGTACTGGTTCCTGAAATATCTCTTACTCCGCAGATGATCAGGTGTTTTAAAGAACGCCTGGGAAATAGGGTAGCGCTGCTGCATAGCCGTATGTCTAAAGGAGAAAGGTACGAAGAGTGGAACAGGATTTCCCAGGGGCACGCTGATGTTATACTGGGAACAAGATCAGCGATATTTTCGCCCGTAAATAACCTGGGGATTATTGTTATTGATGAAGAACATGAGTTTACTTATAAACAGGGAGAATCTCCACGTTACCATGCACGGGCTGTTGCACTTTATCGTGCTTATGTTAACAGTGCAGCGGTAGTGCTTGGCAGTGCTACACCATCCCTGGAAAGTTACTGCCGTGCGAAGGATAAGGGCCCGTATACTCTTTTGAAAATGGATAACCGGGTAGACAACATTGCTCTCCCGTTTGTAAAGGTAGTTGATATGCGCAAAGAGTTTAGTTCGGGTAATAAGGCAATTTTTGGTTCTGAACTGTTTAATGCTGTAAATAAGAGGTTGGAGGACAACGAACAGGTAATACTCTTTTTAAACAGGCGCGGGTTTAATACTTTTGTTGTATGCCGGGAGTGCGGTATGGTACTTAAATGTCCCAACTGTGATATATCACTTACTTATCACCACCAGGGAGATCTGCGCTGCCACTACTGCAACTATTCGCAAATGGCACCTAGTTTGTGCCCGGGCTGCCGGAGCAAGTATATTGGATATTTTGGAACCGGTACTCAAAAAGTGGAAAAAGAGGCTAAAGATCTTTTTCCGCAGGCCAGAATAATACGCATGGATGCCGATACTACTGGGCGTAAAGGTGCACATTACAGAATTTTAAAAGATTTTGAGGAAAGAAAAGCAGATATATTAATAGGAACACAAATGGTGGCCAAGGGGTTAAATTTTTCCGGTGTAACGCTTGTAGGAATAATAAGTGCTGATACTGGATTGTATATACCTGATTTTCGCTCGGCAGAGCGTACTTTTCAATTAATAACACAGGTTGCTGGCAGGTCGGGGCGGGCAAAAAGCGGTGGAGAAGTTATTGTACAAACTTTTAATCCGGAACATTATGCTGTTACAGCTGCTGCAGCAGGCGATTACGAGGGGTTTTTTAAAGAAGAAATGAACGTGCGAAAAGAAATGCAGTATCCCCCGTACAGCCGAATGATAAGGTTGTTATTCTTCGGGAAAGACGAAAATAAGGTGAACAGCCTGGCAGAAGCAGCATTTAAGATACTGCAGGGGTATATAAACGAAGATAAGGGAATTATAGCTGTAGGACCTTCCCCCGCACCGCTTACGAGAGTTCGCGGAAATTACCGGTTGCATATAGTATTGTGGAGTAAAGATGAAGAAATTTTGAGAGATGCTGTTAAAAAAACATATGATTATTGCGTGAAATCTGTTGGGACAGGAAAGAATGCAGGGATTAGTGTAGACGTGGATCCATACAGTATGATTTAATATGTAAACTTCCTAAAAAAGTTATTAGATCTACAAATTAAAAGGGCTGGTGGACTTCCGGAAGGTAGCGGAGTCTGGGTGTGCTGCATAGCCCGTAAAATGCCGAAAGTCCGGCTGCTTAGGGCGTAAAAAAACTTGTTGTGCAGTATTAGAGTGCGCTTACACTAAAACGTACTTTTTGCTCCCAGTAAAAATACGTCCAGCACTCAGCCCATTTCTAATGCAGGAAAGACAGAAGTAAAAATATACTACTTATAGCACAATTTTTAAAAGCGCACTGAGTGCTGGACTGGAGGAAACCACCGGACCTCCACCTAACTGTCAGAAGAGTTTTCATACTCCGTTGTGGACCATGGACCGTGGAAGTCTAGAGTCTAGTTAGAAAACTTTGTTTTTGTTAGGCCGGTGGTACTCTAGCTCAATCGCTTTTCCTCGGCCGCATATGCTTTGTGAATGTGCCTCCGTATGTTCGCTCCGAGTACACCGACATTTACCAGGTTGCTGAAAAAGTTTTCACACTTAGTTGTGGGCTAAAGGTACGTGGATATTTACTTGATAAAGGGGTGTTTTAATTGGCTGTTTATAAGATAGTAGTAGCAGAAGATGAAATATTAAGGAAAAAGGCCAAACAGGTACCTTCAATAGAGAATAACATTTATAAGCTTCTGGATAATATGAAAGATACAATGTATGAATATAACGGGGTAGGGTTGGCTGCACCGCAGATTGGCATTTCAAAACGTGTAATTATTGTAGATGTAGGCAAAGGTTTAATTGAGCTTATAAATCCGAAAGTAGAAAGTGTACAGGGAAGTGATACACAAACTGAGGGGTGCCTCAGTGTCCCCGGGGTGTTGGGTGATGTGCATCGCCCGCTGGAAGTACAAGTTTCGGGATTAAACCGCAAAGGAGAAGAAGTCAGTTATAATGCAACAGGATTGTTTGCCAGGGCACTGCAGCATGAAATAGATCATTTAAATGGAATACTTTTTATTGATAAGTCTATTAACTTGAGAAAAGAAAAATAAATAATTGGAGCGGTAGATATATGAGAATTGTCTTCATGGGGTCTCCCGATTTTGCAATTCCTTCTTTGAGAATCCTGGCAGAAAGCCCCCATAAAGTAAGCATGGTTATTACACAACCTGATAAACCCCGGGGAAGGGGAAAGATATTAGCTTCAACTCCGGTAAAAAAATTAGCTAATATTTTAGGTATACCGGTTTACCAGCCGGAAAAGTTAGCTTCTGAAGAAGTTATAAATAAGATAAAACAAATAGAACCTACGGTGATAGTTGTAGTAGCATATGGAAAAATACTTCCACGTGAATTGCTGGATATCCCCGGGTTAGGTTGTGTAAATGTTCATGCTTCATTACTACCCAAATACAGGGGATCGGCGCCTATTCACAGGGCGCTCATTAATGGTGAAGAATGCAGCGGCGTGTCCACTATGCTGATGGATACTGGTATGGACACGGGTAATGTTTTGCTTGGTAAAAAAGTTGATTTGAATGAAGATGATACAGCAGGAGTTTTGCATGATCGACTGGCTGAAGAAGGAGCATGCTTGCTGCTGGATACCCTTGATGGGATGGAAAAAGGGGAAATTTCAAGTACTCCACAAAATGACAGTGAAGCTACTTATGCTCCACCTTTGATTAGAGAAGACGAGATTATAGATTGGGGAAAGACTGCACTTGAAGTCAAAAACAAGGTCCGGGGCTTAAATCCCTGGCCAGGAGCAAGGACTGTTCATGATGGTAAGGTACTAAAAGTGTGGAAATTAGAAGTGCTGGATTCGAATGACGTAACTAGTACGCCTGGTACGGTGCTTGAGCCTGGAAACAAGGGTGATATTATAGTTCAGACAGGAGTAGGTACGGTTAGGATTCTTGAATTACAAATCCAGGGTGGTAAAAAAGTTAATGCGTCAGATTTTTTAAGGGGGCGTTCTTTACCGGAAGGGACTATGTTAGGGCGCTCTTAGAAAGGAAAATGCAGCATGTATACTGTGCAAAAAATCGAGAAAAAAAGGTTGTTTATTGGTTTACTGGGAGCGTGTGTACTGAGTACGGGTCTCCTGGCAGCGGGAATCTGGTATTTAATTTTTACTCCTGAACATTCGATAATATATCAACTGGTTCTTATGGGAATTGTTATTTTTATAGCAACTGCCATATTGTTAGCAGGTTTAGGGCTGGCGGGTATAATACTTACCCTGTGGTTTTCTAAAACGATGTCGCTGCTTCAGCGCCCTATGCGCATGGCTTTAAATAATTTCTTCCCGGTTGTCCTTGTACTTGGTAGGATATTTAGAATTGACCTGGCCCGTATTAGAAAGTCTTTTGTTCAAGTTAACAACCAGATTGTGATGGCAAGACAGTTGAAATTAAAACCGGAACAGTTACTGCTTCTGGCTCCTCACTGTATACAAAACAGCAGCTGTCAGTATAAGATAACAAATAATATTGAAAACTGCCGCAAGTGTGGTAAATGCCAGGTGTATACGATCATTAAATTACGAGAAAAGTATGGTATAAATGTTGGTATTGCAAGTGGAGGTACCCTGGCACGCAAGTATGTTAAGGAGTACAAACCGCGCGCTATTGTGGCTATTGCCTGCGAAAGAGATCTTTCCAGTGGGATACTGGAAACCAGTCCTATTCCGGTGCTGGGAGTTACTAATATGCGCCCGAACGGGCCTTGTATTGATACGTGCTTTGATTTATCAAGGGTAGAAGAAGCTATTAATTATTTTTTGTCAACGGAGTGAAAAAACTTGAAAAAGGGCTTAAATGCAAGAGAAGTAGCATTGAAAGTATTATTAAATGTAGAGAAAAAAGAAGCTTATGCTAATTTAGCCCTGCGCGGGGAACTGGGTAGGGCTAATCTTAAGCATGTTGATCGCAGATTTGTAACAGAGCTTGTTTATGGCACTGTACGTTCTTTAAAGACACTTGACTGGATTTTAGAACAATTTTTAAAAAAGCCGTTGAGCAAACAAACAGCTGCTACCAGGAATATACTGCGCATGGGGCTTTATCAGATTTTCTATATGGACAGTGTTCCTGTATCTGCTGCCTGTAATGAAAGTGCTGAAATGGCACGGACTTACGGAAATCCCGGTGCAGTTAAGTACGTTAATGGGGTGCTGCGCAATATTGCGCGCAGCAAGGAGAATATAAATTTTCCGGGCCCGGAAATAGATCCTGTAGAGTACATATCACTGGTCCACTCTCACCCGCAGTGGATGGTTCGCAAA
Source organism: Clostridiales bacterium (assembly GCA_021736985.1). Taxonomy (GTDB): domain Bacteria; phylum Bacillota; class Desulfotomaculia; order Desulfotomaculales; family VENG01; genus JAIPEW01. The sequence continues at coordinate 11,632 of JAIPEW010000015.1, read as the reverse complement.
TGGCTGGATTGGTTGGGGTATGAAGAGACAATAAGATTATGTGAAGCAAACAATAATGCAGCACCACTTACGGTGCGGGCTAATTCCCTAAAAACAACACTACCGGAGCTCTCTTCCTGGTTAACGGAACAGGGGATTTCAGTAGAAAAGACTTCTTATGCCCCTGAAGGCCTTATTTTAAACAATACGGGAGGATTAGAGAATGTAAGTGCACTTACAGAAGGGTTTATGCAAGTGCAGGATGAAAGTTCAATCCTGGCCGGTCATGGCTTATCACCGCGACCGGGGGCAAAAGTTATTGATATGGCCAGTGCTCCCGGAGGTAAAAGTACACACCTGGCACAATTAATGGGTAATAACGGCAAAATTATAGCCTGTGATATATTTGCTCACAAGCTGTCACTGGTAATGGACAACTGCCGCAGGTTGGGAATTAATATAGTCGAAACCGTGCAGGAGGATGCACGCAAACTTGCTAATAATTACCGGAACTGGGCCGATTACATATTACTGGATGCTCCGTGTTCAGGTCTTGGTGTATTACGCAGAAGGCCGGATGCCCGCTGGCGGGTAACTGAACAGCAGGTTAATGAAATCGCAAAACTGCAGAGAGAAATGATGGAAGAAGCTGCGCGCTGTCTTGTTCCCGGGGGGATACTACTTTATAGTACATGTACAATTACCCCGCAGGAAAATGATGAGCTTATTAAAGATTTTTTGCATGCAAATAACAATTTTGCATTATGTTCTTTTAAAGAACTGCTGCCGTCAGAAATAGGTGACATGGAAAAGGGTTATATTCAATTATTCCCACATATACATAATACTGATGGTTTTTATATGGCTCGCATGCAAAAAAAAGACAATAAATAATATTTTTAGACTAAAATATATGATAAAGGTTAGAGTATTATGGAATATAAGCAGGATTTTAAAACATTAGATAAGAAAATATGCTTTAAAGAATTAACTTTATCCCAGCTTCAAGATATTATGCTGAAAATGGGAGAGAAAAAATTCAGATCCAGGCAAATTGCAACATGGATGTTTCAAAAAGGTGTTTCTTCGTTCCATGAAATGACGGATTTGCCATTAGATTTACGTACAAGGTTGGACGAAATAGGTTATCCCGGCAATCTAAAAATAATTAAAAAGCAGGTATCTAGAAATGATGGCACAAAGAAATACCTTTTTGAGTTGGAGGACGGTAATGCCGTAGAGAGTGTGCTTATGCTTTATAAGCACGGAAGGACCGCATGTGTTTCTACCCAAGTAGGTTGTAAAATGGGATGCACTTTATGTGCATCGGGTATGGAAGGTTGGATAAGAGATTTAAAATCTTATGAAATATATGAACAAGTAATAGCTGTGCAAAACGATACAGGAGAGAGAATCAGTAATGTAGTATTAATGGGTTCCGGTGAGCCGCTGGACAATTACGATAATACAATTAAATTTATAAGCAGAATAACTTCAGAGCAGGGATTAAATATCAGCCAGAGGAGTATAACGTTATCTACTTGCGGGTTAGTTCCACAGATTAGAAAATTGTGCAGCGAGGGGTTCTCTATTACACTTGCGGTTTCGCTCCATGCTGCTTATGATAACATAAGAAATTCATTAATGCCCGTAAATAACAGGTACCCGCTTGCAGTTTTACTGCCGGTCTGCCGGGAATATGCTGAAAGAAGCAAGCGTCGAATAACTTTTGAGTATGCGCTAATAAATGATATTAACGATGCGCCTGAACACGCCAGAGAATTAGCCCATAAGCTAAAAAACATTTTTTGCCTGGTTAATTTAATTCCTGCAAATGAAGTGCCCGAACTGGGAGTGAGAAAAAGTCCTAAAAACAGGATAGAGGAATTTAAAAATATTTTAACGGCTAGGAACATTAATGTTACAGTGCGCAGAGAATTGGGAGCAGATATTGATGCTGCATGCGGGCAGCTTCGACGGCGTATACTAACCCGCCGTTAAAGGTGGAATTTATCTTGCATTTTTTGAGATATTTATTTTTAATAATGCTGTATTTATTTTTATTTTTTGCGCTGTATAAAATGTTTTTTTCATTACAACATCAGTCAAGTAAAAAGAATCATAATAAGATTACTGCCCTTGATTTAAGCGAAGCGAGCAGGGAAATGACTATAACATTAAGCTCGGGGAATGCCAATTGTTGTGCTTCTATATTTTTTAGGGAGGGTTGTTACTGGATAGATGATTTATCCGGCAGTGGGGAGTTATATTTGAATAATTTCCTGGTAAGAAAACCTGAATTATTAAGAGAAGGGGACTATTTGCAAATAGGTAATGCTTATTTTGCTTTTGTGAGGTGGGGGCATGAAATGCAGTCATGTGACTAATGTAGGTAAAGTAAGAAATTTAAATGAAGATTATTATTGTATGCGCCCTGACTTAAATTTTTTTGCAGTTGCAGATGGTATGGGAGGACATAATGCTGGGGAAGTGGCAAGTTATGAAGCGATTAAATGTATTGAATCTGACTTAGAAGTAGCTGACCTGGATAAAGAAGATCCAGGTGCAATCTTGAAATTAAGTATATTAAAAGCAAATAGATTAATCTATGATATGGGATACAGCAATAAAAATTACAACGGCATGGGTACTACTATTAGTGCCTGTATTTTTCGCGGGGAAGAGTTGACTGTGGGTAATGTAGGTGACAGCCGGTGTTATCTGGTACGAGATTCTTCTATTTACAGGTTAACGGAAGATCACTCTTTGGTAGAGGAGTTAATACGTAAAAAACAGATTACATCTTTGGAAGCAAGGTCACATCAACAGAGAAATGTTCTTACCAGGGCAGTAGGAACTTCTTCTCAGCTTGAAGTAGATATATTTAAATATAATATTTGTACTGGTGATTTAATATTACTGTGTACTGACGGGTTGACAGAACATGTCCCGGGTGAAGAGATACTTCAGGTAGTTATGGAATATGAACCGGGTGATGCTGTTGAGATTCTGCAAGAAGAAACTCTAAAACGCGGGGGAAGCGACAATATTACATTAATAGTGTTGGGTGTGGAATAATATGGCCGGGCCATGCTGTGCTGGGCAAAATCCCAAATTAGAATTCTGGCTTTTAATATTAGCAACTGCTTACTTGTTTACTGGATTGTTTACAATTTTTTTGTTAACTCCGGAAATGGGCTGGGGTTTTTTTTCGGCAACCATGATTATGCCCGCAGGTTTTTTTTTAATATATTTTGTAAAACAACTACGGGGGGGTTATCCCGACCCATTACTGTTGCCCCTGTTATTTATGCTTTCAAGTACTGGTCTGGTACTTTTATTCAGGTTAAATATTTATTACGGTATTCACCAGTTAGCCTGGACAGCAATAGGACTTGCTGCAGTTATTTTAATGATTAGCATTAGAAATTATCAATTTATTTTTATATACAAGTACTATTTTATTGCTGTAGGAATTATAAGTCTATTATTACCTTTAATTTTTGGCGTTGAGATAGGTGGTGCACGCAGCTGGCTGAATCTGGGTCACTTTTATCTGCAGCCGTCAGAATTTGTGAAAATTTTATTAATAGTATTTGGGGCAGCTTATTTTGCAGAGAAGGGTGAACTGAATCAAAAGAATAAAATACAAAGTAATAATATTGACGACATGCTTTTTCTGGGGGGATGGCTTCTTTTCCCTGGACTATTAGTTTTGCAAAAAGACCTGGGAATGGCTGTCATATATTTTGCAGTTATAGGGGCATTGTTTTATATAGTTACTGGAAAATGGACTTATATTGCAGGAGAAACTGTTTTATTTTTGCTTGCCGGGATAATCAGTTACATTTTTTTTCCGCGCGTGAGCACACGCGTGGAAATCTGGTTAAATCCCTTTCAAGCTAATTTAATAAAAGATTCTTCTTATCAAATTATACAGTCTTTATCTGCCATAAGTAATGGTGGATTATTTGGCAGCGGCCTGGGTGCAGGTAGCCCGGGTTCTATTCCTGCTGTACATACTGATTTTATTTATGCAGCTATTTGTGAAGAAATGGGGCTTGCCGGGGGAGCAGGAGTAGTATTTTTGTACATGATCTTGTTTTACAGGGGATTTAGTATTGCTTTAAATTCTAAAGATAGGTTTTTTACCATTCTTGCTGCAGGTATAACTGCAGCATGGGGAATCCAGGCAATTGTTATACTAGCCGGTGTAATAAAAATACTACCTCTGACAGGAGTTACGCTGCCTTTTATAAGTTATGGCGGTAGTTCACTGGTTGCTAATTTCTTATTAATAGGGATACTTATGAATATATCCCATCGAACAGGTGATTTTTGTGAATAAATATATACTTCGCCTGGCCTATTTAATATTAACCGGATTGGCTGTTGTTATTTTAGGGACCAGTCTGGTGTCCAATTACCTTTCTCATGTAAAGTATTAAGCTTTTTAAATATGGAACTATTTTATTACTCTCCGAGAGACTAGCACTATTTTGATGCGGGTGTTAGTTCATTATTTATGCTTAATTGTGAGATAACGTTTGCAGATAGTATATTACCTGTCACGAGGTGAAAATAATGACCGGTGAAACACTAGGAAACAGGTATGAATTGTTACATAAATTGGGCGGGGGAGGAATGGCCGTTGTATACAAGGCGAGAGATAAGTATCTCGACCGCACGGTTACGATAAAAATACTTCGCTCAGAATATGCAAGTGATGATTCTTTTATAAGCCGTTTTCGAAAAGAGGCTCAATCAGTTGCTCGTTTGTCTCATCCTCATATTGTTAACATATATGATGTAGGTACCGATGGTGATATTCATTATCTAGTAATGGAATACATAGAAGGTGAAAATTTAAAAAATATAATAAATAAAGATGCTCCTATGTCCCCGGAGCGAGTAATTGATCTCGCCAGCCAGGTATGTGAAGCTCTTAGACATGCTCACGAAAACAATATTATACACCGTGATGTCAAACCGCACAATATCCTGGTAACAATTGATGGTAGGGCTAAGTTGACAGATTTCGGTATAGCAAAAGAAGTTTCAGCTACTACATTAACTTATGGAGATAATGTTATGGGTTCGGTATATTACCTGAGTCCTGAGCAAGCCCGGGGGGAATTGGCCGGACCTGCTTCTGACATATATTCACTGGGAGTAGTTATATATGAGATGCTTACCGGAACACGGCCTTTTGAAGGTGATACTCCTATAGGGGTAGCTATGAAGCATATTCATGAAACTGCAGCTCCTGTAGGTGAAGCAGTGCCCGGTATTCCCGGTAGGCTTGCTGCAGCTGTACATAAGGCACTGGATAAAAATCAAGAGAACAGGTTTAAAAGTGCCGGGGAAATGGTTGAGGTTTTAAAGGTATCTACTGGAAAGCAAGAAAAAGATGATGATTTAATATTTGATAATAACCAGGTGGTATATACTGTGAGCGGAGAAAAAAAGAAAAAAACAAATCGCTTGTTTATAATAGCAGGTATCTTGATGGTATTTATTATATTAGCGGGATCCGGGATATATGCTTTCAATAAATATATGAACACGCCCAATATTGAAGTTCCCAATGTTGTAGATATGACGCTGGAAAAGGCTCGTTCTGAGTTAGAAGAGAAGGGCTTAAAAGCAAAGGTTGTAGAAAAAATATATTCTGAAAAAGAGGAAAATATTGTTATATATCAGAATATTGGTCCCGATAACTATACTGTAAAGCCGGGGCGTGATATTGAACTTACTGTAAGTAAAGGCCCGGATATGAGAACAGTTCCGGATTTGATTGGCAAGACTCAGGCTAGTGCTGCGGCGGCTTTGTTGAGAGAAGGCCTGGTATTAAGTGTCTCTATAAATAAAAAATACAGCGATAAGGTAGAAGAGGGACATGTAATTAAGCAATCTCCAGGTAAGGGCGCGTCAATAGAAAGGGGAAGCAAGGTTAAGATTACATTAAGCAAGGGCCCCGAGACTGAAACGATGAAAATTCCTGATCTAATAGGTAAAGACAAAGAAGAAGCCCTGGAGACCTTACGCAGCCAGAAATTGGAGTTCTCAATTTTCTGGGAAAGCAGTAAACAGTATCCTAAAGGAAGAGTTAGCCGCCAGATTCCCGGGCCCGGAGATAAAATCGAGAAAAGTTCAAAAGTTAAAGTTTATTTGAGCAGCGGTCCCGGGCCAGATATCCAGGAGTCCAGGGTGAAAATAAATGAAAGTTTAATACCAGACGACGGGGAGCAGCACGAGGTAAGAATAAAAGTAAATGATGTTGACGGCAATCGTATTGTATATGCTAATTCACATTCCCATGGTGATAAAATTGAAAAGAATATTAAGTACCGGGGAAGTGCAAAAATAGAAGTATATATTGATGGACAGTTAGAAGTTTCTAAAAATGTAAGCTGAAGAGGTGAGCATGGTACAGGGGATAGTCTATAAAGCCTACGGCGGTTATTATTTTGTAGATACCGGACAGGTTAAATATAAGTGCACCTTAAGAGGAAGGCTTAACTTAAAAAAGGAACACGTTTTAATAGGAGACAAGGTTAATCTAACAGTAGAGGATAAAGACACCGGGGTTATAGAATCCTTAGAGCCCCGGCGGGTGTATTTGCTAAGGCCGCCAGTAGCAAACATTGATATGGTAGTAATAATTTTTAGCGTTGTTCAGCCCGAACCAAATCTTTATCTGCTGGATCGTTTTTTGCTGCAAGCCCGGGCAGCAGGTGTTGACTCTGTAATTTGCTTTAATAAAGTTGATTTAAAAGATTATGAGGAGTATTCAAGTATATATAAAGAAGCTGGTTATACTGTAATAAATGTAAGTGCAGCATCTGGTACAGGAGTTGAAAAAGTCTGTAGCCTGTTAAAAAATAAATTATCTGTTTTTGCCGGTCCTTCCGGGGTTGGCAAATCAAGCATGTTAAATGCAATACAACCCGGCTTTTCTTTAAAAACAGGAGAATTAAGCAGTAAGTTAAAAAAGGGCAGGCATACCACGCGTCATGTGGAACTTTTAAAGCTGGATAATAATGGTATGGTAGCAGACACCCCCGGGTTTTCGAACCTTTTTTTGCCTGCCGGTATTACAATCTATAACCTGGCAGACTATTATCCTGAGTTTCAAAAATATGCTGATTACTGCCGTTTTAACAGCTGTTTACATTATAAAGAACCTGGATGCGGGGTAAAGGAGGCGGTAGAGGAAAATAAAATTACTTCTGCGCGTTATAAAAGTTATATAATGATACTGGAAGAATTAAAAAATAAAAGGAGATGATGACTGATTAAGATCGCACCATCTATACTATCTGCTGATTTTTCTATGCTTGCCGGGGAAATACAGAAAGTGGAAAATGCAGGCGCTGATTACCTGCACATTGATGTAATGGATGGGCATTTTGTCCCTAATATTACTGCTGGACCGCTGGTTATAAAGGATATTAGAAAGCATTCCCGGCTTATTTTTGATGTTCATCTTATGATTGAAAACCCGGATTTGTATATTGATGAATTTGCCAGTGCAGGGGCTGATATTATAACGGTACATGCAGAAACATGCAATCATTTACATAGAGTGTTAGCACGTATAGAGGAAAAAGGAATTAAAGCCGGACTGGCTTTAAATCCTGCTACTTCTCTGTCAGCAGTAGAATATGTTTTGCCGTTGGTAGACCTCCTATTAATCATGACAGTTAACCCGGGTTTTGGGGGGCAAATCTTTATAGAAGAAATGGTCCGCAAAATATCTGCTGCAAAAAATATGTTAAAAAATATAGAATCAGACGCGGAAATAGAAGTAGATGGTGGAATTAACCAGGACACTGCTTCTGCCGCTGCTGCAGCAGGGGCCCGGGTACTGGTAGCAGGATCTGCAATATTTAAAGCGCACGATCAAGCTGAAGCAATTAAAACTATTCGCAATAATGCTTTGCAAGCTTGCAGGAGCTAAATATTTTAATGCATAACTTGGAAATGCTTTATACAGTTGTTATGAAAAATTTCTTAATATATGGACATGTACAGGAGGGACTTTTTTGAAAGGGCAAAATGATTTAAGGAACCAAATTCGCAGTATAGATAGAAAAGGATATGGTGCTTACAAATCTATACAGGGATCTTACGATTTTGGTAATTATATTTTACATATTGATAATATACAAAGTGACCCCTTTGCCCCTCCCAGCAGAATGCGCGTTACTGTAAAACAAGGTACAGCAGGAATACCTGGTGAGTTGTTTAGCAGTAAATCGCGGAGAACTGCAGTAGAAGATTATATAACTCGCGAGTTTGGGAGAAAATGCAGGGATCATGTGGGAAAACAACCTGGCGGGAGTGGAACAAGCAGCGCTGTAAATATAGACAGGTGCGGGCAAGAAATACTTGACCGTACTTCCGCCGTTGTGAATAAAAATATTGTAGAGGCGCGGTTTGTTATAGGCCTTCCGGCAAAGGGCAGGACTATAATGGGAAAAGAAGCTCTTTATATATTTTTTGATCAACTTCCTAAAATTATAGAGAATTCTATAATATATAAAAACATGAATAAAAAACAGGTAAAAAGGCATGTTGAAACAGCTGAAGACCAGCAATTTCTTAGAAACGAGCTGCATAAAAAGGGTCTTGTTTCTTTTATTGGTAACGAAGCAATTTTACCCAGGGAAAGCGGTATTAGTGATAAACCTTTAAAAGACGAGAGGCTTATTTCCTTTCAAACACCTGAAGAATTAAAATGCTCATTTGAACTGCCCAATAAGGGTCTGGTGACCGGTATGGGGATACCAGAAGGGGTCACTCTGATAGTAGGCGGAGGTTATCATGGTAAATCTACTTTACTCAGGGCGATTGAAAGAGGAATATATAATCATATTCCTGGAGATGGAAGGGAAATGGTAACAACTGCTCCTAGTGCTGCCAAAATTCGCGCTGAAGATGGACGCAGTGTCATAAAAGTTGATATTAGTGCGTTTATTGATGATTTACCTAATAAAGATGATACATCTGCTTTCACTTCGGAAAATGCCAGCGGTAGTACTTCTCAGGCTGCAAATATTGTAGAAGCCATGGAAAGTGGAACACAGCTGCTTTTGCTTGATGAAGATACAAGTGCTACAAATTTTATGATTAGAGACAGCAGGATGCAAAATCTTGTAGCTAAAGAAAATGAACCTATAACTCCATTTATAGATAGGGTTAGAGAGCTGTATGACAATATGAAGGTATCAACAATATTGGTAGTGGGAGGTTCGGGGGATTATTTTGAGGTTGCTGACCATATAATTAGAATGCAAAATTATATCCCCGGGGATGTTACCGCAGAGGCGAAAGAAATTGCAGAACATTATAAAAATGATCGTATACGGGAGAAGAAAGATAGTTTTTCCGGCGTTAAAGAACGGGCGCCTCAGGGTGATTGTTTTCAGCTGGCTCCTAAGGGGAAAGTAAAAGCAAAAGGATTAAACAGTATAATTTATGGCCGTTCGAATATAGATCTTGGACAGGTGGAACAATTAGTAGACAGCAGTCAAACTAATGCTATATCAGAGATAATCAAATATGCTGTTAAAAATTATGTTGATAATGAATCATCCCTATCAAGTATAATTGACAAAATTTATGACGATATTGAGCAAAAGGAATTAGATATAATTTCATCTTTTTACGGCCAGCACCCTGGAGATCTGGCCTTACCTCGTAAACAGGAAATCATGGCGGCAATAAATCGTTTTAGAAATCTAAAAGTGAAGCAATTATAATAAACAGGATAAAGGAGAAAGGAAATGCATGATTACAACAATTCATATTTAGCAAAATATGTTACCATTGCGGTGGATATAGCTACACGAATAATAAGGGGAGAATACAGGGAAGGACAAAAAATGTTTGGCCGTTCAACTTTAGCCGGAAGGTATAATGTATCTCCTGAAACTATAAGACGTGCACTTACTTTGTTGCAAGAGATGGGAATAGTAGATGTTATGCCGGGGGTAGGGGTTGTAGTAAAGTCCCAAAGTGCAGCAGAGGAATACCTGGCCCAGTATAACCAGCAGCAGGTGTTAAAGGATTTGCAGGAAAGATTATCTCACTTGTTAAAAGAGAGAGATAGTTTAAACAGTGAAATAGATTCCCTTACAAATCAATTGTTAGATTATACTTTTAAAATGGCGGGTAGACTACAAAAATTAGAAGAGATTACTGTTTTGCGGGAATCTCATGTTGTAGGTAAATCTCTTGCAGAAGTTGATTTTCGTGCTCGAACCGGTGCTACAGTGCTGGCAGTTTATCGTAATGGAGAAGAAATGGTATCCCCACAAGCACGTACGATAATACAGGAAGGGGATGTACTTCTTGTAGTGGGACCTTCAGAGGTAAAAGCTGCTGTGCATGATTTATTAAAAAAACCTGCAGACACATTGAAAGAGGAAAATGAATGTTGATACTTTAAGTAAAGATTATAATAAAAATGAAACATATTTGGAATAAAAAAAACCCCGTTACTACGGGGTTTTTTTTATTCAACATTAGTCCATTCTGAAACCATTTCCTGGTGATTGTTTATCCACTTTTTTGCTGCTTCTGAGGGAGATGTCCCTTCATGTATATTCAGCATAACATTCTGCATGTTTTCTGTTTTCCAATTAAAATTGTCTAAAATTTTGTATGCTTTAGGCATATCTCCTTCTAAACCTTCACGTACAATGGTAGATACGTGTTCTGATGCACCATATACATTTTTAGGATCTTTTAAATACTTGAGGTCAAATTTTGCCCATTTCCAGTGTGGAGTCCAACCTGTTACAACTGTCCATTCTTCGTTGTCAACAGCTTTCTTTAAAGAAGCTGCCATAGCAGCACTGCTGCTGGCCTGTAATTCGTAATCTAAATTATATTTTTCTATAGCTTCTTCAGTGTTTTGCATTACACCGGCTCCTGATTCTATGCCAGTAATCGTACTCTCGAATTTGTCTTTCACGTCGTTCATGTCCTTGATTGAATCGATAGTACAGTATTCAGGAACAACTAACCCTATTTTACAACCTTTGATGTTTGGCCCCAGGTTTACAACATCCTCTTTATATTTTTCATTATAACTGCTTTGTGTAGCAGGTAGCCAAGCCGAACACATGGCATCAATACCACCGTTTGCAACGCCGGTCCAGAGTACGCCTGCATCTACTCCAGTCATTTCAACGTTGTAACCCTCTTGTCTAAGCACTTCAGCAAGTATGTTTGTACTTGCAACTTCAGATTCCCATTCCACGTATCCCAGTTTTATACTCCCTTTTTCCTTATCATCGGCGCCTTCGTTATTTTCTTGATTATCTGTATTGGCGCACCCGAACATCAATAAGCCTAAAACAAGTAAAATACTTGTAATTGAAATAATTCTCAAGTGATTTTTCATATAATATTCCTCCTTTTTATATTGACAAAAATATTATTCCTTTTTAAGGCAGCTTATATGTGGATAATATATAATTTTTTTAAGCAATCGAGTAGGGATAACACCGTAGAAATTTTCTACGGTGTTATCCCTCTCACAGAACCGTACGTACGGGCCTCGTATACGGCTCCTGACAAACCTCAGTCATTCCTCTCGGAAATGATGCAAAATGCCGACTTTGTATGAAGTTATATTGAT
>JAIPEW010000014.1 GCA_021736985.1 Clostridiales bacterium | reverse complement strand
ACGGTCAAAGGTACTTGGTTAAAGGGGTGCAGAACAAGGGAGCTTACATTAAACTTGACGGTTTAGCTAAACCCGTCAAGACCTCTGCGGTTAAGTTACTGTACTATGACAAGGGACTCTGTGTGCTTTAAAGCCGCCAGAAGCCCCCCACCTTCGCCCTCGGCTTAGAGGTGGGGGTCTTCTGGCGGAATTTGATAAATGGATACAAAAAGCTGCTGATTATCAGTGGAGCACCCGGCAGATGATAAAAGAAATCAAAAAGTCTATGTGTGAAACAGAAGAATCTAAAAAAGAATATATCAGGGCTAGAGCTGAGAGGACATTGAGGGAATTGTATGAAATACTAGAAAGAGAAGACGATGTTTCCGAGTGGCTATACGAAGAATTAGAAAAAATATATACCAGAGAGGAAGCGAGCTAGAATATGATGTGGTGTACTCATTTAACGACTGGACTTACTGCCGGATATCTTGTTACAGGCCTGGACCCTGCATTAGCAGCTGCAGGGCTGGCTTCCCTTTTGCCTGATATAGATTCTCCCTCTAGCTATGTTAGCAATAAAATCCCTGTATTACCTGAAGTCATTCGGCTACTTTCCGGCCACCGCGGCTTTTTTCACAGCATAACGGCAGCTGTAATTATAAGTGTATTATGCTTTATATATGCGGGGAAAAATTTTGCAATTGCTGCAGGCGCAGGCTATCTAACACATTTAGCAGGTGATATGCTCACCTGTTCCGGTATAAGCCTGTTTTGGCCATTTAGAAAAAAAATTAGTATACCCCTGGTTAAGACAGGGGGGATACTCGAAAAGCTGGTTATCATGCCTGTATCAGTTATTCTATTAATAAAAGTGTTCAGTTAGCAGAAAGGAGAGTTGCTATGCATAAAGATTTATTTAAAGAATTTGACAGGGTAAAAAGTTGCCTTGAAGAGTCTTTTAACAATGGTGAAGTCTCCGGTAAATTATTTGCCGATTTTATTGAAAATGCTATTCAAATAAGGGTCGAGGCTTTTAACGGAAAAGTAGTATCAACACAGGGAAAAGTAAAAATTAACTGGGTTGTACACGACCATATAGATTCCGACAGTTATGAGAAAAGGACTTACGCTGATGGTTATATGACTTTTGACCAGCTAAAAGAGTTTTCTAAAGACCCGTATAAATTAGTACCTAAAGGAGCAGAACCCGGAAACATTCACATATTTACTATATACGAAGATTTTGTAAGAGATATAGCACCGCACATACTGGCCCTGAACCAGTACGGCGCAACTTCAATTACCTGCTTTATGTGGAACGGGAAAGAATATGCTCCTTATGAGGCCCTGGAAATTATCTATGAGCTGGCAGATTTGGTAAAAGAACCGGGCAGGTATAACAGGTTGAAAAACCAGTTCAGGAACAAAAACATTTATAATATTAATGACCTGGAATACTTGAAAAACTTAAAAAGGATAGCTAAAGCAATTTAGGAGAAAGAAATATACCAGGTTTTTTTATAATTGTATTTGAACTGCGCATTGACAGGCGCAGTTCACTTTTTATAAGAGAGATTTTTTATAAATGGAAATACCAGGCATTGGAAGGCAAAAAGGACCAGCACACATTTTAACTATCTAGTCCCTGGGTAAAAGTTTTGGGTAGGTGATTATATGGGATAGAGTATTCAGGCACTATTTCAAAGATAATTTATCAAAACGACAGTTTTGCGATATTCGAATTTAAAACTCATAAAAATACTGAAATTACAGTGCTGGGGGATATCTTTGACGCTAAAGAAGGAGAAAAACTTTTTATAAAAGGCGAATGGGAAAAACACTCTACATTTGGCGACCAGCTAAAAATAGATTGTTGCGAAAAAATAGTCCCAACCAGCAGGGATAACGCTGTAAGTATGCTTTCTTCCGGTATGATAAAAGGTGTTGGCCCTTCAACTGCCCGCAATATCGTGGATACTCTGGGAACGAGGGCAATAGAAGTGGTACTGGAGCAGCCCGAGAGGTTAACGGAAGTTAAAGGTATAGGGGAAAAAAAGGCTAAAAGTATTTCGCGAAAAGTTGCGGAAACATATGAGGCACAGAAAGCTGTAAGCTTCCTTGTATCTTTAGGGGTAACACCTAAAACATCCTACAGGATTTTTAAAAAGTTTGGGCGTTCTACAATTGATTATGTGCGTAAAAATCCTTACTGTATTGTGGAAGTCAACCAGCTGGGGTTTTATAAGGCTGATGAGATAGCAGCCAACCTGGGAATAAAAAAGGATTCGCCGTTCAGGGTAAAAGCTGGTGTACATTTTATGCTCAACAGTGCACTCTGGGATGAAGGACATACCTACCTTCCGAAAAATGAGTTGACCGACAGGGTACTTAAGCTCTTAAACAAAGAATGTGAGTGCGTATCAGACAAGCAGGTAGTGCAGGGTGTAAATACCAGCGGGGAGATAATTAACCACTCCTGGGGTGTATCACTTAAATGGGTGTTTTATTCTGAGGCCCGGATCAGCAAAAACATAAAAAGGCTCTGCAAAAAACTATCTAGTATAGTCCCTGAACCGGTACTCAAGTGCTATGAAAAAAAAGAAAGTATTGAATTAACCGTTGGTCAGAAAAAAGCCGTTGAGATGGCGCTTAACTACGGGTTTTTTATATTAACCGGCGGGCCGGGAGTAGGTAAAACTGCCACGGTTAAAGCTGTTATTTCAACGTTTAAAAAGATCTTTCCCGGGGCGGAAATAATGCTGGCAGCACCAACCGGCAGGGCAGCCAGGAAACTGGCAGAAGTTTCGGGAGTGTATGCGTGTACGCTCCATAAATTGTTGGAGATAGGGCGCGACAGTAAACCTGTAAAAAATAAAGGTAATCCACTCGATTGCGATATGTTAATCGTGGACGAGTCTTCCATGCTGGACATTATACTGGATAAAAACCTGACAGATGCCTTGAAAAGCGGTACCAGAGTGCTTTTTATAGGAGATATAGACCAGCTGCCCAGTGTGGGCCCTGGCAATGTACTAAGGGATATGCTGGCGTGTAAAAAAATCCCCAGGATTGAGTTAAAGGAAGTATTCCGGCAGGCTGCAGAATCGCAAATAATCTATAATGCCCACAGGATAAACAGGGGTAAAAATTTATTAATTAACGAGTATAAAAAGGACTTTTTTTTCCTGGACAGGGAAGAACCTTCCGAAATAGTAAAAGCAGCAGTACATGTGGTAAAAAATCTAGGTTATAAATCCAGTGATGTTCAGGTACTTTCTCCTATGAAAAAAGGGCCTGCAGGTACGCAGGAGTTGAACAGCGCTATACAAAAAGCTGTCAATCCTGAAGGAAAAGAAATCCAGAACACCTCTCTGCGCCTAGGCGACAGGGTGATCCAGACAAGAAATAATTACAACAAAAAAGTTTTTAACGGTGATATCGGGATAATAAAAAGGGTAGAAGACGACCGGGTGTTTATACAGTTCAACGGCCATGAAACGGAATTCAATTACAAAGAGCTCAACGATGTTGAAATAGGATACAGCATTACCATACACAAATCCCAGGGGTCTGAGTACAGGGCAGTAGTGATCCCCTTGACTACTTCTCACTACATTATGCTTGCCCGGAACTTAATATATACAGGGATAACGCGGGCGCAGGAAAAAGTAGTGCTGGTAGGTACCAGAAAAGCCTTAAATATTGCTATTAGAAACAATAAGCCTGTAAACCGCTATACACTGCTTTCTATATACCTCAACAAGAAAGGAGTTAAAAGTATTGAAGGATAAAATTGGAAGCCTGGCGCTTAAAAAACAGAGTGTAACCGTGCAAGTACCTGTAGGGTGGAGTGCATGGAGAAATGAAAAGCAAGGTGTAGAAGTTTTTCGTGTGCCCGGAGGCCCGGCAATTTATATGCCCGGGAAATGGGCAAAAGAACTGCGCCTGCTTCCCCGGGTAAGCCAGGGAATTGTTGCAGCAGCATGTGATATCTTTAAAGAGCAGGTAAAAGGAAAATTATACAGGGTACTGTACCATAAAGAGCATATGGGACTTGCCCACGGCCCCGCCAGATCTTCTGTGAGAGAATTAGCCCGCAGGGCGGGGATGGTGGAAAATAACTGCAGAGAAATAATAAATACCCTTGTACCTATGCAATATGTGCATGATTTAGATAGAGAAAAAGAACGGGTAGTAGAGATTAAAGATAGGCAAGAAGCGGACCTGGGGCGATTTCTAACCTGGGTAAATTTAATGTGGGATAACAAAGAAGAGGGCAGCGGAGGGTTTGACGGACAGGTAGAGGTAACATTAAACCCTAAACTGACGAAGTTTATAGTATCAGATTTTTACGAGTTTACTGTAGAAATTCCGGTTGAAGTATTTGATGTACTGCATGAAAAGCACAGGATGAAAAGAACTAAATTCACCCTGCCGCTTTTACGGCTTTTCGAGGAAATTGACCTTGAGGATGAATTTAATATAGAACTTGAAGAAGCAGCGAGGTGCGCCTGCGTGCCAATAAGAAATAAATCGGGGAGGAAAAAGAGACCGGTAGAACTCAGGAATTTAATGGATAAGGTTTTTCAAGACTTAAACGACGCGGGTGTTTTATCTTTTAAGAGAAGCGAGGCTTCCAGGAGAATAAAAGATGATTTTTATATTATATCTCTATACAAGTTTTGACGGTCCTGGGTAGGGATAACGACGCAAAGGATGAGTAGTTTATAAGAAGGGATTGAGAATCTTGAAGAGTACAATATTTACTACCAGGAACCTGGCCAGGGAAACCAGAGTATTCAATCCTCCTGAACTTCAAAAGAGCTGTAATGCAATTGTACAAATACCTACGGGAAGAGCAGCCTGGAAGGAAAAAAAACAGGATGTAGTAGGGTTCAGGGCTGCACCCGGTGGACCCGTAATTTATGTCCCGGAAGAATGGGAAGAACAGCTCTGCAGTATTCCCCCGGAAAGCCAGGTATTATTAGCAGCAATATGTGCTATTTTTAAAGAGCAGGTAAAAAATGATTTTATGACAGTTATATATCACAGGGATCATATGGGGTGTGCCCACGGCATAGTAAAAACTTCTATAAGGGAGCTAGTACGCAGGGTGGGAATGTCTGATTTTTATAAAAACCGCAGAAAAATAGCTGACACTCTTATAGTTATGCAGCATATACACGTATGCGACTTACTAATAGACCGTAAAAAAGAGGAGAGTTCAACAAAAAAGAAGAAAGAGGAGAAATCCAGAGACAATAAAATAAACCTGGGCAGGCTTCTAACTTGGGTAAATTTTACTTGGCAGAACAAAGAAAGTCAAGAAGAAAAATTAAATAAACGGGTAGAAATTACAATAAATCCTAATCTCACAGAATTTATAATATCCGGTACTTACGGATTTACCGTCGAAATTCCGGTGAACATATTAAAAACTTTGCATGAGCCGCGCAGGTCTGGGAGACTGAAATACTCCATTCCACTTTTGTTTTTTCTACAGGCAGCTAATCCAGGTAACGGTAAATTCAAGATAAGCCTGAAAAATGCTGTAGAGCGTGCCTGCATACCAACAATGAACAAAAAGAGAAAGAAGAGGCCGGCAGAAATAAAATTCTTAATGGACAACATATTCGGTGACTTGAGTGATGCAGAAATACTATCTTTCGAAAGAAGCAATCACAATATTTATGAAATATATTTTTGTGAAGTTAAAACTGGGTAGGCGGAAAGACAACTTTGGGTAGGCGGAGTGTCATTTTTGGGTAGGCGGAAAGTCTTTTCTGGGTAGGCGGAGTGGCATTTTTGGGTAGGCACAGCGACATCCAAGAATTGGATAGCCAACACAAAGCACATGTACCGGTAATTGACAGCTTGAATAAATTTCCAAAAAAGCCGAAGTATTCTTAAGAATACTTAAGTATTTTTAAGTATTCTTAAGAAGGGAAGAGGGCCTTGAATTACTGACCGTATTTCAAGGCCCTCTTCCCGTGTAATGCATTCTGAAGAAAAAAAGAACTATTACTAAGATTTAATTTTGTATTAATAAGTTTTTCTTTCAGGATTTTTTATAAATAATTGCCCCCGATTTACATTTTTTTGCAATAAAAATAATAGAAAAAAAGGAGCGCTTATGCTGGAGTACAGGATTTTAAAGTCGTTGGCAGCTGCAGGTAAGAAACCAGATATAGAGCCGGGTGTTTTTGAGAACCGGGAGATCTACAACGAGATAGAGAAAGCTTTTTTAGAAGGTAAAAAACCTGATATTAAAGCCCTGGGGCTTGAAGGGTATAGAGAAGTTGAGGATATACAATCTGCTGTCGAAGAACTCCGGGAAGAGAAAAGGAAAAGCAGGCTTTCTACAAGTTTGCTGGATATATGGAATGAGCTTCCTGAAAAAAGTACTGATGAAGTTTTAGGTAAGCTGTCCGGGCTTTTATCGGAAAGTGTACCCGAAAAAAGCCATTCCACAATATCTGCCGGTGATCCGGAAGTAGTGGACAGGATATTGTCCTGGTTAAGAGAACTGCAGAGAAAACGCAGTATAACAGGGAGTCCGGTACTTTTTCCTTCTACAGGGATTGGATCTCTTGACGAATATACCTCCGGACTCCAGCCCGGTACTATGTGGCTTATAGTAGGTTCTCCGGGAGTAGGAAAGACCATGTTTACTACACAGGTTGCAGTAAACAGCCTTTACAGTAAAAATACAGCGGTACTGTATATAACTGCAGAAGATCCCGTGGAGAAGATATTGCTTAAAGCATGGTGCAACTACTACGGCATTCAGTGGAACAGCTATGTGTTTGGATTAGGCGACATGGAAGCGTTAGAGAAGGCTAGCAGTGAGTTTTCGGCGTTGTCGGATAGGTTGAGATTTATTCAGGCAGACGGTGAAATCAAAGAAAGAAAGCTTAATGCAGAAGTACAGCAGTTAAAAAAACACACCGGTGCAGGGCATGTAATAGTAATTGCTGATTACCTGCAGGCTATGGCCGAAAACCGAAAAGAAGATGAAGACATGCGACATAAAGTATCTAACGAAATGAAAAAGCTCGGGAAAGTTCGGAAAGAACACTGTACTGTTTTAGTAAATTCGGCGATGAACAGGAGCAGCTATAAAGATACAAAAACCCTTGGTGCACCGAGGGAAACTTCTACTGCCGAATACAATACAGAGATATTTTTAAGGCTGGACAAAACAGATGATTTTATTACCCTGGGAGTGCTAAAAAACCGGCTGACCGGGATAACCGGTCAAATAAAACTGGAAGCCGATTTCAGAAAAAGTGCTTATACTGAGAAAATTGATTTTTACGAGGAATGTGAAGAAAAAAAAGAAGTACCATTTTAAAGGAGGTTTAAAATGATTCAAGACCAAAAGCACAAAGAAGAAAGAGATATCAATAATTTTATGCTCGGGTATTATTTTGGCAGTGCAGAATTTGATAGAGATGAACCGTCGGGCATTTTTGAAGGAATTGCTGTGTTTATATTTTTACTGCTGGCTTTTGGATTTATAGCAAAATATTTTATGGCTGTAATGTATGTTGTTCTCGGCATTGGTTTATTTATTTTTCTTAATAAATACAATGATCCGGGGAAAAACAAAAAAAACCTTTACTATGCTTCAAAAGAAAGCAGGGCGATCAATTATTCTTTGGGCGGCAGTGAATGTAGTAGAGAAAATGAAGAAACTGTAACCCGATGGGTGAGCAGCTTTACAGAAAATATAAAAAGTTAGTGCAGGATTTCCCTGCACTTTTTTTATGCGAAAAATTCTGAGAGGAGGCCAGTTGTGAGTAAGAAAACACTTATCTTGACTATGGTAGCTGCATTATTTTTAGTAGTTGTATTTGCCGATGCAGCACTTGCTGAAAATATTGGTGAAGTAGTAGAAGAACACGCTCAAGAGGGAGGAAAAGCGCTTAAAGAGGAAATAACAATTCTGGTAGGCAATGTTGTAAGTTTTGCAAGGGGAATTGCTGGAGTACTGGGTGTTGTATTTGTGCTCTGGGCAGGTTTTATCTTCTGGGGTGCCGGCGGTGACCCCAGGAAAATGGCTTTTGCCAAGTCAATGATTGCAGGTTTTATATTGTGCATTATTTTTGTATTCGCTGCAGAAAAAATTGTCGGCGGGCTTTTGGGCCTGCTGGGTTACGGGGGGTAATTTATGTATGGAGAAATGCACCCTCTTTCCCAGCGTTCACCTTCGGGGAAAATTATAGCCGGGCTTACACTTCCCCAGGTAGTGGTTATGCTTTTAGGGGCAAAGTTGAGCTATAATCTCTCGCAAATGATCCCGGCCCTCCCGTTTGATAATTTCATCTTTTCCCACGTCCACCATATGGTCCCATTGTTTATGGCAGCCTTCTTTTTAGTTGCGAGGCATTCCAAGACGGGGCTACCACTGGTAGTATATTTTTTCTACAAAATATTGTTTAAGATGCGAAACAAGAAATTTGTTTGGGGGCGTAAATAGTGTTTTTTAATATTTTATTATTACTTGGCGGGGCCGGAGCAGTATTTTATTTGTTTCGACCCCGCAAAAAAATGGATACAGTGCAGGAGTTATTGGATTACAAAAATATAAGCCCCGACGGTGTAATAGAACTTCCCCATGATAAGTTCCGCGTAGTTATGGAAGTAGAACCGGTTAATATGGCACTGCAGTCTTTTAACGAGCAGTCGGCTATATGGCTGGGTTTTAAAAATATGCTTAATTCCGTAAATATCCCTTTGACATTTTTGGTACAGACCAGGTACTTAAATCTAAAAGACTACTTGAACATGTTAAAGAGATATAACTCTGAAAGCCCCGAACATATACAGAGGTTGGTCGGCCAGCATGTAAATTACCTGGCAGAGAAAACAGAAGGCAGGCAGGTAAGGGACAGGCGGTATTTTATAATTTTAAAAGTTGATGCTTCAAGTATAGGTGTAGGAAGCGGTATAGATATTGACAACCAGCTGGTAAATATGCTGGTTAAAAAACTGCCTGACGTAAATAAATCCAAGATTTCTTCTCAGGAAATAAAAAACAGTGCCCGCGATGAATTAAACGAAGCCTGTTCTTTGCTTGCAAGTAATTTAGATAATATGGGTATCAATTGCACGCAGTTAAACAAAAAAGGTGTAGCAGATATGCTTTACCAGACTTTTAACCGCGATATGGCACCTTTTGCAAGAATGGAAGAGGCTGATTCAAATGAAATGTTTTCTTTGTTTGTAAAATCGCAAACCCCCGGTGCTGCAGTTAGCCAGATAGAAGGAGAGGATAAAAAAATTGTTTAAAAAGCTGTTTCAAAAGAAGAAAACAGTTCCGCCGGGTAAAGACCAGCCTGATATTTTTTTAGGATCTGCTGACTTAAAAGACCTGATCTCTCCAGCTGCTATTAAAGAACCCGACCCCGGAAAAAGTGGTGACTATTACGTGGAAGTAGGTGCAACTGCAGAATTTACGAGGTTTTTTCGCAACTTTTTTGCTGTTCTAACGACGAGCTCTACCTATGCAGGAATGCTCGATTCTTTATATGCAGGGGACTTCGGAGAAGCTGACTGCGACGTGGCACTCCACATTACTTCTGTTGACCCTTCCCGTACATCGTGGCAGCTGGAACAGAAAATAGCTCAGTTAGAAGCTGACCACGGGGACGAGTCAAACAGTGCTAAGCGCAGTGTGATAGGCAGGCAGATAGCTGACCTCCAGCGCCGCCACTCTGCTATCTGCCAGGGTACGGAGAAAATATTTATGGCTTCCGTACAGGTTATGGCTTCTGCTGTAGATAAAAAAGTCTTGAAGCGTTTTTCCAGTATGCTGGTTAAAAAATTTGCCAGCAAAGGGATACATCTCAGGGCGGCAGATACCAGGCAGCTTCAGGCAATGTTCGGCATGACTCCATTGGATAAAAATATAATCAAAGATACTTTTAGAGATATGGAGAGTTCCAATATTGCCGACCTTTTCCCCTTCGGCCTGGGAGGGCTAAGGCACAAGAGCGGTATAGTAATCGGGCGGGACCCGCAGGGGACGCTGCTTTTCTATGACTGCTGGGAGCCCTCGCTGGGTAATTACAATATCACTATTTTCGGGCGTGCAGGGTTCGGTAAAAGTTTTCTGGTAAAGATGATGACCCTCCGCTCATCTTTTATAGGTATAACCACAGCTATAATTGATCCGGAATACGAGTACGAAAACCTGATGGCCGCTATGGGGTGCCCTTATATAAAACTCGCCCCGGGGAGCGAGTACAGTATTAATATATTTGACTTGGACGAAGAAGAAGATGAGCACGGGAATGTGAGCGTAAATATAGAGGACGGCATACAGGCAGCGCAGGCAGTGGTTTTTAAAATGATTCGTACTTTTGACCCTGAAGTACTTACCGGCAATGTAAAAGTGCAGATACAGGAACACATAAAAGACCTGTACGTGGAAAGGGGAATTACCGAGGACCCCGGGAGCCTGTACCTTACCGAGACTGCGGACGGTACTATCCCCGTAGGTGGAGTAAAAAAAGAAATGCCTGTGCTATCTAATTTGTACGATAAAATGGCCCGAAACCCCGAACTTAAAGAAGCAGCCAGGCTATTGAAACCATATACAAAGTACGGCGGGAGGCCTTCCCAGGCCATATTTGACTGCCAGTCCAGTGTTTCGATAAGCGGTGTCCCGGCATTTGCTATATCAGTCAAGGGACTGGATGAAGATATTATGCGCCCTATAGGGCTCTTTGTAGCAACAAAGTGGGTATGGGAATTCTTCGGGAAAAACTACCACAGAAAAAAAAGGATAGTGGTGGATGAAGCCCAGACCATGATGGACGAAGATTCCAGTGAAACTGCCAAGTGGCTGGAAAACGCTTTCCGCAGGTCTCGCAAAAGAAATATCTCCATGTGTGCTGCTACTCAGGGATTTGAAGTATTTTTAAGGCTCCCGCAGGGACTGGGGATTTTAAAAAATTCCAGCACCAAGTTTTTAATGCGGCAGGAGAGTATAGATATAGAAGCAGTTAAGGAGAAATTCAGTTTATCCGAAGGCGAGTCCGCTTTCCTTTTGAATGCCCCGAAAGGACAGGGTATAGTGAGGGCCAACGAAAACGCATCTGTTTTTTATGGTGAAGTAACCGGTGAGGAATACGATATGTTTACCAGCGATCCAAATGACCTGGTAGGCGGTGTATAACATGAAAAAGACTGCAGTATTACTTTTTTTTATATTATTTACTTTTACAGTTATACCAGCGGCGTTTGCTGCTCACGCGGACGTAAATAAGGTTTACGACCTTGAAGTAAGAAAAGTAGATGAAGTTGATGAAGCAGGACACCCCGCAGAGGGATCCGCGAAAGGACTGGCAGTATTACAACTTGAGTTTAAAGCAGATGTCGGCCTCGGCGACAGGTTTAGAGAAGATACTATAGATATTTACAGGACAGAGACAGGCCTGGATGGTTCAATGAAAAATTTGAAAAAGAAAAAAATAGGTGAAATAAATGTGGAAAAAGACAAGTATATGCCGGAGGAAACAGTTTTTAATTCGAAAGAAAAAACGTCCGTAATAACTTATACGGATACAGTTAATGCAAATAAAAAGTACCAGTATATGGTTTCCTACGGGGCGCTAATCTGGCAGCACGATAAATCCGGTATTATACGTGTTATGTCTAAAGAGGAATCCGAGAAGAGAGAAGAAGAAAGTGGATTCAGCAGCGACTTAAAAGAATATGAAAAAAAAGCAACCTGGCCGGAGAGGCTGGTAGCAAGCGTATTAGTTGCTGTTCCCAATTTTTTTACTGACATAATAGGCATGGAAGACCCGATAGAGCTTGTATTCGGCGTTAATCTAGAAAAAAGCAGTGGAGATAAATCGCAGGCTATAGTAGTCGGGGGTGACTACAACAAAATTTCCGGTAGTGAAAAATACCTTCATACTTTCTCCAAAGACCAGTTCAGTGCAGTTGTAAAATACTACGAGAAAATAAGTGAATTTGTCCCGGTATCCATGGTAGCTATAGTAGTACTTTTAGGGCTGGGGTTGATGTTTACCTCCGCTAACCCTAATTCCAGGCTCACCTTTAAGGATTATCTGGTAGGACTTTTGATTGCGGGACTGATATTAAAAGCGGGCATTTATATAATCTCGGTTGTATTTGATATAAATTATGCAGTAGTAAAGTTTTTCAGGTATACTGTTGCGGGTAAGCTTTCAAGTTCTTTTTTAGATACGCTTATTATGGCCGACAGTGTCACCCTCGGTTCAGCGATAGTAACATGCCTGGCAGTGTTTTCTGTAGGAATACTAAACTGGCAGTACGCAGTACGCCAGATAATACTCGCGCTTTTAATAGGTATACTGCCGCTAATAGCTGTTATTTCAGTATTCCCCTCGCGCAGGTTAGCACTCGGCTACTGGTTTAGAGAATTCTTTTCCCAGGTATTTCTGCAGGCTTCTCATGCCGCCGTGCTAAGTATTGGAATTCTAGTACTGGCTGAGACAAATAATTTTTGGTTAAAACTTGCCTGTATAATGGGCCTGCCGGTAATTGCAGGACTTATCAGAAAGATATTTGATGCGGAAGGGGGCGGCTCAGGTGCTGCCGGAAGTATAGGCGCTGCTTTAGGTGCAGGTGCACTGCTGAACGTGACCAGGATGTTAAAACCGGGGAATAAAGAAAACTCTAAAACCGGATATTCAGCGGCAGGGGGTGAAGTTGGACAAAAAAGCTCTTTTGCTGGAAATACAGTAGGCAGGGGCTTGAAAATGACGGGAAGTACGGCGGCAGGCCTTGCAAGCGGGATAGTTACAGGCGGCTTAACAGGAAATCCGAGTTCAGGCATAACAGGGACAGTCGCCGGGGCAAAACTTGGTTCCGGTGCAGCTGACAGAGTAAAAGAAATCGGGCGCGGCAGCAAGCAGATGTTGTTCGGAAGTGGTGAAGAAAAGGCTAAAGAAATGGGTTTAAGTGATCTTATGCAGCTGGAAGACCCGGCTCAAGCGTATAATGGAGCTAAACATGCCCTGGGTGGCGGTATAGCAGGTACAGCAGCTGGTTCGGTGTATGCCCTCGGCAAATCTTTAGGTGCGGGAAGAAGTGAAAGAAAAACTGCAAAGAAAATAAAGCAAAACGCTAAAGAAGCTGAACTTAGCATACCCAGTGCACAGCAAAAAGTAGACGATTATAAACCGGTGTTTGAAGCAGCAAAAGTACGTTATGAAAGAGCCAGGAACCTGTACAGTCCTAATTCGAGCTATATGCAGGGGCTGAAGAAAAAGCAGGAAAGGTATTACCCGAAGTACCAAAAAGCTGAACAGGACTATTTAAATAAAAGGGATAAGTGGAACAAGTACTACGAGGAAAGGTATGAAAAAGGAGATATGTCAGGTGATGTAGCAGTAGCGCATGAACAATTAAGTAAGAGTAAGAAAAAATTAGATGCCGTGAGAAGAGGCAAAAAAGCGCTCGATAACAAGATCGACTCAGGCAAAGAGGAACTGAAGTCAGCCCAGAAAGACCATGAATATAAATGGGCTGAGTATAACCAGCGCCAGTACGAAGTGAACAACCTGCAGGTAAAATTAACCGGGGAAAGTATAAAAGAAGAGTTTAATAAAGCAAAACAAGAAAACTACCAGTTAGGCGGTAGTATAGATGAAGAAACATCATGGAGATAAGCCCCCTTAAACGGGGGCTTATAATATAAATTTTTACACAAAAATAAACTTAACGTTGTTGACATGAACTAACTGTTTAATTATACTGTAAACAAATAGTATATATAGTAAACTTAACGTTGAAATTGGGGGTGTATAATGTCAGGGCGTTATAAAAAAAATGCAACCGGGGGCAAGTTGGAGACAACCGAATATATTGTAGATAAGATAAAAGAGTTCCAGGGACAGGGGAAAAGTGACCGCGAGATAGCGTGCGAGTTTAATGTAAGCCGCCAGGCTATTGCAAATTTCAGGAAAAAACATAATATACCAGCAGTAAATTTAAAAAATAATAACGAGGAAAAATTTTATGAGTACTATAAGCAGAAATATTCGGATAAGGCGATAGCCAAGATGACAGGAGTATCGTACCAGGCAGTTCAGAAGTGGAGGAAAAAACACGGCTTAAAGCCAAACAGAAAAAAAGGCGGGCGGACAGTAGGGAAAATAAGGGATGACCGCCCGCTGTACAAAGAAGCTAAGAGAGTATTAAATAATAAAGATATATCATGCATTATTCGCGACGCGGCATATGAATTCCTTGTAAAAAAGGGAATAAATACACATACAGAAATTACGGCGTGGGCTTCGCTAATTATCCCCCCGGCTGAAGTCTTCCACCCTGCACCGGGGGGATACTGCATACCGCCGGAAAATACGAACTTAACGCATACTTCCTATGCTGCTCATATGGAATCTCGCCAG
This sequence comes from Clostridiales bacterium, assembly GCA_021736985.1. Taxonomy (GTDB): domain Bacteria; phylum Bacillota; class Desulfotomaculia; order Desulfotomaculales; family VENG01; genus JAIPEW01. Next base: position 56,893 of record JAIPEW010000014.1, on the reverse strand, counting down.
GACAAGGCTGGACTTTGCGGCGTCCCTTCAGTTGAATTATTAGAAAAGGCAATTGAACTGAGTAACACTAAAGATGCCGGAAAAAAATTAGCCGACCTTGTTGGAAGCTGCGGGTATATAGAAGAGCACCGTACTGTAGGGGAAGTCCGCCAGCGCGTCCCGGATCAACAGAAAAAGTGGGAAAAGATCTGGGATGAATATAAAGAAAAGTCAATATCCTGGGCGCCGGTACAGAGGGAGAGCAAGTCAAAAGCAGGTGGGATACAGGAAAAGATTCGCGTTTCAGGGAAAAAAGGAAAGGGAGGAGGAACTAAAAATATACAGGCTGCAAAAGCCTTTCAGGGAGTGGCAGGATATTAGGTGTCTGGTAGACAGGCACTTTTTTTTGTGTCGATTGAAAGGGGGTTAATTATTAAACCGGACAGACAACAGGACCGTGATATAGCGAACCAGGGGTTAACCCAGAGTTTAAAGGCAGGTAAAAAAATCGGCGGCCATTTATTAAAAAAGGGTGCAAATAAATTGGCGCCTGTACTCTTGCCCTTTGTAAAATATATACTTGTTTTTTTAGGAATAATTATATTGCTTTATAGTATTACCTATGGAATAACCTGTGTACTGCCCAGGTTTATATCACAACAGACCAATAGGCCAATTATATATAACTGGGGAAAAAAAGACAGCTGGACTAAAGAAAAAGATACTGACCTCTACCTTAAATATAACCGCCTTGAATATAACTGGCTGCAAAATTATAAATCCTACTATGTACTTGCAGGCGAGAAACCGGACCATATTTCCGGCAGCGATGCTTTTAAAGAAACTGTAAACGAAGTTTGGGGAGAGTATATGTCCCTGGAAAAAAAGAGGCCCCTTGATAGCGTTAAGTACAGCGGCATATTCCGGGATAAAGCAGAAAAATACGGAATAGATACCCGGTTTTTAGAGTCTATTGCCTGGGCAGGGTCGGGTTTTGACGCGCAGTCAGTTTCTCACGGCAGCTGCCTGGGTATTACAGGGCTGCCGAGAAACATAATAAACGACTACGGTATTGGCAATCCTTTTGCCCCGGAAGCCAGCATAGAAGGCGGGGCAAAATACTTGTGCAAATTGCTGGACAGGTTCGGCAGCAAAAAACTTGCCGCTGCTGCATACCGGGGGAGCCCGGAAGTAGTAGAAAAATACGGCGGTATTCCCCCGGTTAAAGGAGTAGCTGAATTTGTACACAAAGCAATGGAGGTCTACAGAGAAGGGGAAATTTTTGTCCCTTCTGCCGGGGAAGGGTGCAGTATTGTGGCCCCGAAGGAGCAGGCCAGACAGCACTCAGTGCCGTGGTCGCTAATGGCTTCACTGGATAAAATTCTGGGTGACCCTGTAATACACGGGGGTATTAAGAGAAAGCCCTCTCCCAAGGAACATTTTGAATGCTTAAAACCCCAATTGGAATGGAAAGATTTTGAGCTTTACTACTATGAAAAAGAAAAAATAACCTATACGGTTACAAATGACAAAGGAGAAGAAGTAGAAAAGACAAGAACGGAAACTGAAGAATACACCCATACCGTCAGGTTACTAACAAAAGCGAGTTCGTACAGTGCTGACTTTACCTATAACTGGGGAGAAAAAGTAGACAAATACGAGACTGACCGCGAGGACTATTACAGGTATAAAGAAGTAAGAGTCCCCAGGTTAAAAAATGTTAGCCGCCGGGGTCCCTATTATGAGCCGGTGAGAAAAATATTAAGGAAAAATAACCTGCAGAGCGGTATGGACACCGAGCTTGCTGTAAGGACGGCTATGAACTTAGACCCGGATTTCACCCCGGACGCCGGAATTATGAATTCCTTATTAGAAATTTCCTGGGATTCAGGGGAGAACTATTATAAAGGCAGTGCCGGTGAATTTATTGCCCCGGTTGAAGGCAGTATTACTTCTGGTTACGGCTACAGGCGCCACCCTGTAACAGGGGATTACAGCTTCCATTCCGGTATAGATATAGGTGCTTCAAAAGGAGAAGGAGTATCTGCCGCCGAGAAAGGGCTGGTAATACTGGCCGGGAAAGTGAGCGGATATGGCAATACTGTAATTATAGACCACGGTGACTGTAAAACATTGTACGGGCACCTGTCTTTTATCAGGGCAAAAAGCGGGGAAGAAGTTGAACAGGGAGAGGTCATTGGAGAAGTAGGGAATACGGGTGTGTCTACTGGTCCTCACCTGCACTTTGAAATAAGAAAAGGCCCGAGCTTTATTGACCCGGAAGAATATTTAAAGGAGTGAATAAAAATGGAGGTAAAAGCTATAAAGCCCGAAAAAATTATTGCATGGTTAAACTCTGCTGCCGATAAACTTCTCAGTTATATACAGGGTATATCAGACCCGCTTGCAGTTATAGCCGTATGTGCAGCGGGGTTTATTATTCTTATAGGAATTATCTTTACTGTACTCGGGATTACCAGGAAGTTATTATCCCTCGGTGTGTATATACTGCTAGGCACTGCAATAATGTATTTGTTTACAAACCAGCCGGAGAACATATTCGGGGTAGTTAAAGGATTTATAGAATCGTTAGTTGGTAAAGCGTTTATAATCCCCCTTCTTCGGTGATATACAGGGGAATTTTTTTATTCGAGAGGACGGTGTATGGGCGATTTCTGAACCGCGTATTGATAAGAGCGTTTATATTATAGCAGGTGAACAGTGCGAAGCAATTGCCGACTATATATCCGGTGAATACGATATAGCAGGGTATGAGAGAACCCTTGAAGAGGCCCGCACAAAGTTGGAACAGTTATCAGAATCCCCGGATATTTTTTTAATTTTTGGCTCACCCGTAGTAACCGGGTATTTTGAAGGCAATGTTAATTATGCAAAAGTGCTGGTAGAAAACTTAAAAGATTTGAGGTTTAACTACCCGTCGAGCAGCATTAAAGTAGTTATCCCGGAAAAAGCAGGAAGAGATATAGTGGATAGTATTGTCAAGCTGGGAATATACGATATATTTCAAGCAGGGACATTAACGGTAAATCAAATACCCGAAATTTTAAAAACGCACAAGACAATAGCTGACTACCAGAAAAACATCTCTAAAGTAAAGCCCGAATCGAGCATGGATAAAAAAGTGGGTCTTACTGAACAGGAAGATAATCCTTCACTGTTGAAAAAAATTATTAATAATTTTAAAAGGGAGAGGGTAAGCGACGACAGAAAAGTAGTCTACGTATCTCACCCGCTTATAACAGTGTGGACCCCTTTAGGGAATAAAAAAGCCGATACTTCACTGAACCTGTCAACTACCGCGGTAAACAAAGGTTTCAACACTGTTTTAGTAGAATTCGACCTGGCAGCCCCTTTGCTGGACGCTTATTATAATATTCCCCAGACAGGTATAGATGAGTGCCGGGACGAAGTGAAAGGCGCAGGGGTAATGACATTGGGAGAAGACTTAAAACCAGAACATGTGCCTGAACTTTTAATTAAGACTAAAAGCGGTGTATTGTATCTCCCTGCAGGAAACAAGCTCGGCAGCATAGGTACACCCAAATACACGGTAGAACAGCTAAAGAATGTACTCCAGGCGGTATACCACCGGGACACTGGCAAAAAGCCTTCCGCTACTATAGTTAACGCGGGAGGTTATTTTGAATTTTCTCATACGCTGGCAGCTTTAGAATTGGCAACAACAGTGGTAATTCCCGTATGTACCCCGGAAGAGTCGGAACTGGTAAAACGGCAGTTATCTGAATTGGGCAGGATAGGGTTATCTCCTGATACGGTAGAATTAAATACCTGCGGCATACAAAAGGTATGCAGTTCAAAAATTGACTTGCCAGAAGAAATATTTAACTCGGAGCTACACCCGGACTGGGAAAAGTTATTTAACAGAATAATTTAGTAATTATTAAGGGGGTTTTTTTATGCGTAAAATTATACTTTTTTCTCTAATGCTGATTTTGTGTTTTTCTATGCCTGCTTTTTCACAGGAAAATTTAACAGTCGAAGTGAATGGTAACGAAGTCAATTTCCCCGACCAGGAGCCGTTTATTGACCCTGACCACAACCGCACCTATGTCCCCCTGCGTTTCGTGTCCGAAGCCCTGGGCGGTGACGTTGACTGGGAACAACAAAGCAAGACCGCAATAGTAGACAGAAACGGAAAACATATCGAAATGGCAATAGACTGCACAAGCCCTACAGTAGACGGAAATAATAAGGTGTTGGATGCTCCGGCAAGGCTTATGAATGCAAGGACTGTAGTACCTTTAAGATTTGTAAGCGAAGCTTTAGGGGCAAAGGTAAAATGGGTTTCTGACACAAGGACGGTAGTTATTACCGACGGCCAGCAAGAACCGCAGGAACCGGAAGGAGATACCTACAATGTACGTGGGTATAATGTGCCCCAAGAAACCAAGTTAAATATTGTTCCAGGTTCTTCTGATGAAGATCCTTATAGATATGAAATTAATATAGTAATTCAAATGCATGAAGGTAATATTGAACAGCAGTATGAAGATGCTAGCAGTATTTTAAGCTCAAAATTTAATGAAAATGATGTAAACGTATTAATGGACTATGTTAAACAGAAAAAATCTCGCAGTGATGATTTAGATAAGTGGTTTAAATTAAATGGACATAAAATAAGAATATATTCTTCAAAGACTGTTCCTGCAATAAGAATAAATATATGGCCTCAAGGGGTGACATGGTAATTGAAAAAAATATTTCTTTTTTTAATGCTTTTACTCATAGTTATACCGCTAAGTGCCAGTGCTTCTCAAGAGCCTCCTGATAGATACCAGGAGGCTTTAAATATAGCTAACAAAGACCTGGAAGACGTTGCTTACCCCGGCTATTTCCAGATGCAAAATAAAAAAGGCAGAACTTTTAATGATAATTTATATGATACCCGCACTCTTTTTGTGTACGGCACACCTTTTAAGGATTTTGAAGGCGGCAATTACCGCTATCTCGGTTATACGATGGAAACTGACGATAAATTTACTAATGTAAAATATCCAAATGATAGCTGGGGCGGCGGGTACTTGGAAGACAGGAATTGGATACCGATTCCCTGGGATGTAGGATTTTTGCAAAACGAAGATACTTTCGGTATTGAGAGTAATTATTTCGATGAAAATGAAGATTACCGCAAAGGTATTAACGAGTTTATTCACCTGGGACTTGTTGAATATTTTGGAGAAGGTACTGACAAGTACCCCGGGCCAGCCTGTTATAGAGGCAATGACAGCAAATACCGTTTTGAATGGTACAAATATGTCCATATCCTCCAGCCACCTACAAAATGGACATGGGGCATGGGCAGGATGTTTCATAAAACAAGCGATGGAGATATATGGTATATAACGGTGCCGATAAGACCTTTACAAACTGGCGGGTCACAAAACTTTGCTGTTAATATTACTTCAAACCCTGTAGAAGTACAACCCGGTAAAACGGTAGATGTAACTGGAAAGCTAACCAGTTATTCAAATAAGCCGGTAACGACAAAAGTTCGCTGGACGGTTAACGGTAGCACAAAATATAAAGGTAAAGTAACTTTTACTAAAGAAAGGGATCTAAATTTCTCTTTTACCATGCCTTCAAATGATACTACAGTAGCTGTTGAGGTTAATCCAAACCACGATATGCCGAAAAATGAAAGCACGTTTTCGGATAATAAAGATAGCACAACAATAGATAAGATAGCGTCTAGTTTACCTTCTAACCCGCATTTAGTATTACAAGCAACATCACCGGCTGGTAAAGATATACATGGAGATTATCATCCAGCAGAAAAACGCCCGCAAGGAACAGCAAAATGGGGAGACACCGTAAAAGCAACACTAAAACCGGATAAACCTTCTGCACCACGAGGGCATGTAACCAGCTGGAGGATTACTTTTGCAAAGATAACGTATCCAAAGAGGCATCAGAAATTCACTTTTGGTCACCCGGTACAGCCGGTAAGCAATACTACTAAGACAATGACACTACAAGGGCACCAGGCTGTAGCGGAATTTCACGAGAATTGGTCAATAAATGGATATGCTTCTGGCACGGGGGCAGCAGGTGTATATGACTGGATTCAAGAAAAAACAGTTTCGCAAAATCCTAAAGAATACCCAGTTTCAGCTGAATATTCTATACACTTTGAATATAAATACGAAATACGACATGTTGACCATGATACCTGGACTGATTCTGAAGGTAACACACATTCAGATACCGATGTATGGTATGAAACAATTAGAAAAGATGATTCGTATAGTGATACAGTGAATACAAAGCTTTTAGTAAATGGGGCAGCAAGGGTACCCTTGGCCCATTAAGATCGAACTCCCGGCGTTTAAACCGGGGTTTTTTTATTTATAGAGACATTTTGAAAGGAGGTTTTATATGGGACTAAGAGTTAAAAGCACCAATTGGGTTGAAGAAATAAAGCGCCAGAGAGAAGAAATAACTGAAGAAATAGCCCGGGAACTATCAAATAATTATCCTGATTTATTTTCAGGAGGGACTCTGAGTGGCGAAAAAAGACAGGAAGTAGAAAAAATAGTTAGGGATACAGTGTATCTCAGAAAAGACCTGCAGCCCGGCGAACATGATGAAGTAATAAATTCAATAATAGGCCAAATGACAGGTTACGGTCCGTTAGAACCGTTTTTTACAAACATAGGTGCCGAAGAAATTACTGAAGTAAACGTGAACCCCTCGGCAGATGGAAAACCGAAAGTATTTTATATTAAAAACGGTGAGCAGCTTTTTGCGGGAAACCATTACTTTAGAGATAATGACGAGTTAACCCGTTTTTGCCAGAAGATTTGTGAAGATATAGGGCGTACATTTACCGATGAATCGCCGGAAGTTGACGCCTGGATGGCTGACGGCAGCCGCGTAAACGTGACTGGTTTTAAAATGTCGCCTTTAGGCACATCGCTATCAATCAGAAAATCCCCGCTGGTGCGTCCTCCAATGCCTATGCCTAAATTAGTGGATTCGGAAACTTTTCCGTATTTTGTGATGAACCTGCTGATTGACTTAATAGTACACGGTCACGCCAACGCCGGATTTTTCGGCAGAACAGACAGCGGAAAAACTACTTTCCTTCGGGCATTGTGCGAGTACATCAACAAGATGGAACGGGTAATTATCGGTGAGACGAGCTATGAAGTTTCTCTGCCCAATCACCCGAACGTTATAAACTATGTAGAAGTAACAATCGGCGGCAAACAAGTAAAAACTATGACCGATATTTGCAAAACTATCCTCCGAAACAACCCGGACAGGGCCATAGTTGGTGAAATACGCGGGGGAGAAGCAGTAGCAGCAAGTGAGATAGCAGAGAGTATATCCAGTGGATTTATGACTACTGGACACGCTGAAAACGTAAAAGACCTGCGTTCGAGATTGCCGAAAATGTTCGCCGGCGGCGGGATGCGCCTGGACAAAGATATGATAGACGAACAGCTCAGGACTATGTTTGACTTCCTGGTATTTCTGGACAAGGACTTTTCTGAAAAGAAAACATTAATGAGTATAGTCGAAGTTACAGATGAAGGGTATAAAACTATAATACGCTTTGATGAAGAAGAGTTTAACCGTACAAATGGAAATACACGGCGTTGGATATATGAAAACCCGGTGAGCCGCGAAAGGCTAAACAGGCTGGCATTCCGCGGGGCAAATATAAAAGATGAATACAGAGAAGTACACAAAACTGAATTATATGTAGACGACGAGTAAGGGGGATAAATACGGTGTGGTTTTAAAAATTCTTTTGTTTATAACTTTATTTGTGCTTTTTTACCTGTTATTTGGGCCTATACCAAAGCTTGATAAATCGAAAGATTTAATAAAAAAATACGGGTATTCTCTGATTGGCATAGGTGTTTTTTTTATTTTTGGTAAAACAGTGTTTATGACAGCTCTAGCAGGGATGTTCTGGGCAGCACTGGGATGGTTTTTGCCGCTTTGGATTATAGACTGGAAAAAAAGCTGTAAAAGAAAAAATTTAAAAGATATGACTAAAAGTTTTGCTGTGTCAGCTTCCAGCCTGTACAGTTCGGGAAATACAACCCCGGAAGTTTTGCAGAGTTGTTCTGAACAATTTCCAGAACCTCTGTCCAGTGAATTTCAAAATATGTTGGGAATGAGAAACTTATACGATAAAGCTACATATCCCAAAATGTTTCGAGGAATAGCCCAGCGGTATGATTTAACGGAATTTAATGCAATAGGAGAAATAACAGAAGCCGGTGAAAAATCCGGTGGTCCCAAGATGATTGCAAGAAGTCTAAGGATATTAAACCGTGGACTTAGAAAACGCAGCCAATTAATAAAAGAAAGGAAAAAAAGCAACCAGGAAGCTTTGTTAACATCTATTCTTGCTATATTAATTTTGAGTTTAGGATTGTTAATTGACGTTACAGTTGCACGCGAATATTTCACTAATAGTACAGGTAAATTAATACTTGCCTTGAGCTCGGGGGTAGTAATTGGAATGGTAGTAACAACAGTGAAAGCGATGAGCACTAAAGATATTGAATAACGGCAGGTGTAGTGAATGCTTTTTCTTGTATTAGGCCTTTTTTCAAGCCTTTTTGCATGTCTTTTTCTTTTAATAGTACCTACAGGGGTATATAGTACAAGCCCCTCTCTGGTAACAGTTGATATGGTAAGGAATAAATTAAGGCAGAAAGTTACAGAAGGCGATAAGGCAAAAAAACTGGCTATTATAAATCGAACACCGGAAGATATTATTAAACTCGGACTATTTACAGGAATAGGCCTTTTTTTAATAGTTTTTTTTGTCGGCAATATATTTATTGGAACATGGGCAATCCCTATAGCAATAATTTCAAGTATAGCAGGAATATATCTTGCTGAATACATGGCAGATAATGAATATAAAAAATGGCAGGCACGCTTATTTGAAGGTGTACCTGTACTGGTTAACTTTATCCCTGCATTTTTAGCAGTAGGGACAATAACTCCACGACAGGCTTTAGAATACACAATACCTTTTTTACCCGAGCCATTAAAAGGGGAAATGACAGACGCCTTAGACCTTATAAAAAGAAAGCATAATGTAAAAGAAGCTCTGAACAGGCTTGCAATCAGGGCAAAAGACCCTACTATTAATAGTATTTGTTCACGTTTAGCAACAGCATGGAACAGCAGTGTATCGCCCGATATGTTTGAAGATCTAAGCGAAGAGATTGAAAACCTGCAGGAATTGGCTGCAGCCAGAAAAACAACGTTAAAAGGCGGTATGATTGCTGTAATTGGAGTTATAAGTTTAGGAGGGGCAGTATTAATATATGGTTATCCCGCATGGTGCTATGTCTTGAATAAATTTAGCGGAGGTTTCGGTTTTTGAGGGGGGAAGAGAATGGCGAAAATACTGGAAGTTTTTTTAACAACGATTATAGTAATAGCAGGTTTTTTTTTCGTCTTTTCAAAGGCAAGTTCATGGTTTTAAGAAACAATGAAGGTTTTATTGACTTATATGCATTTTCGATATTCTTTATAATTTTAACTATTTGTTTTGCCACAATAGCAGGAATAGGCTTTAGTGGGCACAGGCTTGCAGTTATGACTTATGACTGGTTTGAGAGCTCAATGAATTTTTCATCAGCTACAGCTTCAATGTACAGTCGCGGAACTAGCTTGATGATTAATAAACCTATTGCCAGAGAATGTTTTATAAAAGCATTTTCTCGAATGACTAAAACCAATTACTCAAACAATGCTTTTACTCCTAAACAAAACAGTCCTTACCCGGGGAAAATAATTTTAAAAAGATTTGAAGTTGTCTCCGGCTACAAGATAAAAAAACCGGGGTATATAGCCAAAATAGAAGTACCCGTGATTGGTGCAAAATTGCCATTTATCGGGTATCAATCAATAAAAGTGCCTATGAGATATTACACTGTCGGCCGAAATATAGAGATTTAAAAGAAAGGGGTTATTTACATGCTCAAATTTTTAAGAAATCAAAGAGGCGATATAAAAACAGGAGTTATGATTATAGGGACTGCAGCTGTTTCCGTACTTGTAATTGCAGGTGCTATGGGATACGTTCCGGATTTTGCTGAAAACTTTTTTAACGATTTTACCGGCTGGATGAGCAATAAATTTGGATTTTAGAAAGGTTGATGTAAGTGCTGGACAGGCTTATAGCAAGTTACGGGACAATTGGGCTTTTAATTTTTACTGTTGTTTTATCGGCTTTTACTATTGGAATGATCGGGCAGTGGTATATGATACAAAACCAGGCCCAATTTTTAGCATCCAGTCAGGCAAAATATGGCGGTTATACATTACAAGCCGAACGGTCGCTTAACCAGTTTATTGATGATCTAAACCTGGATAAGTCACGATTGGATATAGACATTTCCGCCCCGGCTTCAAAAGCTCCTGTGGTGTACAGCAAAGTGGTCAAAGCAAAAATAACCTACAATTTCAAGTTTGGAATAGGAAACTGGTTTCAACCGTTTACAGTTCCTTTGACCGGAAGGGGTAGAGCAGTAAGTACGTATTTGCCCAATACATACAGCGTGGTCTATACGTCACCGTAATGGGTATAAAAGGTAGAGACTTTTTAGCCTGGCTAATATTAGCCGGGATTGCTGCAATAGTAATGTTTTACCCCGACCAGACAGCAAAAAACTTTGTCTTGCTTTTTATTTTAACTATGCTGGGGCTGTTTTTTCTACACCTTATTGAGGTCTGCCGGGCAAAAAAATTAAGTAAAAGAATGGGCCTGGAAATTGTAATACTTATCCCGCTTATTCCGAAGTGGGCTGAATTTATAGTTTCAAGATATTTGCAGTGCAGTGTGGTATGCGCGTACGAAATTCATATTAGAGAAACTAAAAAAACTAAAAGGGAAATGCTTTATGCAATGGAAAACGACCTTGCATATATTGAAAAGAATATGCAGGGAGTTTTCCTGTGGGAAACGGGCGTGACAATCCCTCGAAGGATAAGGAAAATTATAAATGATTATAAATCTAAAGGGCTGGCCGTATGGGAAGATGGGATGCTTTTAATCCCGAGACCCCCTTTTGTAGGCAGGAAACATAAAAAAAAGTTTAAACGGGGTGTGATGGTTATTGAATAAAAAACTCGGCATAATAATAGCACTGGTACTTGCGGTTGTATTTACTGCAGCAATTGTATGGACTACGCAAAATCAACTTCAAGAAGTAAAAAAGACAGTTAAAGTTGCTAAGACTGCAGATTTCATACCAATTAACAGCAAAATATTACCTGAAGATATAGAGATGGTACAAATTTATGATGAATATGCTGGCAGCATGGTAAAGGATAAAGGTAAAATTACAGGCATGTGCGCTTCTGTTTCAATGATAGAAGGACAGTATGTTTATGAAGGCAACCTGGATGATGCGTTGAGTAAGAAAAAAGGCTATGTTGGAGTATATATACCAACTAATATGAACAGCTCTGCCATGGTTACTGCAGGTGATAAAGTTGATGTTCACTTAATTAACCAAAAACGTGGTACTGAAAAATCTGTTGTAGTTTATAAGAAGGCAAGAGTATTGCATTCACTGGACGAGAAAGGGCAGGAAATTGAACCCGGTTATAACCCAAATATAGGGGAAAAAGTGGCGTCACCAGGAGGGGTTGAGCCGGTTACTGTTGAGGTAGAAGTACCTGAGAAATTGCAGGAAAAAATAGTACAGTATGCAGATAATAATGCAGTGTACTTGACCAGAAGTGGCAATAAACAAGGTGAAAATAATACAAAGGAAAAGGATAGTAAAAGTTAAAAAACTGAGTTGTATATATTGTATTTTAAAACGGGCTATTTCCCCGGTTTTTTTAATTTAGAGCATTTTTAAAGGGAGGTGTTCACAATTTATTGTGTATTAGCAGTAGAAGAACAAATCGCCCGTATAATACAAAGCGAATTGCAGAATATGGAACCATTCAATACCTGGCACTTTGAGATATGCGGCGATGTACAATACCTGGATGATTACAGCAGAAAAAAACCTGATGTTCTCGTTTTAAGTAGATTTTTAAGCGGGGAAAAACCTTCAAAATTACTGCAGCATATTCAAACTCTATTTCCGGGAAGTCATATAGTTCTTCTTGTTGGCGAGTTGGATGAACAGGCCAGAGGATACTTAAGGCAGGCTAAAAAATATGGTTTAAATAACTATGTAACAGGTGACGCCCTTGGAGAAAGACCTTATATGCTTCCTGTAGCACTTCAAAATTCGCGTACAGAAGTTGTGTGTGATACAGAAGAAGAACTGGATTCCGGTACACTTGACCAAAGTGCTGGAGTAAAAAACAGGGAAATAAAAGAATGTGAACATGATAATGATGATGTTTTTTGGGGAACGAAAACTGATACGTTTATTGATGTAAATGACCCGGTATATGAGACAAAACCGGAGAAACAGCAGCCGTCGAAAGATGAAAAGTCTTTTGAACATGAAGATACCATAATTCCTTTTCAAAAAATGAAGAAAGAGCAACCTGAAAAGAAAAGGCAGGTAAGAAAAGGAGTATTTGTCCTGGCTACATCAAACAAGGGAGGAGTAGGAAAAACAACTACAGCAGTAACTATTGCAGTTGCCCTGGCGCGTTCCGGTATACCTGTAGTACTTACTGACTTTGATTTTGAAGCACCGGATGTTGCGTCATTTTTTGACATAAAAGATGTACCCGGGATTGAAAGCCTGGTAGGCCGTACTATCAATCCGTACTACCTGGAAGAGTTACTTGTAGAAAAAGAAGATAACCTGTACGTCCTGCCGGGTGTTATGGACAGAACCATTCCCTTTTTTGAAAGGGATCAGGTTTCTGAATTGACTGATCTGTTATTAAATTCTTTTCCGGTAGTAGTCGGTGATACACCTCCCGGTTTTTGGACAAAAGACTGGATACCCGAACTGATGGAAAAGGCAGATATTATATATTCAATAGTAAACCAGTCCAAACTGTCGGAAAAAGAAACAATGGATTATGCGCCCAAACTAATTGAGTGTGGTGTAGACGAGAAAAAAATTAGAATTGTACTAAACCAGTTCAGCCCCCGCCTGCACGACGCCAAAAAAATAGAAAAATATTTTGTTTCAGGCTTTAAAGGTGTACCTAAAGATAAATTACCCCAACTGGTGGCAACAATTCCGCAGGATTGGGATAACTTCAATAAGCAGATGTATAAAGGGGAAGTTGCAGGGCTGGATGATGTCTACAGCCAGTGGTACAGGCTTGTAGAAGAAGTTGCAGCTGTGTCTGGTATTAAAATAAACCGTCCAGAGAAAAAAGGTAAAAAGGGATTGTCGGGGCTTTTCGATTGGTTAAAAAAGAAGTAGTAGGGTCTATACCGGTCTACGAGCACCCAATCTGTGAAGCAGGAGTCTGTAGATATTTTTCTATTTACAGAGGAACGGAGTGATACATATTAGGGAAGATTTAAGACAAAAGGTACTAAGGATGTCTGAAAGGCTGACAGATGAAGCAATAGCCAGGGCATTAAATCTTACCGAAGAAGCGGTTAAAGATATCCGTGAAGGTGACGCGGATATAGAAGAGATTGAAAACCCGGCTGTAAAGCAAAACCAACCTCCTGCAGTTATAATTAACACAAAAAAACCTACATTTCGCCAGAAAGTAATATCTGTATGGCGGGCCAAGGGGGGTGTTGGTTGTTCTGCAGTGGCTATGAATCTGGCCCGCCAGGTTGCCGATAGTGTAGATAGTGTTGCCTTGATAGACTTAAATTTCCAGGTTGGGCCGCCTGATTTAACTTATTATATGGACTTGCCTGCTGCTCCTACTATGTACAATTTTAAGCAGGGGGATGGTATAGAGAGTTTTTACAGGAAAGAGAATAACCTGTTTGTTTTACAGGCCCCACACAATAAGTACCAGCTGGAAAAAACAACAGAGACAGTAAATGAAGTATGCGCGTTTTCCCGCAAAGTATTTGACGCAGTTATATTCGATTTACCAAATACAGAAGATGATTATGTTAGAGAAGCAATAGAGCATTCCAATACAGTAGTAATGGCAGTAGAAGGTACAAGTGCCGAAATGATACGGTTAGAGATAAAAGCAAAAAATTTCAAAAACAAAGACAAAATTGTCCTTCTAAAAAATGACGATGATACCGGCCGGGTAAAAGAAGTTCTGGAAACACACAAAGTAATAAAAATCCCTAACGATAAACACCTCGGAGAAGCCCTGGAAAACCAGGCATTTGCCAGGAGAAACAGCCCGTTTAATAAAATGATTTCACAGTTAAAGGATGAAATATACGAGTATAAAAGCAGCGGGTTACTAAATAAGATAGGCTTCTCCAAACTCAGGCAAAGTAGGTGATATCTTGCTTAAGAATAAATATTTTAGGATAGGTGTTTCTTTAGTGGTTGCTCTTTTGATTACTTTTATAATATACCAGAGTACAGAAGGTTCAAGTGAAATAGAATACCAAAAGGTTGTAACTGCTAAAAAAGATATTCTGCAGAATGAAAAAGTTGATTCTGAAAACTTGGAAATTGAAAAAGTACCCGCCCGGAATATCCCTGAAAATACATTAAAAAACTTTCCCAAAGGGAAAATTGCAGCAGTAGATATATTTACCGGGCAGTATATAATCCCCCAAATACTATCAGAAAAGAGGACTGTAGAGATTAAACCCCGGCACCGGGTCTATCCTGTACCCGTAACATTGGAAAAAGCCGGGTGGATAAATAAAGGCGATATGGTTGACGTATTGTGGGCACCTAAAAAAGAAAGAAATAAAAAAAATAACGATATAAAAAGTGAAATAATTGTAAGTGGGGTAGTAGTTGATAAAATCCTCAATTCGTCCGGTAAACGTATCATCCAAAAACCCGGTGTGGATAAAATTGATAAAGAGATTAACCCGAAAGTTGCAGAACTGCTGGTTTCAGTAGATCAGGCTAAAAGATTGAGCGGAGCAGTAAACAGCGGGGTGCTTTCACTTGCTAGGTACAAGCCTGAAAGTGAACCAGTTGAAAAGGATGGTGATGATTCTGTTGAAGATAAACTTCCCTCTCAAAAAGAATAAACCTCAAAAAGTTGAAAGCCCTGGAAAGATACCCAAAGTTTCTGTATTCTGGTCCCCACTAACAGTAGGGAAAAGCCTTCTATCCCGCACTTTTGCCCGGACACTTATAAAAGAATACCCGGGGGCAAAAGTATGCCTTCTGGATTTTGATGTATTTACTCCTTCCCAACCGTATGAAGGATTTGACTTAAACCAGGTAGCCGGTATGGTATTTGGCGGCGATTTTGATGCCGAGTATATAATTAAAAACTTATCATCTACAAAACAGGATATACCCTGCCTCGGTGGTTTAACTGAATTACTGTCCATGGATATGCTAAACAAAGATATTTACAGCAGATTAATAGACTCGGCAAGAGATAATTATGAGTTTGTAATTATTGATACCTGCAGGGAAATTAATTTAATTTCAACGCTTACTGCCCTGGATGAAGCCGATGCAGTAATGGTACCAGTAAACAATAAAGAGGGGTGTATACGCCATACCAAGCGTTTTCTCGATTTCCTGTGCAATTATTTATATATAGAATGCGGGCACATAAAAATATTAAAAAACCTGATCGACCAGCAGTCATTTACTGAAAAGGACATTGAACAACTACTTGAGTATCCAGTAATCTGTACGTGCGAGCAAATTACCAGCGAATCTATAACACTGGACAATTTACTGTCAGCCCTGACCGGTTGTGAGCAAAAAAAGGCTAACTAGGAGAGGATACTATGGGTGCAGTAGTTAACTTAAAAGAAGAAGTCTACAGCCGTAAAATGCAGGAGAGAAGTAAAAAAGGTGAAATAAAAGAGAATGCAAATGTGCAAAATGCTGAAGATGTAGACAATATAATTTTAACAGTTACCCAAAAAGTAACCAGCGAATACGGCGAATTGGTAAACGAAGTAAGCAGAGGGGAAAAAGACACCGACGTTTTGGAAAATGTAGTTGAAGATACGCTGGTTGATATGGGAGCTGGATTTAGCCAGGAATTTTCCAGCGAAGAAACAGTAAGCAAAGTAATGGACAGTATATTGGGATACGGGGTACTGCAGCCGTATATAGATGAATCAGGCGTTACCGACATATTTATAAACGGTCCTAAAAATGTATATAAAAGGGTGAACGGAGAGGATATTCCTACCCCAGAAGTACAGTGGAAAAACAATGACCATTTGATACAATACATCCGTTCCGTAATGATAAAGTGCGGGCGCAAAATTCATTCCGGACACCCGCTCGCAGATGCGAGAGATACAAGTAAGAACTTGCGTATTAATGCCGGTATCCCCCCGGTTGCCAAAACGCCATATTTAACATTTAGAAGGCACACGGTTTTTGACTTTACGCAGGAGGACTTTTTAAAAAACGGCACGTTTACCCAGGAAGTCATAGATTTCATAAAAAAAACAGTTAAATTTCGGCTCAACATATTAGTGGCAGGCCCTACAGGAAGCGGAAAAACAACCCTTTTAAGGTTTCTCGCCAACGAGTTTATCCCTCCCCACGAGCGTGTTGTAGTGCTGGAAGAAGAAGAAGAATTAATGTTAAGCCTTTCCAACCTGGTGGCGCTGGAAGCCAAGAAAAAATCCGGTGAGGACGACACCAGCATTGAGATGAACGATATGGTTAAGAACTCTTTAAGGATGGCTATGAAGAGAGTTATCCTTGGGGAGTTGAGGGGAGAAGAAGCATTTACCCTTTTGAGAGCATTTGGTACAGGTCACGACGGAGGATTGACTACCATACACTCAAATGATACTTATAACTCTGTTGAACAGCTTGCTGTTATGATGCTCTTTGCCAATACGCCTCTTTCTTATACAAACTTAAAACGCGTTATCAGCCAGAGCATTGATTTAATTGTATACGTTGAAAATAAAAAAGTAACTGAAGTTACTTCCATTGACGGTTTTGACGAAGAAAAAGAAGATGTAATTTTGAGCCCTGTATTTGTTACAGAAAGAGATACAGACGGTAAACTCAGGACAAAATCATATCCGATAAGCGATAAGCTGCAAAATCTCCTGTGGCAGAGGGGGGGATTATAGTTAATGTTAAAAGCTGTACTGTACGCAGTAAATATTACAGCTTTATTTTTTATGTTTTATTACCTGTGGGACGTAATTAGCTATCTTCTAAAACGCTATAAGTATTACAATGTAGGTTCGATGGTTGACCGGCAGGTAATAACATTAATGGAGCGCAGCGAAAAAACAAAAGGCCTCCCGGTTAAGATAGAAAAGATGCTCAGGGCAACGTCAATACGCCCCAAAGACCGCCCCCTAAAAATAAGGCACTTTGTATATGTGACAGGGACATCTTTTTTTGCTCTATTTATTCTGTCTATATTGCTTCTCAATAACCCCCTGGCCGGGGTGCTTTTGGGGTGCGTCGCCGGTATTCTTCCTTATCAATTACTCCAATTTGATTACCGGAGGAACCAAAAAAAATTAAAAAAACAAACAGCACAATTTTTACTGGCAGTTGCCAATATGTTTGGTACTTACGGTGACCCGGTAGTTGCACTGGATGAACTGTCTCCGCGCCTTAAAAATCCACTGAAAAGGGAAGTAATATGGTTTACCGACAATATGAAATTCGGCGTACCTGCCCGCCAGTGCGTAGAAACGGTGAAGTCGCGCCTCCCTGACCGTATACTTAAAGATTTCTTTGACGACCTGATGTTTTACCTGCAGTACGGTGGAAATTTTTACGAGTCTATAAGCAACCTGGTTAAACAGACTTACGACAGAGAAACAATGCAGGTAGAGAAAAGTACTGCAACCTCCAGTACCGTCACCATGTTTTTTGTACTGGTAGGCGTTTATTTTATTGTCCTTTTTGCACTTATAAAAATGCAGCCGGGCTTTATGAGTTTTCTAACAAACAATTCTATCGGGAAAATGATTGTTGTAGTGATGATCTGTATTTTTATCATTGCAGGTTATTTTGTCCATAAAGTCATTTCTACAGAGGGTGAGGATTGATAGATATGATATTGTATGTAATATTAATCCTGGCTTTAAGTGCAGCACTTTTTGAAGGGTGGGAAATATACAGCAAGCGCAAGCGTATAAAAAAGTTAAAAAAAGAACTCCAGTCCAACAAATGTAAAGGAAACGGCCTGTTAGTTATAGCTGAAAAACTTCTTGGGTGGTACAGTAGTAAGAATAAGCTTTATTACCGGCTTTCCAGAGCAGGCAATCCAAAATATATAGGTACAACACCTGCCCACTTTTATGCTGCCAAATTATTTTTGACAGTTTTCTGCGCGTTTTTTATAGGTAAGAGCGGGATGCCGCTTTTCCTGTACGGGATAGGTGGTTTTTTTATTCCCGACATATTAATCTGGTTAGGGGGCAAAAAGAGGCAGGAACGGATTTTAAACGAGCTTCCCGAGATGATCGATTTTTTAAAAAAATCGTTGGCCAGTGGTATTCAAATGCCGGAAGCATTTGCGTCTTTAACTATGAGGGTCAAGGGCCCACTCCAGGAAGAAGTTATCAGGTTGAGTGCTCACTACAACCTTACAATGGATTTAGAAGGTACACTTAACGAGTTTTCAAAAAGGGTAGAGCTTGACGCGGTGGACAACATGATACTTGCACTAAAACAGGGCGAACATACTGGAAAAGTAAAAACACTTCTCGGCCAGCAGAGCGAAATGCTAAAAACTTCACTCCAGCACGACCAGAAAAAAAGCACACAGAATCAGGCAAACTTACTTCCCCTGGTAAGTGTTTTAATGGTGGTAAATATATTAGTTCTAGTTGCTGCTCCGCTGGCTATAAAGTTCATGGGAAACTCGTTTTTTAATTAATAATTACAGGAGAAAAACCTATGCTTAGGTTTATATACTTTTTTTCTGAGCTTGAAAAAGATTATTAACTGCCTTATTTAAGGCAGTTTTTTTTATTTATAGAAAAAATTTTAAGGAGGTTTTCTTTTGATTAAATTTTATGCTTTCATGAAGTCGCGCTTTGCATTCTTA
Source organism: Clostridiales bacterium (assembly GCA_021736985.1). Classification (GTDB taxonomy): domain Bacteria; phylum Bacillota; class Desulfotomaculia; order Desulfotomaculales; family VENG01; genus JAIPEW01. The sequence continues at coordinate 37,831 of JAIPEW010000014.1, read as the reverse complement.
GAAAACAAAAACGGAACACCGTCAATTGAGACAGCAGGTATTATTGCATTTGTGGCAATAGCTATTTTAGCTGCCCTGGGCACTATGGGTGATACTATAGGCAGTGTATTCACTGATGTAAAGAGCAGTCTACAAGACCAAATTAGCGGCAGCTAAGTAAGAAAAGTCTCCTGTAGTTCACCACTTACAGGAGACTTTTTTATTTTAGGGGATTTTTTTATAAAGGAGTGAAAACATGTTAAAGTTTGTTGCTTGCCTACATTCATACTGTATTTTCCTAAACGATAGAGCTGGAACACCGTCAATTGAGACAGCAGGTATTATTGCATTTGTGGCAATAGCTATCTTAGCTGCTCTAGGCACCATGGGTGATACAATACAAAATGTATTCAGCTCGGTAACTTCTGATCTGCAAGACCAAATTAATGGCAGTTAATAAGTTTGTATCCCCTTCTGCAAAAAAAGTAGAAGGGGATTTTTTTTTATTTATAAAAAGGAGAGAAATAATTTTGCTTGTAAATTTATTAACTGTTGCGTTTTGCCTGCCTGCAGTTTATTTTGACATTAAAAAAAGAGAGATACCGGACTGGTTAACATGGCCGGTAATTGCAGGAGGACTTATTATGAGTATGTTTACATATGGGATACTTAAAACTATAGCAATATTTGTATGCGGGCTTATAGTGTGCGAATTTTTATTTGCAGTTATGCTGGGAGGTGGTGATTTAAAGCTGCTTTTGGGAATTACCCTTTGGGGTGGAGTAAAATATGGCCTGCTCGTTTTTTATTTCAGCCTTGTATCAGCACTGCCATTATTCGTTTTTTACATAATAAAACAGAAGAAATGGAGAGCAAGCGTCCCTTATGCGATTGCTATAGTGTGTGGGACAGTAATTACTGTTCTGGGTGGAGGTGAGTTGTTTTGTTTATAAAGGATAAACGCGGTACAGGCGAAGCAGTATCATTTTTAGGTGTTGTACTTTTAATAATGCTCATAGTTTTTAATCTACTTCCCCCGGTTATAACTACTATAAATTACTACAAGTTGTCGCAAATTCAGAGGGAGGCACTGCTTAAAATGGAGGTTCAAGGCGGTATGACTTCTGCAATTAACCAGGAGATAATTAATCAGTTAGATAATAAAGGTTTTGATGCTTCCAAAGTCACTATTAATGCCACAAATGCCCCGGTAGACTACGGCAATGAAGTAAATCTAGAGATAGATTACCAGTATACTTATGATGAGTACGCTTTTTCAGATTTTTCTATAGTAAGCAGCAGCAATACCCATACAATGAGTACAGAAGGTTCGTCGATAAGCCTTTACTTTGAAAAATAAAGGGGGTGGTTAAGTTTTTTTACGGGACAGAAAAGGAACAGGCAGTGCACTTGTAGGACTGGCTGTTATTTCTTTAAGCTCAATGCTGTTTGCCCTTGTATTTGACCTGGGGTTTATATTTATGCGTAAAGATGTTGTAAGAAATGCCCTTGATATTTCCAACATGGCAGTTTACAAAGAAGTAGATGTAGACAAACTTTCCAACGGTCAGCTTTATATAAAAGAAGGTCCGGCGGAAAATGCTTTTTTAAACTATTTGCAGAAAAACCTTCACCTTAATGATTCGCTCGAACCAGCAAGTGACAGCTCACCTGTTTCCGGCCAGGTGGATATAATATCATTTGAAGTTTATAATTCAACAGAGCTGCCAGCAACAGACAGCGTGGGAAATACAGTTAATGAAGTTTCTGTCCATTCTCATATTGAAGTTCCTCTAAAGCCAGTATTTTCAGGAATGTTTGATAAGATAACAATTCCTATCTCAATAACTACAGAGACGCCTGATGAATTAACTGTTAATTAGTAAGGCGGAATAATGGTTGACCTAAAAAAAGTGCTAACCCTGCAGGAAGCAACTAAACGGTGGAAACTAGCGGACGGTGCTACTTTGAGAAAGCCAATTTCGAGAAACAGGTTTCGAGAGGGGGAAATACGCAAATCGAAAGGCACATGGTTAATAACTTACAAAGGAATGAAGAAAGTATTCGACCCCGAGCCTAAAGATTAGAAGGAGGTTTTTTTATGAGGAAGTTCATTCTATCATTTACGATTTTACTTGCAGTAACACTGTTTACAGTACCGGCTTTTGCTGAAGATGAAATCAAAGGATTATACCCGGGCGCACCTTATGCGGACATTGCAACTGTTGAAGATGATGGATATAAAATAACAATCCCTGAAGAATATATTTTCGACGAAGACAAATTAAGCGGGACTGTTGATATTAAGATACCCAAACACTGGAAAAACGGGGTAGTAGGGAAAAACGAAGAAATAGTACCTGCACGTTACGAAGAAGTAAAGAATTATATTTTAGTATGGCGTAACAGTGATGAGTATTTTATTTCCGATATGTATGTAGATGCCAATGGAATAACTTATACAGATAAACCAGGTGAATACTTGAAACAGTTACTTAAAAATCAATTATCAAGTGATGCTGCTGGCCTTTTTTCTTATCCTTATGATGAAATTGTCTCAATTAATGGAGAACCGTGGCAGGAAACTAAATGGAAAGATTATATTATAAAAGAAACAAAGCGCAGGCTTAAAGATGGCGACAACTTAATGCAAAATGATAAGCTCTGGGATATATTTATTGACCCTGAATATACCGGTCATGCTGAAAAAGCCTATAAACAGATTAAAAAAGAAGAAAATACGTCTACTAAAGAAGAAGAAAGCAAAGAACAAAAACCTGAAAAACAGCAAAAAAACACTTCATTCAAAGGGAACAGGGTTGTTCTCCAATTAGGCAGTCAGAAAGTCACTGTTATTAAGGACGGGGGAACAGAAGGTATTAATAGCCTGGATGTAGCCCCGAAAATTAAAGAAGGACGTACTCTTATCCCGTTAAAAGGAGTGCTCGATGAACTGGGTGCAAGTCTGAGTTATAACGGTGCCAAGAATCAGGTTACAGTAGCTTCAAATAACCAGAAAATAATCTTAAATATAGGTGAAAAAACTGCTATAAAAAAAGGTAAAACGATAAAAATGGATCAACCTGCAGTAATAGAAAACGGAAGAACATTAATACCACTTCGGTTTGTAGGGGAACGACTTGGATACAGTGTTGACTGGAACGGTGAAACGCAAAAAATAACAGTAACCAAGTAAAGTCATTAAATGGGCCTTAAAAAAGGCTCATTTTTTTATGGGATGTTTTTTTAGGATGTATAAAAGTTACTGAGGGAGGGATTTGACTTGTGAGAGCCAAAAAACTAATAGCTATTTTTGCTGTTTTTGTATTGCTAATTAACTTTGTTCCACTGCAAGTAGCCCAAGCACAATTTATTAGTGATCCTACTGACCTGGGGAGTTTATCCATGGGAGATCCGGTAGATGTCGACGGTACACGGAGAAACTTTTACGGTTACTGGGATATAACAGTTAATGATGCAAACGGTAGTGAACGAGGTTCTGCAAAAGATATGGCAATAGCCCATGATTTTAGACCTAGTACTAATGAAACAGGTAATATTCTTAATTACATTGCTGATAGTAAAATAAATGACTGGGTAGATTTAATGAAAGGCAATCAAAGTTATGTAGATGATAAAAAAGATAGAGAAATGAAAATTCTTTCGGCAAACAGTAGAAGTTCAGACAGAATACACATAAGAGATTTAGCCGAGTTATGCGGGGCATGGGTCCCGGATTACGACGCAAATGCTAAAACTGTTGAAATTCAAACTACTCCACTGCCGAGTGCACGAATAAGCTATGATGGAAATACTAAAGAAGGCGATACTGAAACTTTTCGAATATATGCCAGTGGCTACGCTGCAGGTCAAAATGGGATAAACAGTTGGAAGTTTAAAATTGACGGAGTAAAAGTTGATTATGGTGGCGGTACCAGCAGGTTATCCGATTCAGTAACTAATACTTTCAATAACGCAGGGACATATACTGCTACGCTAGAGGTAGAGGATAACGTAGGGCGCAAGTCTTCGGATAGTATTACAGTTACGGTCGGCTCAGGCACGCAGCCTCCGCAACCACCCCCTGAACCACCTTCCAGTGGCCCGGACGCCAGTTTTGATATGCCTTTTTCTACAACAGCCGGAGATGACGTGGATATACAAAACAATTCAAGTGTCAGTGACGGTCATATTATTGAAGATGTTGACTGGGATGTAGAAGGAAGTTACTCCGGCACACTGGGTACTGAAGGTGGCACTATAACTTTTAACCAGAAAGGGAGTTACGACGTAACACTGACCGTAGAAGATGACCAGGGAAAAACGGACAGTACAACGCAAACGATTATTGTCGAGGAACAACCTCCGCCGCCCCCGCCCCCGAATGAAGAACCGACAGCCGAATTTGATATGCCCGGTCATTGCAAGCAGGGTGATACAGTTGATGTTGAAAATTTATCTAATGACGACGGTACAATTGTAGATGTGAACTGGCAAATTGACCCGAGTACAGGGGTAACAGATAACCTCGATGATAATGGAGGAACATTGACTTTTTCTGAAACCGGGGCTTACACTGTTACCTTAACCGTTGAAGACGACGACGGTGCAACGGACTCTGAAGTTGATTCCATAGAAGTTTCGAATGAACCGCCGGAAGCCGAGATTGATATGCCGGGCGAAATTGTACAGGGCCAGGATTTAACTATTGAATGCGATTCATTTGATCCCGATGGCTCAATCGCCAGCCGGAGCTGGTCAGTAGCCCCGGAAGGAATGAAAGGTACGCTGGACGGGGAACAAAGTACTGTTTATTTTGATAAAGACCAGGATTATACAGTGGAATTAACCGTGGAAGATCAATACGGGCTGACAGATACGGCTACTAAAAACATAACGGTAAAACCGGCAATTCCGGAAGCGTATTACGAATGGAACGGCAGCCCGAAGCAAAATAGAAAAATGGTATTTGACGCAAGCGGAAGCCGGAGCTCTGAACGTTACCCTATAATCTGGGATCAGGCGCAGTGGGAATATGTAACGCCTGTAGGAGCCACACAAGACGATATAAAGGTAGTTAACACGGGAGACTTATCTAAGAGAAAAGTACTGTTTAAAAAACCGGGAGATTATACAGTAAAGCTTAAAGTAACCAACGAAGCAGGCCATACATCCGAGTGGTACAAAAAGACTGTTTCAGTAATGCAGGACAAGCCGCCAAAAGCTGACTTTAGAGTAACCAACTCAATACTAAGAGATCCTGACAATGACAATAAAGCAAAAACTGAATTAGTAGGCAATTCTTATTCTCCGGACGGGGATACGATATCCCATAGGGTATGGACTTACAAATACGACAGCAATAATGACGGCAGTTTTTCCGATGAAACTGAACAAGTTTTAGATGACGGAAACAATTCCACTCCTGTCCTTTACACTAAAGATGTCGGCAAATACAAGTTTGAATTATCCATAAAAGAAAGTTTCGGTCAGGAGACAATATCCCAGTTTGTAACGGAAGGAGACAGGCTTTCTGATAATACTTCTGACAAACCTCTAGCTGACAAAAAGGTTGAAGTACTAAACAGGCAGCCTGTTGTAAACTTTGATTCATTCGATAAGAAAAAAGCTGATGTAGTATTTACTGTAAATTCTTCACCACCAAGTCCAGAGATTAATTGGATTGAAAATGCTGGTATGAACCGTGGCGAATTCAAGGAAGTTATAGAGGCAGAAAATGATGAAGTAACTAAAATGGAAGATTCATGGGGTATAAATAGTTCAGGTGCTATACTATGGCTTATGGGAGATGGCGGGTGCAAGGTAACGTTTAACCAGCCAAGTACCGCAGTGTATGTTGACTTGAGTGGTGGTGATGACAATGACGGCATTGCCAGAATATATGTCGATGGAACTTATTACGGCCAGTATGATACTTACAACACTAATGATTTATTTTGTGAAATAAAAAACCTTCCTGAGAAAAAGCATACTGTTAAAATAATGCACGGTGATTCAAAGCATATATCAGTTGACTACTTTGCGACGAAAAATAACCAGCGAATAGGTGAAGAACTATTATCAAACCTTAACGAAAATATCAATCAGCATTTTGAGCCTAAACTAAGTGCCAATAATATTGATACTAAAATTACATCCCTTGAAACTTCTTCATTTTCTACAAATGATGCCAATGCTGATTTTATTTTCAGAGACTGGATAAACTACCCTAATGATACAGGACAGTGGGAGTTAACTACTAAAGACGGAGAAAATGCAATTGGTACTACTGAAAACGTAGCCTGGACAGGTTTTTGGCAGCAGGACAACGCTACAGATATGACTATAGAATATGATGCAGGGGTATTCCATGGAGATGACGACACGGTTGGATTTACCTTTAGAATGCAGCACGATGAAGAGAACGATACTTATACTGGATATGCTTTTGCAATTGATAAAAGAACTAGTAATGGTGGATGTTATCATCCGGGATTATACAAGTTAGTAAATGTACCATATGATGGCGGAGACTGGTGGCCTGCATGTGATGACAAAAAGACATTCAGTAACGGCGGGTATTCAGAAAAATTGATTCCTACTAACAATCCAGATATCAAATATGAAAGCTACGGGTGGCAGCACGTAAAAATTAAAGCTGTTGATGATAACATAAAAGTCTGGGTTGACGGTACTTTACAAATTGATTATACCGATTCTGACCCTATATCCTGGGGCGGTTATGGGCCTTTTGCTGTAAGTCAGGCTTATGCATACTTTAAAGACGTTAAAATAACTACAGAAAGCCAGCAGTCACTTGACGAAGTATTAAAGCAGCCTGATTGGCGGGAAGATGCGCAGCATTTCCTGGTAAATATAAGCGATACTGAATACCCTGGTTTTAAAGATCCTCAAAAAGCTTCTAAAATTTACTCATGTCTATTAGATGATAAAATCCATTACTGCGTTATGGGCTCGGATAGTAACAAGGGCCAGACGCAGGAAGTAGTAGACAATAACAAAGATAGAGGAAAATTTGTATACAACAACGATATGCCAAACAATCTATCCAATCTGGCCGATTATATTGTCAACCAGGTAAATTCAGAACAGGGCAGTAAAGTAAAATACATTCTTAAAGGGCAGGAAATAGAATATAAGACTTATTACAAAGATAAAGAAAGTGACCCGGAAATACAGAGGCGCTGGAGATATTCTCACCACCCGGATTATTACGACAAAAGTTTAGGTGTTGCAAGCTATGACGATATGTTTATCCCGGCACCGGTTACGAGTTTTAGCAAGACTGGAGAATTTGAAACTGTATTTCAGGCAAAAGATAATCCAAAAGACGATGATAGATTTAGCGAATACCGCGAATGGTCTTACATGCCGCAGGATAAATTAAACCTCTATGTTCACAGACGGCCTAAAGCAATTTATGACTGTAATGCAAATTATGATAAAGAGACGCAAAATTATCAAGACTATAATATAGACTTTTCAGATGAAGACGATTACTATGCTTATTGGAATCCGCAATTTAATGCACCTAACGGGGAAACAATAAAAACAATAGAGTTTAGAACTCCCGAGGCAGACGATGATGAATGGAGAAATAATTTATTTGTCAAAGGTTATAGAAATGGTAGCTGGCACACTATAAAAGACTATGAATCTTCTTATGAATGGAGTAGTACTCCAGTATCGGATACGATAAATGTTTCAGGACAGGGATATACAAAGGTTAAATTTAATTTTGCAATGTACGACAGTGCAGATTCAGCATACGGTCATCCGGATAATTCTTATTATATGATAACTACCGAAAAAATAATAAATTCAGGTGTTCAGTACAATGACTATTCTTATGACCCCGATCATCAATCTGAACCGGACAAAGGAATAGCAAATAAAAAATGGGCATGGAAAGAGATTGGTGGTTATTCTTATACTACAAACAATTATAGAGATGATAATATAGACTTTTCAGATGAAGACGGTTGGGATGCTTACTGGAATCCGCAGTTTAATGCACCTAGCGGGGAAACAATCGAAACAATAGAATTTAGGACTCCTGAAGCAACTGATGACAATTGGGAAGTATATGAAAATGGAGATATGTCGGTACAGGGGTATAAAAATGGCTCATGGCAAGTCATTAAGAGTTATGAATCTTCTTATGAATATGACAGCTGTTCTATTTCAGATACCTTAGACGTATCCGGTCAAGAATATACAAAAGTTAAGTTTAAATTCAGGATGGAAGATGATGCGGACTCAGCATATGGTGACCATGATAATTCTTACTACAGAATAACTACAGAAAAGAAAATAACTAATATGTCAGTATCAGACTGGAATCCAGGGAAATTAAATAATATTGAACAAGGGAAAATATATCTCACTTCACTCAGGGTAAAAGACGATGAAGGTGTCTGGTCATACAGGGAAACAAAAGTTGTAGATATTACAAATCGAAATATGAAGCCTGTAGCACAATTTAAAGTAAAACCTAACCCGGTAATTCAAAACAATGACGTGCAGTATATGGATAACAGTTATGATCCAGATGGAGATAATATTATCGAAAAACAGTGGCGCGTGAAAAAGAAACCGGACGGTGCCTGGAATACTTATTCAAGTCCCCCGGCGACTTATAGTGATCCTGGAGACTATAAAATAGAATTAAAAGTTAGAGATCAAAGCAGTGAGACTATAGAAAAAACTCATACAAAGCAAAATATAGATTTTTCAGAAGAAGATGGATATTATGCCTACTGGATGCCGCAATTTAACGCGCCTGATGGAGAAACAATCAAAACAATAGATTTTAGAACTCCCGTGGCAGATGATGATAAATGGACAGACGATTTGCCTGTTAAAGGTTATAAAGACGGTTCATGGCACACTATAAAAGATTATGAGTCTTTATATGAATGGGACAGTAATTCTTTTTCAGATACTTTAGATGTCTCCGGTCAGGGATATACAAAAGTAAAATTTAGTTTTCAAATGTATGACAGTGCAGATTCGGCATATGGTGATCCTGACAGTTCGTATTACAATATAACGACAGAAAAGCATGTAAAAAGCTGGTCAGATCCTTTTTATCAAACACTACATGTTAAACCAGGAAATGCAAAGCCGGTAGCAGATTTTACTGTTTCACCTGATCCTGCACCTGTAAACAGCGATTTAAGTTATACCGACAATTCATCAGACCCTGACGGTGATCCTATAGTTGATGAAAGCTGGCGCTGGAAAAAAGACGGGAGTTCTGAGTGGCACTACGGAAAACCATTTACACCCAGAGATTTGGTAACAAAAATTAAAAGGGCTGATGAGATAGCCCAGGGCGAGTTACCCGACCAGGGGCCTCTAGGTAATGTTATTTCTATTCAAGAAAACAAGGGAAGTACCCTAATAACTTTTCACTCAAGCCCCCATGTAGAAGGACAACTGACAAAGCAAAACGCAGAAATAATTACTTTAAGTTTTGAAGGCAGTGATGTAAATGTACAATCCGGGTTTTTCACTACAAATGCTTCTGCAAATTCCGGGGCTAATGATGGAGGTTGGGACGGAATACAAATTGAAGGAAAGGCTGAATCAATAACATTTACAGATGACTCTGCACTTCACGTATTTGTAAATAATGAATTATATGCTACAGGTACAGATGTAACCTATCATCCTACAGGTTCTTGTGTTGAACAGGATATAGAACTAGGTGATTATCAAATAGCCAAAAAAGTAAAAGATATGCCTTCATTAACAAATATGAATGCACTGTGGTCATCATGGCACGAAGAAATATTGAAAGTAGTCAAAGAAAATAAAAAACCAGTAGCTCAATTTAGTGTAACACCTGATCCGGCTGCAGCAGATAGTGCAGTAACTTATACAGACAATTCTTATGATCCAGAAAGTGAAGGAATAACAGAAAGAGTGTGGCGAGTAAAAACATCAGACGGCACATTGCTTGGAGAATATACTACCTCTAAACCGCCTGGAATTTTTGCAGATACAGGGTGGGGTGACAATGGTGCCGGTGAATACAGTATCGGATTAAAAGTCAAGGATACTCCACCGAACCCTTATGCAGCTGCAAAATGGTCGGACTGGACTTGGCATGATTTAAAAGTAGTTATTCCATTACAGGGCTCAGGTGAAATAACACCAGATCCAGCACCCAGTGGTTACAACGTAAATATAACAATTGATACTGAAGGATATGCAGATAAAGTTACAATAAAATTCCCAAATAACAGTTATTTCAACGGTGATGAAGTAACTTTAACATCACAAGACCCGCTAAGCAATAAATTCAATACTTTCAACGGTAATTACAAGACAGATATTGAAACACCTAATGGAACCTATAACGTGACGGCCACGATAAAACGGACAAGTATTGCCCCGCAAACTATTACAGTACCGCTTACGATGGCAATTCAAGGAGACATTTACGACCAGGTTAAGGTAAGAAAAAAAGATACTAGATAAAAGACCCTGTTTTTAGAGCAGGGTCTTTTATTTTGAGTAAAAGGGGGTTATTTTGTTTGACGTCAGTAGAAAAAATTATTGAAGGCAAGATGGTTACTACCCTGTACCAGCCAATTTACAACCTGATTGACGGGACAGTTGTTGGATTTGAAGCGCTGAGTCGAGGCCCGCAGGGACTTTATTATTACCCTAATAGGCTTTTTACTTCTGCATTAAAAAGAAAGTGTCTGCCCGGGTTGGAGATGGTATGTGCGTTAAAAGCACTTGAAAGGTTTTCTATGAACAGCATGCTTTTTATAAATTTCAGTGCTTATACACTGGCTGAATATTACAGGGACATATGCAGCAAATTTTGTTTTTCAAATCTAGTAATCGAGGTTGGAGAAATAGGTAGTGAGCACAAAAAAAGTTTCAAAAAGGCTGTAGATGGCCTAACAAAAAAAGGAGTGCAGATTGCATTGGATGATGTCGGCAGCGGAACAAAAGATTTTTTTCATATCTGTGAAGTTCCGGTAGCTTATTTCAAGATTGACAAAAAATTAATTCAGGGCATGACAAGCTATAATAATGCGAGGTATTACAAAACAGTAGTTAGCCACATTAAAAAAATTGCAGAAGAAAGAAATTCAACAGTTATAGCTGAAGGTGTAGAAACCCAGGAACAGCTGGACGAGGTTGAAAATGCCGGTATTAAGTTTGTACAGGGATTTTACCTTTCAAAACCCCTTCACCCTGACTTTAGAGAGGAGCTGGTTTAATATGCAGATGGCTATAGACGTTGGGTACAGCCATGTAAAAGCTGCTAATTCTGATGACCGTTTGATTATTCCTTCTGTAGTATCTCCTTACAGGGAACTTCCCCTGGCGGACTTATCTAACAACGGGGTAGGCTATACGGTTGAAATCCGCAACTGCAGCGGTATGGCAAATCACTACTTTGTAGGGGAACTTGCACTGCAGGAAGGCCAGGCTGTAAGTTTTTCGCTGGACAGAGAAAAACACAAGCACCCAAACCACGACATACTGATACTATCTGCAGCTAGAAAGTTAGAAATTGAACAAGGGGCTATACTTGCGGTAGGCCTCCCGGTAGCCTATTACCGTTCGCAAAAAGACGAATTAAAAAAGCATTTGGAAGAAATGCATGCCGAAGTTTCTTTAAACGGTGACAGTTTTAAAAGGGTAAGTTTCGGCAGAGTAGTAGTATACCCGCAGGGAGCAGGGGCTCTGTTTACTACAAATGACCTGCCACAAAAAGGCCTCGTACTTCTAGTGGATATCGGCCAGAAGACTACCGACTACGTTACTGCAGAGGTGCAGGGAGGGAAAATAAAACCCGTGTCCAGCCTGTGCGGCAGTATTGAAACAGGTGTTTATTCAGTCCACGACTCAATCGCCAGAGAGTTTCAAAATAGGACGGGGGCACCGCTTGCAGCAGTAAGAGTACCTGGAATTATAGAAGAGTGCGGAATTACTACTTATTATGGTAAGGAGCTGGATCTCTCCGGCGCTCTTCAAAAAGCCTGTAATGAAGTGGCCAGGGTAATAGCAGACCAGGTAGGGGCAGCACTGGGCGACCGCTTTGCGTTTGTAAAAAAAGTATATCTTGCAGGGGGAGGCGCAGAAATGCTTCCTTCATTAGAAGCGCTATTCCCTGCTGCCAGGATTTTGCCTGAACCGCAGTGGGCAAATGTTAACGGTTTTCTAAAAACCTTGTCCGGACAGTCTTAATAGGCTCCACATAAGGAGTAAAGGCTGTTTTGTTAATATAGTGTCCGGATATAGCATTATAAACAATATAAAGGTGTCCGGACGAATAAAAGAAAAATAACTTTTGAAGCCCTGTCAATATTGTAATAAAGATATCCGGTGTAAAGTTATAAATGTGTCCGGAACTAATGAACAAAGAGAAGCTTTCAAGGCTTATGAATACTGAATTTTTAAAGTCCGGACGCCAGGAATGGGGTTATAAAATGAGGAGCGGTAAGAGAATAGAAATATATTTACCTGATGACCACCCTGTATTAGCACTTCCCAGGGGACAGAGAAGCCAGAGGATAAGAGAAGCACTTGATTTAATGGATCGGCTGGAGAAAACACTGACTTCAATGGATAATAGGCTGGCCAGGATAGAAGAAAAGCTAAATTCAGGGGTAACGTTGCAGAAAAGAGAACCGGAAGAAAATCCAGAACAGGAAATAGAGTTTGATTACGACGCATTTCAAGATCTTTAATTCGCTTGGTGGATTTTTTTGAAAGAAAAGAAGTTATGGTAAGGTGATTATAAATGCAGACAGCAACCTGCTTGAATTTTCTTCGTAATTTATCCAAACAGCTTGATGAGCTTAAAATGGGAGCAGAACAGAGCATAGATGCTGAAAAAGAAGAACTGGGACTGCCGCAGGATGTAGAGGGAGTAAGCACTCAAAAAGAAAACGGTATACTTAAAATAACTGTGGACGGGTACCTTCCCAGGTCAGTAACCTGTTCAAGGAAAGTTAAAACACACTGGGTCAGCAAAATATCAAGGGCTATTTTAGATGTAGACGTTTCATTTGATAAAGTGCTTTGCATTATAGCAGTGTATACTCCTTTTACTACCGAGTGGGATGTTGATAACAGGGCTTACAAATACATTATCGACGGCTTAAGGTACGGCGGGATAATTAAAAACGATAATTACAAAAATTTGTCATTTCTGGTAACAGGAGAAGTGGATGAAAACTATCCCAGGACGGAAATATATGTAATTGAATGCGCCAATGAATTGCAGGAATTCCTATCAAAATTTATAGATAAAAAGGGTTGTACTTTATAATAATGTAGGAATCAGATTGAATAAATATCAAATTTTAAAAAATAAGCCGAGAATAAAATTATACGGTTGATCGTGCAAAATTTTATATTAATTTTATAGCTGCTAAACCTTTGTTGGCAGAAAATTATGCTTAAAAAATATGCGTTTAGCCTGAACGTATAAACTTTAAATGTGGTATGGAGATAGGTTTTACCCCCTTTAAACGAGGAGATACCTTTTAAGGTAACCCGGAAAAGCAAGCAAGAAAAGGTTTCTTTTTTTGCTTGCTTTTTTTATTTAAGAACATTAAATAATTACCATTTTGGAAGGTGAAAAAGATGTCCAGGAAAAAAATACTGACAGAAAACGATATTACACTGCTAAGAACAATATATAAATGCGACGTGGCCAGCCTGGAACAGGCTAAAAGAATTTATGGTAATACTAAAAGTTATTATTACCACAGGACAAACGAGCTGCAGAGGCGCAGTTTGATAACCAAGTACGGTAAGTATATTGAATTAACCCGGACAGGGTTGAGGGCTCTAGGTTGTGATGAAAACCCCGTAAAAAATAGGTACCAAAAGGTACGTGAACTGAAGTCAAAAAAAGCAGATCTGTATTTAACGCTGGATAACTGGGAATTTTCGTCCAGCAGGGAAATAAAACGGCTTACAAGTATGGTCGACAGTAATTTAATAAACTGTTATATAAAAAGGAAAAACGGCTATGCCGTGTATTTTTTAATGGATAAACCGCAGAAGAAAAAAGTAAGCAAAATAAAATCAGAACTTAAAAACCTGCACCTATACGGCATATCAGGAGCAGTTGTATTTTGCCCAAATAAAGAGGCCAAGCAGCTTTTTGGTGAGCTGTCAGAAAAACCTAAAGAACTTTTAATACTGCCCTACCCGTACGGTATGAAATTACTAAAATATGCGGCACAGGTAGAAAACTACCTTCACGGAATGTTTCCCGACTTTGATTTTTGCCCGCGCCCCTTTGCAGATTTAGAAAAGGGAAGTGTATTTATTTCTAACCTTGTCTATAACGATATAACTAAAATAGAACAGCTAAATAATTATTTAAAGAAAGCCCGCCGGGAAGAAGGCCGCGAAGTTAAGATTGCCTGCCTGGAGTCTCAGTCGAAATCACTATCCAGGTTGAACTTGGAACAGGTAATAATCCCTGAGCCCGAAAGGTTGTGCGGTACATATGCAGTGGGCAGCTAGGATATTAAAAAGCAAGCTTTTAATATTACTTATTTCCCTGGTAGTGCTTTACCTTTTAGACGCTTGGTTACTGGGCTCATTTGCAGTAATGCTAGTAGACTTCGAGCACGGGTTGGAACTGTACGGTAAACCGCTAAAAGCAGCCGCTTTTTTACCCAATTCAGGAGCTGTCCCCCACTGGGTAATAGTAAATATAGTGGTATTTTTGCTTCTTGCTGCCATGGCTTTAACTTTATATGTTCGTGTACCAGAAATTGCTCAAAAGTTTAGATTTAGGAATAGTAACAGCAGTTTCATAGACGACCCCAGCTGCGGCACGGCTAAATGGATGCAGCCTTCTGAAGTGTTTAAAACATTAGAAAAAGGCCATGGTCCCGGGATTTTACTGGGCAGTTTTGACAAACACCCCGTAAGGCTGTATAAAAAAGGCCGTTTAAACAGGAACGTAATGGTCTTTGGCGCACCGGGTTCCGGCAAAACGTGGAGCATAATTATTCCCAATGCGCTGCAGGCAGTGACCAATAAGGAGTCCACAATAGTGATCGATCCTAAAAGTGAGATTGCCAGGGAGACATTAGAATTCTTCCGGGAAAATAACTACAATACCAGGGTATTTAACCTGGTAGACATGGAATGTTCCGACGCGTGGAACCCTTTGGACGAAGTAACAGACAATAGTGAAGCCCAGTTATTCACGGAAGTAGTTATCGCCAATACTGCCGTACCAGGTGCCCGCAAAGCCGGGGGTGACCCTTTCTGGGACAGGTGCGAACAGAATTTACTAAAAGCCCTCACCATGTATGTAAAGACCGAGTACCCTGAAGAAAACCAGACCATATATTCCATATACAATTTGCTGGCTTCTGGTGATACCGACGCGCTGGACTTAATATTTAAAGGCCTGGACGAAGACCACCCGGCAAAGGCCCCCTACAACATTTACTCCCAGGCCGGCAACAATGTAAAAGGCGGTGTTATACAGGGCCTGGGTACCAGGCTCCAGGTCTTCCAGAACGAAAATGTAAAAAAACTCACCAGTACCAGTACCATAAATTTAGAAGCACCCGGGAAAAAACAGTGTGCTTACTACTGCGTAGTTTCCGACACCGACACTACTTTCGACTTCTTGTCGTCCTTATTTTTCAGCTTTTTATTCATCAAACTCACCAAGTTAGGTGATATAAACAGAGGCAGATGCCCGGTCGACGTAAACTTTTTACTGGACGAGTTCTGCAATATAGGCGCTATCCCGGATTTTAAAAAAAGAATTGCTACTATGCGAAGCAGGGGGCTCTACTGCACGATAATCACCCAGTCCCTGCCGCAGTTAGAGAACCGCTACCCGCAGAAAGCGTGGCAAGAGATTATCTCCTGCTGCGACAGCAGGCTGTTTTTGGGGGTAAACGACACTGATACTGCAAAATATTTGTCCGAATCGCTCGGCGAGGGCACGGTTGAGCAGAGGTCTATACGCCGCACCATGACTACGTTGGAAAAAGCCATGGTATCAAAAAGCCCCAAGTCCAGGAGACTGATGACCATGGACGAAACATTGAGGTTAGACGAAAGAAAATCTATATTAATAGTCAGGGGGAGAAACCCTGCAGTTCTTGAAAAATTACCTTATACTGCGCACCCACTGGCAAAAGAAATAAAACCTCTGGATATAACTGATTACAGACCTGAAAGAGTAGAAAATAAAGACATGGAAATAGAGATATTATGGGGGGTAGATGAGCGTTCAAAAGAGGAGGTTGAAGACACTCCCTGCGAACAAGAAAATGCTTTTCAGGTAAATAGCAGCAGAAATACAGATGAGGTAATATCCCCAGGAGAAAATATAAATGAGTCAGATGAGGATGTAGAACCGGGCTTTGATGAAGTAGATGATTTTTTTGAAAACAGTAATGAAGAAGGTGATAATTTTTGGGATTAACTCTATAGACCAATTAAAAAAATAATCTAAAAACAACCAAAATAACCTCTACCTCTATAAAATACGTATTAATAATTTATATTTTGGAAAAATAAAATTTAAGGATTAGTATTGGCAAAACATGGACAAGATGGGTAGGGGTGTGATAACATGTGTGAGCATAAGGAGTATAGTTTTACTTGGCTAGAAAGGAGGAGATTCCAGGTGAGTGAATATAGAAATTATAAGCAAAAATGGGTGGTAGAAGAATCTCCTTTAGTTAGCAATTACAGCTTTAGAGAAATTATAAATAGTTTTTTTTATAATACTTATAATAATGTGCTTGATATAATCATGGATTTAAATGATAAGCAAAAAATTAATAAAGAACAAAAAGATATAATAAAAGATAGACTTGATGAAGCTTTAAATAATGAAGATATAGATAATTTTTTTGTGTTTTTAGAGGATAAATCTCGAGAATTAAATTTTGATTCTAAGAGAAGATTGTATAATGTTATTAGAATATTAGAAAGCCAAAGAAAAAACATGTTTAAAGATATTAGTGATATAGAAATGCTCGATAATAGTGTGGATTGGGTTGAAGAGTTGCCGCATAGAATAAAACGTTCTATAAAAAACTTGATAAAAAATCAAGACGATACTATAGATGATGATATTTTAGAAATTGTATTAGAAAAAAAGATAAATGAATTAATATGTTCTGGAAAAATTGAGCAAGAAGCAAAAATCAGCACAATAAGTTGTAATCAAAATGAAGAAGATGAAGATTATTTGATAGCTTAAAGGGTGAGTTCAATGGTAGATAAGCAAAAGTATAAAGAATTTATACGTAATATTGAATTGGAAGGCATTTATTTATCAAAATTGAGTTGCAATAATCATGGGTATGAAAACCATAGTAAAAATAAAGGGACAAAAGAATTAAATGCAGAAGTGGGTGCTTCTTTTTCTGTAAAAAAAAGTCTTGAGGAATACCTTTATACAAGTTCTTTTTTTCAAATTGAAGTTTTTACTGGCGAAGATAATGAGGACAAAGAATTTGAAATAGATTTAGAACTAGTAGCAATTTATAAGTATAATGTAAATTTAATAGATGATGAAATAACTGAACGATTTGTCAATTCTAGTGTACCCTTAAATACTTGGCCTTATGCAAGGGAAACAGTTAGTTCTATGTGTACTAAGATGGGTTATCCACCACTTTTTATGAAAACATTTACATTAAGCAAATGATGGTTTTAGAGGATGATAAAATAATGCAAGTGCGTGTCGTGGGTAGTGTTTCTAATTATCATGAAAACACACTCGTTTATAGAATAGTAAAATTTTTATTAGAAAATAATGGCTATTTAGAAGTTTATGCTCGGATAGTTATTGAAGCTAAAAGGAAAGATAGGCGTGATAAGGTTATAAATGATATTATTAAAGGATGTATTGAAGAAAAAATAATTGACAGCAACAAATTGCAAGAATTTCTTTCACTGATTGATGAATGTTTTAATTCCCATGATCCAAGTGATACACAAGGAAAAGTTGTTGAGTATCTTATTAGTAGTATAGGGCCGTTAATACTAGAAAATAATAATTTGGAAATTAAAAATAATGCTAAAATTGAAGTAGATGGTGTATTGTTGGGAGAAAAAAATCTTGATGTTGTTTATACTAATAACAGTGAAACTGCAGTTGATTTTATAGGTGAGTTTGTAGAGTGTAAAGTAGATTTAGATAGTTATTTATTTAAGAAACCAAGTAGAAAAAAAGTAGATGATTTAAAAGATGAAGCTCAGAAAAAGTTGAGGTTCTTAAATTATGTTAACGATTATTTAAAGCATACTAATAGTAAAATAATTTTTGTATCACTTAGAAAAAGTAAACGTAAAGCATTAGAAGTTATGTCCAGTTTAAATTACGATACCTGGGCAAATGTGATGACATATGAAGATATAATAGATGTTGTTGAAACAAAATAAAATGATATTTTAGCAAAAATAAAACCATAAAAAACTTGTGAAAGCAAGTTTTTTATGGTTGCTCGATATGTTTGTTGAGCGGTGGGTTAAAAAACTATGTAGTCAAATTAACGGCGTTTTTTTTACTAAAATTCAATCTTGGTACAGAAAAATTTGGAATAAATTGTTGAAACCTTGATTGACAGTATACTAAAATAAGAAAAACGAATTGGAGGTTTTTTATGAACAAGGCAGAATTAGTTGCTAGTGTAGCTAAAAAGTCTGATCTAACCAAAAAAGAATCCGAAAAAGTAGTAGATACATTTTTTAATTGTGTTGAAGAAACTTTGGTTAAAGGAGATAAGCTGCAACTAGTAGGCTTTGGTACATTTGAGACAAAAGAGCGGGCTGCCCGCAAAGGCAGAAACCCGCAAACCGGTGAAGAGATTGATATACCTGAATCACGGGTGCCGAGCTTTAAACCGGGGAAACAGCTAAAAGAAAATTTAAACGTATAAAATTAAACTCCCAGCGTAAAGTTGGGAGTTTTTCTATATAATTGAGGTGTTTTTTAGGAAAATATTTTATAAAGTATTATACTAAAACTTTAAATGATATTAGGGATATTAATAAATTATCTTTAAAAATTTTTCTACTACTTCCGGGTCAAATTGAGTACCTGTACACCTTTTTATTTCAGATATAGCGTTTTTGTGGGATAAACCTTTCCTGTAGGGTCTATCATTGGTCATAGCGTCATAAGCGTCGATTACAGATAAAATTCTACACTCCAGTGGAATTTTTTTGCCTTTAAGACCTAATGGTTAAGGTAGTGGGATATACGAAAATAAAAAAGGGCATTAGAATGGATGACATGGATTGACATGATTCTTCAAAGGAAAACTATACATTTTTAAGAACAATTAAATTAGGTTTAGCTAATTTTTATTATAAGAAATTTTCTTAACAAGTTAAAATAACGTATAAAGTTATTAATTTTGATACAATTCTTTCCAGATAAGTAATAATAGAGAAGATTTAAACATGAAACGGCATGAACATACATTTATTGACGTATTACAAGGTGTGGCAGACTATCGCTTGGGTTAATGAATGCTGATTGGAAAGGTTTGTTTTTGGTGAAAAAATGACATGGTTTGGGTTCAGGAATAGGCTTCTGTAAAAAAACTGTATAGTTACCATAATCTAATGTGGTGTTGCCTCTTATGTTCCAGTTTTGATTTTAACATTAGCAGTATTTAATTTATTCAAATATACTTAATTTTTAGGTTAGGACAAGCGATATTATAATTTAGTGCCCAATGAAAACTAAAACTTGCTGATTTAGGCATTAAACATTATAAATATTTTGGGGGTTTTTAGATAGTACGCTTATACAAGCTTTTATCTGTTTCACTACTCAAATAGAGGTAATTGACGTTGATATATATTAAATTAAACTACTAAAACGCTTTTACAAGTTTTGGTTGGAAGGTGGTAAAAATGAAAGAAATAGTAAACCAAGAAGAACTTAATCTTACAAAATATTGTTTAACATTTCCTAAAATACCCGATAAAGAAATTTGGCGTGAAGTATTATTACGACAGATCAGTTCAATGTTTTCAGGTGAGCAGCAAACTATATTAATTAAAGGCATATCGGGTTCAGGCAAAACTGTTTTATTATCTCAATTTGCAAGATATTTTTCAGATAGAACGTTTTCTTTTTTCGTTGGTGATGATTATTGGTCTTCAGATATTTATAGTTTTTTAATTGATATTTGTGAACAAATGTTTAAAGTGAATTACGTTGACAAGGGGTTTACAGTTTGGTAAAAGTTTACTGCTCCCCTTTGGTTTTTAAAACATGTTTTTGGTGAGCCTTTGAGGTGCATTTATTTCAATCAAAGTAGCGCCTTGGGGAAGTCTTTACAGTCGGGGACCCCGCGTATGGTACAATTGACATTCCGACGGGGTGAATAACTTTGAACATGTTCCAGGAGCCGCCCCGTCGGTAATTAATACTCACCATACGCAGGGTGGCTGTCAAGACCGCTACTTTATTCCGCTATTTTTATTTAAACTACAAGCCCTGGTTCAGGCAGAAGATGTTGGTCTTGATAAGGTACAAAGAATGCTTGTGCCGGGGTTCTTCCCCTGGTACGGCGTCCTTGATGCGGGCGCTTCCAGTTGTAATTATACAGATAATTGTTAAGGTCCTCTTGGAGTTCTTTCAGGGAAGTATATTTTTTGCGCCTCAAGGCTATTTGAAAAAACTCCTGATATAGTGTTTGAACAAATCTTTCGGCATACCCGTTAGTCCAGGGATGCTTGGTTTTAGTTGTTTTATGTTTGATATTCAAGAAGTAACAGGCGGCTCCGTAATTATGTCCAATGGTGGGCTCAGAAGAACCATACTCTTTGCCATTATCCGTAAGAACCCGCTGCAAATAAGCGCCCATTGATTTATAACTGCTACAAGCATGCCTCAAAAAATCTGCAGTAGAGTTAGATGTCTTATCTGTATATAGTCTGGCCCAACCGAAACTGCTGGCGCAATCAATACCAACCTGGGCATAAACTCGGCCGATACCGGCCAAACGGCCTATACACTTTCCATCCTGGCTCATAAGATATCCAGGTACAGGAGCATGTACATGCCGGCGCTTGCTGGCCTCCTTGTCCAATTCCCAGGCTGTTTTTTCTTTCGGAGGCTGTAGTGAATCGATCCATTGGAGGCGTTTACGTTGAGTGTTTATATTATTACGCTTAAGAACGCCGTAAACAGCAGTTTCACCGATTTTTATACCGCCATTTTCTTCTTTCTTTAACTCACCGCTAATTCTTCTTGGTCCATGGGCCGGGTTATCTTGAACGTAAGCAAGGATAATCTCTTCAATGTCGGGTGGGGTTTGATTATGCTTAATTCGCGGTCTGTTTTCTTTATCGTATAAACCGGCATCACCGTGTTCTTCGTAGCGCTTGCGAATCTTGTAAAAAGTCGTGTGCGACATATGGCATTTTTCAGCTATTTCTCGCCGGTTTAAATTGTTAGTTTCGTTATCCAGTTTCATAGCTTGCCTTCTTGCTCTTAATGCTGTAGGATGGGTATACACAGTCAGTTCTCCCCTTTGTTGGTTGTTGTGGCAAACACCATTATACGGGGAGCACTGTAGATACTCAACCATCTGGGGCAAGCCCGGGTGGTTGTTTTATTTTTACCACACTATTCCATCTGTCAACCCTCACCCAACGTAACACATTTAAAGTGAGTGGCTTAAACTATAATTTAAATGATAAAGAAGAATTAGAAAATCTTGATGAGCATGAATTAAAAAAAAGATTTTCAAAATTGTATAATAAATTAAGAAAAAAAGTAAAAAACAACAACATTTCTTACTATTTTGTTATTGATGGATTAGATCGTATACCAAAAGGCTTTGGTGAAGAGACTATTTTGGATTTGTTGCCTACAGGCTATGATTATGGTATTTATGTGCTTACTAGCAGCACTGAAAAAAATTATAATTTTGATTATTTCACATGGCTAATGCTGTGGTTTTCAAAAGACGAAACAGAAAAACTTTTAAATGAATATATGACTAATGAACAAATAGACACAGTACATAATGTATGCAATGGGTTGCCTAAATATGTTTGCGAGTTGCATAGGCAGCTGTCAAAAGGGGCAAATGTGGAAAAACTTATTGAAAATTTGCCTTCAAATTTTCATAAATTATTGGAAAAAGAATGGGATAAAATTAATTGTTCGGATGAAAATGTAATAAATTTATTAGCTGTTTTAGTTTTTTCATATGATTTCCATACAACAGGTTCTCTAAGCCAAATATTGAATATTGATATAGAAAAAATTAAACATATAATTGAATCGATAGAATTTATTAAAATATATCATAACAAACATGTAAAAGTGGTTGATGAATATAAAGTTTTTTTACAAGAAAAGCTTGACAATAAAAAAACATATATAATTGAAAAATTAATTAATTATTATAAATCAAATGATTCATATAGCGCTTTTATAAATTTGCCAATATTATATAAGGCTATGGATAATTTTGAAGCAATGGTTAGTCTTCTTGATGTAAATACATTGGTTGATTTTTTGGGACGCACAAAAAAAGTTTCATTGGTAAGACGTAGTATACGCATGTTATCAGAAATGGCATATCAAAAAAATGATACTAAAATTTTAGCTTGGGGGGCGCTTGCTGAATCTGTATTTTCCAAAATTATCAGTTCACCGCCAGCGGTTGAAAACGAAATTAGAGCTCTGCTTGCTTTAGGTTATAATGATAGGGCTTTGAATTATGCGTATAAAACTATGTTACCAGAAGATCGCTTGAAACTTTTGTCTCATATATGTAATTATATGTGGGAAAATGGTATATATATATGTGAAGATATAATAAATATTATAGAAGAATCAATTGATCTTATTGATAGTAGTATTGAGTTAACTAAAGAGGTTGTTGAAAAGTTATTAGAAGTTTGCACTAATATATTTCCTATTAGGGCTGATTTGGCTGAAAAAATTTTTGGGCGTATTGCAAAAGAAAATAATCAGGATGATTTAAAAAACAACTTAATGGAGTTAATAATAATGAGGTTATCACATATGTTAGGACCTGAAGATAACCCTGTAGATAGAATGCGTGATGAAATTAATAATGAATCATTGTATAGTTTTGCAGAAGTTGCTTCTTCAACAATAGCTGAATCATCTGAAGAAAAAATTTTGGAACAAGCTGCTCAAATTGATAATATATCTGCTAAATTGTTTTTGTTGCAATCATGGTGTAACACAAACGCAAAACAAGGTAATGATTTGAAGGTTGTAAATTATGCACTAAATATAATGATTGAAAATAGTAATTACACTCCAACTATGCAGCATTTACGTCAATTTTCAAAGCCCCTTATTTATTGTAATAATTACGAGCTAATTGAAAGTATTTTAAAAAAATTTGATAACTTGAAAAATGTTGCAATTAAAAATCCAATAGATGAATATGTTAGATTAGAATTAACATTAGCAATAATTGAATATAATTTTTTTGGCACTGATGATAGAATTTGCAGTATATATTTATATTTAGATGAATTATCAGATTATAATTCTCGGTGTTATGTTATTGTAAGAATATTACAAACCTTGACTCAATTAAACGATATAGATCTTAGTATGAAAGTATATCTTGAAAATGAACTTAGAAGAAGTTTTGATACATTACTTGAAACTTCTGCACAGCAATACAAAGTAACAAAAGGGATACTAGTTGCATTAATTAATTATGATAAGGATATAGCTATATTTTTTGCGCAAAAATTAAATGTTGAATTTAGACGCGATGATGCTACAGTTAAAATTTTGCGTACATATATAAATAATTTTGATTCTCAAGTTTTGGATTTCAAATTTATTTTTGAATCGCTAAGTAAAATTAAAAATATAAATAAATATGAGTGGACATTGGTACAAATACTAAAAAAATTAACAAATTATAATTGTAGTCATGAGTTTAAGTTAAAGTTTGTGCAAAAAGTTTATGATATGAGAGGATTAGTGCCTAAAAGTTATGCATTGGCTTACTTGTTGTGCTGGATTTCTAATGAAGATAATAACAGTGTATTGAATTCAATTTATGATAGATTGGAAGACGCAATAGGTAAACTTTCACTGACTGATCAAATACAGATTGGTAACAAAGTAGTTACGATAATTGCTCATACTGATAGAGAAAAGGCTAAAAGTATTTTCTCTAATATATCTGATAATAAAACAAAATATTATTTCACTGATAATAGGTTATTTTATTTGTATGCTAAAACATGCAATCTTGCGATAAAATGTATTCCAGACATTATGAAGGATAGCTATTATTCGGAAAATATTGATATTTTTAAAAATGCGATTTCGTATATTCCATCAAATTTTACCCGTTGTTCACTTTTAAGTGAGTTAGCATTGCGTTGTTTGACTTCAGGTAGGCAGGATTATTTTAAATATCATGCCAAAATATGTATTGATTATTTTGAAAAAAGTATTGATGAGGGTGAATATGAGCAATTAATAATAAATATTTCACCTTTACTATTTCAGTACGAAAGAAATTATTATTATGAAAAATTAAAAAAATTACAGCATTATATACAAGATATTTCAATAATGAACGTAATAAGTTTTGTATTGAGTAAGAGACCTCCGTCAGACAGGGTAGATATTGACAGAATTGTTACGAATTTAGATTATTCAGAGTCAATAAAAATATGTGAATTGATTGAAAATATGAATCAAGATTTTGCAATATATAAGGCAATTAGTGTCCTTGTGGATAAAATTATAATAAAAAAAGCAAATGATAAACAAGATACTAGACTTACAGAAGATCAATTGTTAAATATAGTGCAAAAGCTGAATGATATTATTGATAATAAGCTACCTGATCCTATAAATATTCAACACTTCGGATATGAAATTTGCATAAGAGTATGTATGTGTCAGTTGAGAGATGTTGCTAAAAGTACCACGAGATTTAGAGCTAAAAAAAGTTGGAATAAATTGTGTTTTACTTGGGATGAAATAGAAAATCAGATAAAAGGACATATAGATAATACTGCAGATAAAGTTTTAGTTTTTGAATGTGCTGGAGTAGCCGCTTATAATAAAAATTCAGAAATCGGGAAGAGAATGTTAAAAAATGCAGAAAATCATTTGGATAAAATTTATAACCATATAGATAGGGCAGAAAGATTTCAACTAGTAGCTAAAGGATATTCAGAGACGTCAGATAATGAAGCGGCAAAGTTTTTATTAAATAATGCTATAAATACAGCCCAATTATGTTCACATAATGAAGGACGTGACCAAATAATAGGGCATATAATTGAAATTGCACATTCAATAGATTATAATTTAGCTACAGACATTGCAAGTAAAGTTGATAGTTATGCTCATAGAAATCAATTAAACGATAATATAAAAACTTTAGATTTACGATCAAATCCAAATAATATTGAGTACTATCAAGCGATTGAATATAATAGAATTGTTAATAATGCGTTGCAAAAAATTATGCAATCTGTGAACTCTAATCGTGCAACTATTCAGCATGAAAATGTAATAAGAAAATGGTTATATTGTTCATTGAATCAAGAATTTGAAACTGTACAACTTTCAATAAATTGGTTTATTGAAAATACAGTAATGTCAAATCAATCAAAAACATCATATTTGCATAATTTTTTTGGGGAAATGGTAAACATGTTAAACTTGTTGCATAATATTGATAGTGTAATTATGCAACAAGTTGCATCTAAGGAATATATCGATCAACAGTCAGTTTTGCCAAACATAAAGACATTTTACAAAGGACAGGGGGATGAGGCGATAAATTTTATAAAACAATGGGTTATAGATAATGCAATGGATTATGTTATAATTTATGATCCATATTTTTGTGAGAATGAAGTATCTATCTTGCAATCAATTCCACACAAGATAAGAGTTCAAATTTTTACTTCAGCAAGAATAATTGAACTTGAAGATATACAGAATAGGTTTAAAAAATCATGGAATAAAGTTTGTGATCAATTGCCACCAGAAACGCAAATTAATGTTTTCGCTACTAACTCAGGAAAAACAACTATGCATGATAGATTTATAATTACAAATGAAGCTGGATTAAAATTAGGAACATCAATTAATGGTTTTGGAAACAAAGATAGTACAATAACATTTATGGATTGTGAAGATAAATCTGAAATTGAAAATAATTTAATAACAAAAATGTTTTTTTATCCTAATCAAGTAGGCGATGATGAACGTGTGCAATTAATGTCATTTGCTTTATAAAAAATTATATTAAAACAAGTAAATATTAATTGTAATTAGGATACTTGACGATAAAAAGGGGGACATAATATGGCCACCTTTTTATACATAGGTAAAAGTAATTAGGGCCTGCTGAACATAACAAAAATTCAGTAAAATCATGGATTTAGTATTGAAATAGGAGGCGTGGATAAAATTTCAATAACTTTTATAAAAAACCTATTGCCATATCCTCCGGGGACAGGGAATTATGTAGTTTTGATTTTCCAGACCTTTTGCATAACAACTCTTCTTGAAAAACTAAATCATTCGATAAATTGGAGCCAGTAATATGGCTCTTTTTTTATTTTAGGACTAAAAATTTCAAGAGGAGGACTTAAAATGACTCAAAAAGAATTTTTCCAGGACGTATGGCCGGAAATTTTTTCTTCACGCCAGAACAGGACGGTAATCTGGTGGCCGGTAACAGGTATTGAAGAGTGGCCAATGCAGGACGGGAAAAAAATGCCGTGCCTGGTAGTAACCAGGGAAAGGGTTAAAGGTATTATTCCGCTAAAAGAAATAGGCATCAAAGTAGATACTAAAAAGCCAGTTAACCGGCGCCGTATGATGAAGCTGTTAGGCCAGGATATTGCCATGATAGTAATCGGTATAGACCGCGAGCAGGACGTGTTTATGGCTTCACGAAAAGCCGCACTGGAGCAGTTAAAAACGCGCACCTGGCCTAACCTGAAAGAGGGTCAGGTAGTAAATGCCGCAGCCCGACACGTCTATCCAACCAATGTAATAGTGGAGTTTGGCGGGGTTGAGGCAAATCTACCAGTTTGGGAATTATCACACGGCTGGGTAGATGACATAGGTGATATGATACAACCAGGTGATGAGTTCCAGGTAAAAATTAAAGAGCTGGACAGTGAAAAAGAAAAAGTGACGGTGTCTGTAAAAGACTTGCTTCCCAATCCCTGGCCTGAAGCACTGGAGAGGTACAAAAAGAAAAGTATCTACCAGGGCAGGGTTACGGGTACTACCAGCTATGGAGCTTTTGTAGAGCTGGAACCCGGTGTAAATGCTCTTTGCAGGCATATGAGGTCGCAGAAATACGAAGTAAAAAAAGGTGATATTGTGGCTGTACAGGTGACCAATATTATCGCAGAAGAACAAAAAATTAACGGGAGTTTATTAAAGTTGATCAGAAAAACAGAAAGCGCATGAGATAATATAAGAGATTTCACTATATTGAGCGTATTCACTCAGCTCTGTGTTGAAAGAAAAAGAAAACTTTCTATAAAAACAACTATACGTATTGATCGTAAACTTGTTGTTTACTATACTGTAAATGAGTCGTGATATTGAAAAATGTACCTGGCAGGAATAGAAAAAATGCAACCGGGTGCAATATCCAAAGCGCCCTTGAATTCCCCCCAAGTAATTCAACGTTTCAAAGTGCAGCCGTAAAGGCTGCATATTCTTTTTAGTAAAAGGAAGGGGGAAAACTTGGTGTGGACAGTATTGACCGGAGTATGGATTTATCTCCTTTTTCACTGCTTAATAACTATAAAATTAGAGAACAGCGCAGTAAAAAAAATGAAATTACTGACTTTACAGTGCAGGAATTTATCACGTTAAACGTAATTGATTCCGTAGGTGCAGTAGCGCCATATCAACTGGAGTGGCTGTGGGGTAAAAAGAGCAGAAAAAAACTAAATAGTTTATCGGCAAAAGGCTATATGGCAAAAATCTTATTATCAGGCAGAAAAGACCTGGCCGTATATACGCTGCAGAACCAGAATAACATAGACAGCCTTTTGCGAAAACTTGTTTTTGCCCAGCTGTATACAAAATTTCGGGAAGTAGTATCTGTAGAAGCCTCAATAAAGTGTACCCGGCCGTTTAGCGGTGTAATAAATATAGGAAAAGTTTTTCCGGTGCTGGTTTTGCGGAAGGGAGACAGTACAAGTATTTTACCTGACATTTTAAAAAATGTACCCAGGCTTCTCGTGGTCATGGAAAATTTTAAAGAGATAAAACTCGAAGTCCCTTTCCGGGTGGCAACTGATTTCAGTTTGATGCAGTCTATCGATAAAGCTTTTTTTAAACCAGACGGGACTCCTGAATACTATTGTGCAGAAAAAATTTGTAGAAAATATTGACGTGTTTACCGAGATATGGCACTATGTAAGTAAGTATTTTAGCTTATGTTTTACTGGACTTTGCAAGTTCAGCAGCAAGCCGCTTTTAAAAGCGGGATTCACAGTGCCTTACAGGTGCTGCATAAAAGTTTTTAAGTCCCTGTTGTCAGGGATAAAAATATAATATACAGGTGTATGCGCGTACACCTGCCGGTCAAAAAGCCAGTCGTGTAGAATCGACTGGCTTATTTTATTTTCAGGAGGTCTGCCTATGCAGAAGAATTTCTCTAAGAAGTTTTTTACTCCCGGGAAAATCAAAGAGCTAAGTGACGATATTAGTTTACAAGGTGCTAAAAAGGGGCTGCAGAAGTTTGCAGAAAAATACAACCTCGCTCCCGGCGGACTAAGGAGTTATTATTATTCCAGCATTAGAGATCCGCACCCAAAGAGTCCGGATCAGGCACTTTTAGACCTTTTCTCGGAAAAAGGAACTCTTATTCAGCAGGATATTGAAAGTGTATCCCAAAAAACGGGTACAGGTTGCGGTACTGTCTTAAAAAAATGGGGCAGTATTGTTAAAAAGAAATGCAGTTCTCCCTGGAAAAAAGGAGAGATGATAGCATCTCTTTTGGATACAGGGGCAAGGTTAAAAAGTGTTGCTTCATCATTGGGTTTAAAAAACTGTGAAGCTAGAAGGTATGCTTATACGTTCAAAATGTTTCCCCCTGACTCACGGTTTTTTGACCTTTCTTTCAGGCACCACATGAACGCGGCAGAAACGGAAACCCCTGAAGAGTGGCTCAATATTGCACAAAAATATGCGTGGACATCCCGGGAATTAAAGAAGGTAATTGATGAGCAGGGCGAGCTTTTTCTCTATAAGGAGAAGATCGACAGTACAATAGAGGAGAATAAGAAGCTTAAGAAAAAGCTTGCCAGGCAGAAATTCATCGAAAATTCTATTGGTTGGAAACGAAAAGACATTGACCAGATGGTTAGAGACATAAAAGAAGCAACGGGCTACTCTGCGAGCAAAGCGGAAAAAATATTCTTTGATCTAAGGGCTTCAATAGAGTGGTCGGCGGCTGTAAATACTATCGCTTCATATAAAAATAAAGTGGAGAACTACAAAAAGAAGGCAGAGAGAGCAGAAGTGGCAAAAAAGCAGCTGCAGATGCTTTTAGCGAGTATCAGAGACGATTTAAAAAAAGCTGAATAACTCCTTCTGGCTTGTGCCGGGGGTTTTAAAAATAAAACTACCCCCGGTACAGGGGGTAGTGGAAGGAGGAAAATTATGACTACAAGCTTTGCGGTTTATACAGGTGTAGGTCGGGAACACTCTACGGCCCAGAAGATAAAAAAAGCTGCAGAGAAGTGTAAGGATATCATCCGGGCTATACCAACACCCTGGCCTGGATACGTACAGGTGGAGGTGAAGGCGTCCGAAGGTTCCAGTATTGAAACCACATCTTTTGAGATGCCTAAAAACACAAAGATGGTTATCGAAATGGTTCCCGGAGTTATAAAAATAGCCGGCAACGGTAGTGAAGCGGTAAATATGGACTGAAAACCCTGGCTCTAACAACGAGGGGATTTTTTATTTATAAAAGGGGGAATTCGCGTGAATTACTCTATTCTTGCAGGCCGCCTGGTAGCCGACCCGGATTTTAAAAACCTGGAAAACGGGTCTAAAATAGCCAAAGCTACTATGGCTGTAAACCGGCGGTTTAAAGACAAAGACGGGAACTCGGTCACTGATTTTATTAACGTAGTGGCCTGGAACAAAACGGCGGAATTCATCTCCAACTATTTCAAGAAGGGAAAACCTATTGAAATAGTCGGCGAGCTGCACATCAGGTCTTACGACGACTCAAACGGCATTCGCCGCAAAGCCGCAGAAGTTCAAATATGGGACGCAAGGTTTACTTTAAACGATAAAAACGGGCAGAAAGTTGAAGATCCACCGCTGCCGAGAGACGAAGATGCTCCTCCCGACAGTTTCGGCAGTGAAATAAGCTTCGATGAAGACGATGTCCCGTTCTAAAAAATTTTAAGGAGGAGGAATTCCTTTGGCTGAAAAGAAAAATAATAGCCTTCACGGGTTCAGCGACGAACATGTGAAGCTGATAAGGGAAACAGTCGGTTCAGAGGCTGTATCAGAAACGGAGTTCCAGAGGTTTTTGTATAGAGCTTCCAAGCTGGGACTGGACCCTCTTGACGGGCAAATACACCTGCTTACACGCAACCAGAAAAACTATGACACGGGCAGGTGGGAAAAGACCAACGTAATTATTATTGGTATAGACGGTTTCCGTGCAGTTGCAGAACGTTCGGGCAAATTGGGCGGGGTAATCAAAGAACCTGTCTACAATGAAAAAGGGCAGCTGGTTCGTGCTACTGCTAAAATATACCGCAATGACTGGCAGGAGCCTGCTGTTGAGTCCTTACCGTTCCGTGAGTACTGCAAGACAAAAGAAGGCAAACCCGTCGGCATGTGGGCAAGCATGCCGGAAACGCTGCTGAAAAAATGTGCAGAAGCTGCAGGTTATAGAATGGCCTTTGCCCTGGAATTGGGCGGTAATGTATATATCGAAGAAGAACTTGACAAAAATGCTCCTGAAAAAACCCCCAAAAACAACTCTTTTGAATCAAAAGATAATACTGAAAGAGTAGATGAACAGGAACAAAAAACTGAAGAAAAGCAGCAAAACCATACCCGGACTCCTGAACCAAAAGCAGCTAATGGACAGGATTTTAGCGGCGAACTGCTGCTTTTAGATTCCCCGGACTACCTGGATAAGCTGGATGATTATGTAGTGCCGGCCTTTTCTACTGATGAAGACGAAACATATTTCCTGATCGGTATAGATAAGAGTTACCAGGCCCAGGATATAGTCCAGGTTTGCGGTAAACTGGTTAAAGAGGACAACCAGAACAGAGTTTATGTCGAAAAGTGCGAGGTAAAAGACTCTGCGGCGGAAGAAACTCAGCGCAGGCTTTATTATAGAGACGGCCCCAAAGACGGCAAAAAAAGTGATGTAACTTACGCCCTTGCTGTAGACAAGGACGGTACTAAATACTATATCAGCGCCAGCGGCGGAACCAGGGATTTATTAAAAGAGCAGCTTTCCAAGGTAAAAGAAGGCGACGAAGTAATTGTCACCGGCCCTGCCGAGGAAACCAGCAAAGGCGTAGCTATAGAAATGGAATCTATTTCAGCCTAAAAGAAGGAGCGGCATTTAGCTGCTCCTTTTATTAATTTTGGGAGGGGTTGCATTTGAAAATATGGCCCAAAAACGTGGAGAGTGCTTTTTCCCCCGGGTATAAAGACCTTATCCGGGGTTTTGGAGTTGCAGCAGACGGCACTTTATACATGGAATACAGAATATCATCGTCGTCCAAAAAGCGCCAGCTTGCTGCTCTAATAAAAGAGGATTCTCTCGTCGTATACCACACCTGCAGGGCGACGCAGGACGGAAAACCCTGCTGGCACCTGGGGGCTCTGGCCTATGCTGCGGGCGTGGATGTCCCTGTGTCTATAGATATAGAAAATACCCAGGTTAATCCGGTAAAAATACAAAAAGATGTTACCGATGAAATACTCGACCGCCCCGGGGATTTTGAGCTGCTGGAGGTAGGCGAAGTGGAATCCAGCCCGGAACCGGTGGTAGAACTTCCCGAAGAACTGGAATGGCTCAAACGCTATCGTCTGCCGGAAAAAGTGTTTAAAAAAGTGCTGAGCTTTAGGGAGAGCCAGTTGGAAAACCTCACTGATGAACAAAAAAGGAGAATCCCGCAGCCCGGCTACGTCCCCAGCGGAAGTGAGCTAATCTGCGCCGTATCCTCGTTAGTCTACGGAAAAGACGGCGGGTACTGGGAAGCACCTCTGTTAATAGGCCCCAAGGGTTCGGGCAAGTCAACCATGGCAGAAACCCTGGCTGCAGTTTTCCTTTTGCCGGTGACTAAAATTTTCGGGGGTATTGACTTGAACAGTGAAGCGCTGTTAGGAGCCCGCACGCTCGTCCCGACAGACGATATGGACATTATAACGGAAGCAAAGCTCCGCAGTGCCTGCAGGCACGCCGGTGTAAACGCAGAGTCGATTATCCAGAAAATAAGAGGTTCCCAGATGAAAGTAGGTTTCGAGCCCGGCCCGCTTACAAGGGCCGTGGAAAACGGTGAGTTGGTAATCATTGACGAGATAAACATGCTCGTTCCGGAAGTTACCTCTTTACTCCACGGCCTCCTGGACTGGCAGAAAACGCTTCAGGTACCCGGCTACGGAACTATTTATGCGCCTTCTACTTTCAGGCTTGTCGGGTGCATGAATATGGGGTACTCGGGTACAAAAGTATTAAACGAAGCTTTCCAGGACCGCTTCCGCTCTGTTTCCGTACCTCATTTAAGTTACAGCAAGTTAGCAGAACTTATTCGTAAAGAGACAGGCACCAGGGAATCTGCTTCTGAAAAACTCGCCATGCTGTTTGAGTCTTTAGCTAAAGGTGTAGATAACGGCGATTTGTCTGAAAAAGTACTGTCCGTACGAGCTTTGTTCCGCGTTGCCCGGGAAGAACTGGACGGGTGCGGTACGCTGAAAAGCATAGCAGCTTCTGTTTTAACTGACGGCCTGGACGATACATTCGAAATATCCCAGGTCTCAGACACAATAGAGTCCCAGTTAGGGGGAAGTTAATTGATTAGAGAATTAAAGCGGGTCAGGCTGCAGACCCTGGCCCGCATCCTCTCGGGACGCAAGTTAACCCTCAAGTTCGGGAAAGGGTCTTATACGGACCTGCGCACTATTACCCTTTCACCGTTCGACGGCGAAATTGAGCCTGGTGTCCCCGCCAGTAAAGCGGAATGCTGGGTAATGCTAAAAGCTTCTTGCGCACACGAAAGCGGGCATGTATTGTTTACCTCCCGCGGTGTAATGGAGAAAACAGGCGACAAACTGCTGTCCTTGCTGTTAAATATAATTGAGGACAGCAGGATTGAGCTGGCAATGTCCAATACTTACCCTGGTACAGCAGGCTGGTTCAAGTTCTCGGCTGACTATATTATTGCTAATAGACAGGACTGGGGTACTGGCACTAACGCTTTGCTCGGCGGCCTGACAGCCTATGCGGTCGGCGGGAGAGTTCCGGATCAAATAGCTGCCCAAAAAGATGTACTCGAGCTAATAGAAAACTGCATCCCCATTGTTGACCGGGGGCGTATAGCAGAAGACACGTTCGGCGCACTGGACTGTGCTGAACAAGTGTATAAAGAACTGGAAAGCTACCTTAAAATGTCTCCTCCTTCAAAAAGCCCGGAAGTCCGCGGTACTTATGAGCCTGCAAAAGCACCTGCCCAAAAGGTAGACCCACGCAGGGCCGCAATAACTTCTGAAGAAAAAGAATCCGGGGCGATTGCAGAGGAAACTGAAAAACCTTCCATTGAAGAAGAACAGGCAGGCGAAAGTGCTTCAAAAGAAGTTTCCGGAGAACCCGCTGAAAATAGTGAAGATAAGGAATCAATTGAATCCCCTGACAGTCCAGATAAAGATAAAAGTGTCCCCGACCCGGAACTTATACGGGAGGCGGAAAACGAGCTAAAAGATCTGGAAGCGAGGTCTTTTAGGGAAGAAAAAGAAGAACTGTCTTCGGAAGAAACCTCGGGGGGAGAGTTAGAAGAGGAGATCTCTACCGGGATTCACAGGGGTGTCTTTTTGCGCAGGGAAAATTGTTTCGGCAGCAAAGCAGAGTACAATTCCCTGTACGACAAGACGCGGCCCTATATCAAAAGAACCACAAACGAGATCCGCAAAATACTTGAGTACAAAAAGTCCTTTGTAGAAAGGAACTTGAGGAAAGGTCGCCTCGACACCGGCTCCTTGTGGAAAATTGGCGCAAAAAACCCCAAAGTCTTCTGCAGAATAGATGAACCCGGTGATATCCCAACTCTGGCAGTTTATCTGCTGGTAGACTGTTCCGGGAGCATGAAAGGGAAATCAATGTTCAGTGCCCGTCAAGCAGCCTGCCTTTTGACGGAGACCTGCCATGCGTTAAAAATTCCGGTAAAAGTTACCGGTTTTACCGGGGCTGTTGTCAGGCCGGAAGGAAGTGACGGGATGCCGAGAGATGTTACCCACTTTGAAGCATTAAATTTTGACGAAGATGAAAAAGAAAAACTCGCCGGTTTAAGGGCTTCTAACGAGAACCGCGACGGGTACTCTATCCGGGTAGCTGCAAAAGAACTGGAAAAAAGGGCGGAAGACAAAAAAATACTTATTGTCCTTTCGGATGGGCTCCCCATGATGCCGTATAAAAAATACCAGAAGGATAGGGGGATTAATGATACGGCAAAGGCTGTCCGGGAAGCGGAGAAAAAAGGTATAGGGGTCATCGGGCTGTTTTTCGGTACGCCGATGTTTCTCCCTAACGCCCAGATGATTTACAACAACTGCGTGTACGTGGATAAAATAGATACTCTGCCTCTGCAGGCGGCCAGGGTATTTAAAAAAGTAATCTCCACCCTGTAAGGAGGGCTGAAAATGAACACATTTAGCTTCAGCAGGTTGTCCAAATTTGTTTCCTGCCCGGCAGCATTTTATGCTGCCTACGTGGCAGGAATAGAAGAAGGCCCGTCATACCCGCTTTTGCTGGGAAAGGCGGTACACAACGTTATAGAAGCGGCAATGCGGCTCGACAGAAGGGATGAAGAATTCTTCCGGGTGACAAGTAAAGCAGTCGCAGATTCACTGGAAAACATAGACGTAGAAGAAGTTTTTAAGCTCTCCTGCCAGGACGCTGTCCTCCGGGAGTTTTCTCCAGAAAACAGGGTTGAAGAACATGTTATAAGACCTCTGGATGAAAGCGAGAACATTTTCCTGCAGGGCTATATCGACCTCTGCAGGGAGTCAGAAGGTGAAACCAGGGTAATTGACTGGAAAACTAACTGGCAGGAATACGACCCCCTGGAAAACCACCAGCTGGCCCTCTACGCCTGGTGTCTAAAAAAAGAACCTGTCAGGGGAAAGCTGGTATTCCTTCGCCACGGGAGGTCAATTGAGCACAAATATACCGAAAAAGAATTGGAAAATGCCCGCAGGTGGGCCCTGGATACTGCTAAAACGATCCGGCACCGGCTCAGTGAACTTGAAAAAGCGCCGTCTGAATTCCCTCAAATTTTCCCCGCAACTCCCGGGGAAGCGTGCCGGTACTGCGGCTGCGCTGCAAACTGCATAGAATATCCCCTTCCCAATCCGGAAGACGTGGATACTTACGAGAAAGCAAAAGAGCTGGCCGCTGAGGCAATGCGAATGGAAGGCGCTTTAAACGGGATGAAAAACAAACTGCAGGAATACGTGGAAGCCTGCGGCCCGGTAAAGCTGGAGAAAAAAATGTATACCTCCAGGTCCGACAGCTACTGGACGTGGGATATACAGGCGAAAAAAGAAGCACTCAAAAAGTTGTTACATGAAGGCAGAGAACCTTTTAAGTATTTTAACCTGACGTCATCTCAGCTTAAAAAGCTAGGCTGGAGCAGGCAGGTAATTTCGGGCCTCGGCGCGCAGTTAAAAGAAAAGAAACCCCAGTTAAAACTCGTCAACCGGGACTAGGGGGGATGTTATGGACTTCGATATTATCGGAGTAGCCCAGAGACTCGGGCTCATATACATCAAACCCGGGCCCGGCGCTGAAGAGGTATACAGGTGTCCTTTTTGCGGTGATTCCATAAAACATAGAAACAAAGGGCACCTGTATATAAACACTGTAAATAATATCTTTAAATGCCAACGCTGCGGTACTGAAGGAAACGCCGTTACATTGTGGTCTATGTACTACGAGATAAACAGTAAAGAGGCGTACATGACTTTAAAAGATGAAATAGGGCCGCTGGAGATAAAAGAAGTAAAGCCTGAAAACCCGGCAGCCGGGATAGAAAAACTGGACAAAGTGTATAGAACATTTCTCGGTATACTTAAACTGGCCAGAAGGCACAAAGACGACCTCCTGTCCAGGGGGTTTACAGAAAAGCAAATACACGACCGCATGTTTAAGTCTATCCCCGGTGCGGGCAACTCAAAAATACGCCGCAAAATAGCAAAATACCTTGACGCAAAATACGGCCTTGAAGGAGTCCCCGGGTTTTTTACCCGCAGCAGAAACTGGGACTTTATTGCCCCCAGGGGGTATTTGATACCGGTAAAAGACGAACACGGGAGGATACAGGCACTGCAGATGCGCCTGGACGAAGGCGATGAAAAATACAAGTGGTTTTCATCTAATGGAAAACTTAACGGCACATCCCCGAAAGCCCCGGCCCACTACTCCGGGGGGAGCGGCAGAGTCTGGATTACGGAAGGCCCGTTAAAAGCCGATGCCGCTTCGGTATTGATGAACACTCCGTTTATAGGTGTGCCGGGGGTGAACTCGTGGAAAAAGGCAGAAGAACTGCTTAAAAATCTGCAGGCAAGCGACCCTGTAATTGCATTTGACTCCGATGCCCGTGATAACCCCAACGTAAAAAATGCACTGGAGAAGTTTCTGGGGCATCTAAGGGAAAACGGCTACAACCCCCAGAACTGTTCCTGGCCGAAACACCTGGGCAAAGGGGTTGACGACGTGTTGTTAAAGCTAAAAAAAGAAGAACAGAATTCCGTCACTTTCCTCGTGGACGGCGTGCCCGTAACGATCAAGAAAAAAGTGACCACGGAAGTATCTGTAGGGTAGGGGTGCCGGCTTTCCGGCACCTTTTACATTTAATCTGGTTTAAAAAATACTACCAGTTAAAAAAAATGAGTGGGATTTCCGTGGCTGTATTTTATTATATCCAGGAGGTGAAAGAAGTGAAAATTATCTTAGAGAGTGAACTAGAAAAAAAAGTATGGGAGATAATGATAAAAGCCCATAATAAATGGGAGAAAAACAATGGTGACAGTTTAAAAGAACAAATGCACTGGTATTTTAATGACATTTACAGAGAACAAACAAAAGCTGCGGTCGAGCAGGAGGTTGAATGCCGCTTAAAATATAGCTGGGGCGAGCAGCTGTACAATGACCTGGTTAACCTGTCAGAAGAAGAATACGTATCAAAAGGGCTTCAAAATAATAATCAAAAAGAAGGTAAGGAACTGCCGAAAGAATTAAGGGAGGAATATATAAACCTAAAAAAAGAGATCCAGCAAGACAGGGAATATAAGCTTAAAGAAGTTGAACTCGAGATTAAAAATATTTACTCAAAATTTTTCAATTCTCCAAAAGAGCTGCCTGTTGTATATAACAAGACTGTTATCCAGGGTGGTCAACTACCCCCACTTCAAGCCCCTAACGGGGCTTGAAGTGGGGGCTTGCAGGAGTAACCTTGCAAGCCCGGTTGATTAGCCTAAGCACTTCGAGTGCTACGTTGCCCGGAATGATATAGGTCACCAGGGGATACTCCACTCGTCCCCTGACTGCGA
>JAIPEW010000063.1 GCA_021736985.1 Clostridiales bacterium | reverse complement strand
TGTAGTGCCCCCGCCCCTTGTACCTGGGATAGCCTGGTTTTTCCCCGGCCTGCACGCGGCGAAAAAAGTTGTTGAATGCTCTTTCTACCCGAAACAGTACTTCCTGGACTACCTGGGAGTGTACTGCTTTAACCTGCGATATAATTTATTCTTCATTTTTTAGTTTCTCTTCCTCTATTAAGTAATTAATTTATCTTAAATGCTTTCTATTTCACACAAGTTTTTGTAATAAATCTTTCAATAACCCCTGTTTTATTTCAACTTTAATATTATCTAACTCACTGCCGGGGTAAAATGGAGACACACTATACTTTAAAAGAGCCTTAATAAACAAATCATGCTGCTCACTGGTTAATTTTTTTACAGCAGACTCATAATCACCTGCAAGAATCACTTTTTCTGTTTCAGGGCTGATAGAATACCCCCTGTCCTGGTATTCTTTTAAAAGGTGCAGGTAATTATCTCCCCCGTCTACTTGAGAAGCAAAATTCAGTGCTTTTTCTGGATTGTTTATAAGCAATGAAACAACAACGGGAAAAGACCGGGCATATTTACCATTTTCCATGGAAACAACTTCATCTAAAATACTCAGTGCTTCTTGCGGGTATCCAACTTCAAACTTTATTTTAGCCATTTGATAATGCGTGTGCCAGCTTTCCAGGGATGTTCCCTTTAGTGATCTATACATATCTAATGCTTTTTGAGACTTTCCGCTTTTATAATAAACACCGGCTAGAGCTTCTCTAACTTCAGGAGTATCTTCAATTTCCAGCAGGCGCTCATAATAGACGGCAGCCTTTTCAGGCTTTGAATTACCATGCTCACCATACTGGTAGAGCCTGGCTAACATTAAAAGCGAGTGAGTGTTTAAAGGGTTATCTTTTATCTGTTCTTCATATGCTTCTGCAGCTTTTTGATATTCTTTCTGCAATACAAGCCTGTCTCCCCGGGTAAGCTTACCAGAGCTTATTTTAAAAATAGGCAGGTCTTTTTTTTGGGCATAAAGGCCATAACCAGTACTTCCAGTTAGAAGATTTCCTTCCGAATCATAAGCCTTGACTCCCCAGGTGTATTCACCTTCGCTGTGCAATAATCCCAGTATAGATTCCGGGCTGGCTTTACCGTTCGAATAAGAAATTCTTTTAAAATTACTGCTTTTATTTATTTCTTCCTGGATATTAAAAGTTAGATGATTGTCTTTTATACCAGAACGTAAAGTTGTAGTATACGAAGCAGTTATCTTTCCACTCTCATCCCTGGATACCGGCCCGAGAAAAAGATCATAACTTGCAGCCCCTTTTACCTCTTCCCATTTGAATTTTATTTCCTCATCTTTAATTTCTGTACTTCGCATAGAGTTAAGCTTTATTGTAGGAGCAAAATTAATTTTGGCCTGAACAACTTCGCCGGGCCCCACTTTCATCTTGTTTAGCGGCTGCTGCAAAGTATATCCCTGTATATCCCGGACCGGTACTGCCGCACCCAGTGTGTAATCCCCGGGCAGCAAATTCTCAAAGGTAAATTCCCCTTGCAGCCCGGTAACTGCTTCCGGCATCCCCCTGGTCATACCGGTATAATAATCTTTATTAACAGCATTATCTATTAAGTAAACATGGGCACCTGCTAAACCTTTATTTTCTAAGGTAACTTTCCCGGTAATACTTCCCTTTTCGTCATTATTTTTTTGCGCGGCAGACAATATGCGCAAATGCCTTTGTGATATCTCTTCCCACTCAGCAACATTCATTGCAGCAGCATCTTGCTCTTTAATTTCTTTATTATAAATAGCTGCAGCTTTTTGGGGAAGCTCTTTAAAAATTTCCCGGGCTTTTTCCCACTGCCCCAGTGCAGTCAATACTTCTCCTTTTAATTCCATTATTCTCAGCGGGTACATACCCGGGTTATTTTCGACAGCATTATTGAGCAGTTCCAGTGCATTATGATATTTACTGCGCTCCATGTAAATTTTAGCCAGCAACACAGTACTCTCAGAAAACTGTATTTTACTTTCCTTGATGGAATCATTTAAATATTTTACAGCAGTATCATAATCTCCCAGAATATAATAAGCTTTACCCAATTCCCTTAAGGCGTGTACGGCAAATTGTGATTCCGGGAACCGGCTGCGAAGTGTTTCCAACTTTTTAATGCTTTCTTTAACACCCTTATCACGGATCATACCACCGGACATTCCCCTGGATTCAGAAAAAATATAGACATAACCCGGCAGTTCTCCGCTAAGGCTGCGGTGAGCAGTATAATACAATGCCTTTTTTGTATTCTTAGCATAGGGAAAGTAGCTATAAAGTACATCGTAATATGCACTTGCTGCCTCGTGTTCAGCGCTTGATTCTAAATTTTTTGCCTTTGCATAGATAAAATGCGGGGCTGCAAAATAAGCAGTAAGTGCACAAATCAGTATTACAGTTCCCAATATGATTATGTGTTTACCTTTTAATTTAATTTTGGCCACTTATATCTCTCCCTCTTTAACCGGGATATATATAATTTTCGTATTATCTCCGGGGCCGGTAACTACCTGCTGCATGTAGACATTTTTAGCTCGCGGGGCATTTACATTAAGCTGGGATTTAAAAGCCACGGCACCGGTAAAAATGAATAAAACAGCAGCTGCTGCAGCTACAGGTTTTAAGTCTATTTCATAAGTGCTGCTCCAGAAAGTTTTGAACTTTCTTACGGCACGGGCCCACCATTTTTCCCGGCGTTTTTTTAATTCCCCGTACATGGCCTGCTGCAATTTAGCCTTTTTTTCGCTGGAAAACTGCACATCATAAACTTCTTCCTGCAGGGACTGCTTAATATATTTGTCAAAGTTATCCACTCTCGATCCCTCGCTTTTTACCAATTTCCGCTTTCAGCATAGTTCTACCCCGGGAAAGTTTGCTTTTTATTGAACCTTCGGGTTGCTTTAAAATATTGCTGATTTCTTTAATACTCAATTCTTCCAGGTAATAGAGCACCAGTACCTCCCGGTACTTGCGCGGCAGCTTTTTTAAGCTTAGAATAACTCCACTGCCCTCTTCTTTTTGGATGTATTTATCCTCGGGGTTATCGGCATGCGGGCCCGAAAAAGAAGCTATTTCATCATTTTCAACATTTGATACCTTTCGAAACCATGCACCACGAATATAGTTTTTTGCCGTATTAATTGTTATCCTGTATATCCAGGTTTGAAGAGAACTCTCATTATTAAAAGAATCTATCTTTTTACAGACCTGGAGAAACGTATCCTGTACTACTTCTTCAGCAATCTGCTGGTCACCGGTGATAGCTGATGCAGCTCGCAGCATCCTGTCTCCGTATTTATCAACAAGGAGTGCAACTGCCTCTTCTTTACCTTTTTTTAAGCCTGAAATAATCTCTGCTTCCATATAAGTTCCTCCAGCTGCATTCTATATATTAGACACAACCAAATAAAAAAAAGGTTGCAAAAATATTATAATTAACAAAACAAATTTGGAACCAGCATAAAAACAGCAGGATACCCGTTGACATGCAAGGCACCCTGCTCCAAATTAAACTTTCAAGGACTTCTGCCCACAACTGAGAATAAAACTCTTTTCAGCGACCGTGTAAAGGCCTGTAGTACTTGGAGCGGACGTACGGAGGCGCATTCAGAGAGCGAAAGAGGCCGAGGAAAAGCACCGGTGCATGTCTGAACGACCAGAGGTAGCGAGTTCTCCGGCGCCCGAGGTCGCTTGAGCTCGGGCACCGGAGTAGGGAGCGGAAAGTTCCACCGGCCTGGCAAAAACAAATTTTTCTGATCACCCCATCATGCTACCTTTAACTATTTTCGTGTTAAAATTCTAATAAAGCTTTATGGTTTTTACCTTTCGGTTTTATCTTTTCCCTGTTAAAGCAGGATTTTTTCTCCACAACAAGCGGTTCACTTGGTTTTATCTCCAAAGAATTAGCAGCGACAGGGGTAGTTGTTGAAAAGGTTTTATGAGTTGTATCCTTAATATCCATTTTTTCTTCAATAATATTTCTCAACCACCTGCTCCGCTCACCTGCAGGAATATTAAAAAAAGGATGATCTTCTGGCAGCCAGAGATCAAACCTTTTTCCTTTCTTACCTTTGAAGTACCTCAATTTCTTCCCCCCTATACGTATAATGTACGGACATTAATTAAATATCCGCATAATATACGTACAAATTTTTTAGCCTGCCTCCTCTTCAAGTGATTCTTCTACCAGTGATAGATAAGCCATAGCAGTTACCATTTGCGGGTCTGGCATAACCTCGGCGTCAATAAATTGATTAAACGGTAGAACTTCTGCGCCCCCGCCTAAAAGATAAAACCCTGCTGCAAAATCTGCTGTTTCTCCCAGGTGAGAATATAAGGAATTAACTATTGCGCGGGTTAAATAACTTTTCACCCTGCTTACGTCCTCATTAAAATCCAGTTTTTCACCTTTAAAAATTGCGTATCCTTTATCTACTATTTCACGGGCCTTGATAAAAGATATTGGATAGCCTGTCCTCTCTTGAAACATACTGGCTATAGTATCTACAACAGTGTAAAAACCAGTCTCCAGGGAAAAACACTTGGCAGGAACAGGCTCAATATCGCCATTGTAATACTCTACTACAGAAATATCCGTTGTCTTTTCCCCGCTGTCAATTGATATCAAAATACCTTCCGGTAAGCTCTCTAAAAGAGAAAAACCAACTATGCCCTGGGTCATTACCACAATATTTTCAAAAGAAATTCGCGCAGGCTCATTTCCATCTACGCCGACAAACCCCTGGAGTTTTTGCAGGTGTTCTTTTAAAGTATTTTTTTGATTCCTGTAAGAAATAGGAACGCCTACTGCTAGAAAATCACCGGGTTTGAAATTCAACTTCTTAGCTGCAGTATATATTAAAATATCATGATACGGGTGAGTGTGTTTTTCCTGGTTCATGGTAAAACCACCGCATTTATCGCCTTCTTTTATTGCTCTATCACCGTAAAAATATTTTTGACTTTCCGATTTAGCATTACCGACACTAACTACACCTTTTAGATCTTCCTCCATAGGGTATTTAACATAAGGGGCAGCATAAC
Organism: Clostridiales bacterium; assembly: GCA_021736985.1. Lineage (GTDB taxonomy): Bacteria > Bacillota > Desulfotomaculia > Desulfotomaculales > VENG01 > JAIPEW01. The sequence goes on along the minus strand of JAIPEW010000063.1, from coordinate 827 downwards.
TTTTAAAGTTTACAGTGAGTCCTTCTGAATTTACCCCTTTTACCGAAGAGTACCCCAGATCTATGGATACGACTTTCATAAAGACACCCTTTCTTTAAAATAAATTTAATCACTTGCTTTTAAACTGGCATATAAGCTGTTACTTTGTGTATTAGTTTATACTTTTTAGTTCAGTTCGCTCTAAACCCAAATTTTTCCTGCAAGTTTTTTTATATTAGTTTTTGATTTTTTGCTCATTCAAGATGCAATACTAGGGACGGTTCTTGACTTGAATTGCTCATAACTAAAAATGAAAACTCATGGGGCAAATTCTTCTGATTACCCCCCCCCACGGGCCATGATTAAATCCCCACAAGCTTTTTGCTCACTACGGAGTATGAAAAACTTACACGCTCACAAGTTACCCCTACTCGCTCCGTTCACTTTACAGGCCAAACTAAAGCTCAGGCTCAAGCTCCGACATGGGTTCCCGCCCCATTCGCCCTCCATGCTCACGGGGCGGCCTCGGACATCCTGTCCTCGACCCTGTCTCCACTTTCGCATTCGCTAAGTTTGGCAGCTGCTCAGTTCAAGTCGCTCATACGAGGTAATCGATGTGCTGTTGTGGAATTTTCTATTTAAACCCCCACGAGCTTAGAGCTCACAACAGAGGATGAAAACTTTTCTGACAGTTGGGTGGAGGGCCGGGGGTTTCCTCCAGTCCGGCACTCAGTGCGCTTCTTAAAAAATTATTCTATAAGTAGTATATTTTTACTTCTGGCTTTTCTGCATTAGAGATGGGCTGAGTGCCGGACGTATTTTTACTGGGAGCATAGAGTATGTTTTAG
>JAIPEW010000032.1 GCA_021736985.1 Clostridiales bacterium | reverse complement strand
TCATACAAAGTCGGCATTTTGCATCATTTCCGAGAGGAATGACTGAGGTTTGTCAGGAGCCGTATACGAGGCCCGTACGTACGGTTCTGTGAGAGGGATAACACCGTAGAAAATTTCTACGGTGTTACCCTACTCGATTTATTATCTAATATTAATACAAGCTTATAAAGAATGTATTAATGCAGGTATGGAAAATATTAAAATAATGCTAGAAGATTATAAAAAATTATAATTTTAGTTATGCTAGAGAAAATAAAAGAATTTAGTAAAAATTTTTTATATGGTATTAATAATTAAGTATTATAAAGATTGTATTTAGAAACATACTATAGTAATATGTTAAGTTGTTACCCCCCTGATTAGAAAACTCTAGAGATTATCCTGTAGCAGGCATTTTGAATTAAATTTTTGCCAAGCTCAGTGAAGGCAAAAGAACAGGGATGTATATAGATAAAAAAGTTAACAAATGGAAGCCCATCTGAGCCAAGCCTGAGCGCTAGTTTAGCTTGAAAAATAAACGGAGCAAGCAGGGGTGAACGGTAAGCTCGAATAGGTTTTTATCCCTTATTGTTAATTGAAGGGATCGGGGGCATTTAATATGAATAAGGGGGAAGATAAGATTGTATTATGTTCGAAAGATGAAGTTTTTAGTTGTACTCGTTTTAGCTGCTGCTTTATGTTTTTCTTTAACTGCTTGTGCTGGTCAGGGGAATTCTGACCAGGTAAAGAAAAATCAGGATAAAGAGCTTAAAATTGGCGTTTTTAACTGGGCGGAAAATATCGCAGTTTGCAATATGTGGAAATTAGTTCTGGAAGAAGAGGGATATAACGTAAAGCTGGTTGACGGACAAAAACAAACTCTTTTTTCAGCTGTTGCCAGTGGGGATTTGGATTTGGCGGTTGAAGTTTGGCTTCCTAAGACTGATGAACCATTTATGGCAAAATATAAAAACAACGGGTGGGAACTCATGGAGCCCTGGTATGAAGGTACAGGATTAGGATTGGTTGTTCCGGAATATATGGATATAAACAGTATTGAAGAATTAAATGAAAATAAGGATAAGTTTGTAAGAGAAGGCAACCCCTCTATTGTGGGTATAGGGGGAGGAGCCAGTATTATGAGAATGACTGAAGAGGCTATTGATAAATACAATCTTGAGTATGATCTTATTGAAAGTTCGGGGCCCGCGATGACGGCTGCTTTAGACAAAGCAATTAATAAAGAAGATCCTGTTGTGGTTACCCTGTGGAATCCACACTGGGTTTTTGCCGACTATAACCTTAAATACCTTGAAGATCCTAAGAAAGTATACGGCGGTGAAGAAAAAATTTATTGCGTTGGTCATACCGGGTTCAGTGATAAGTTTCCTACTTTGACCCGCTGGCTTAATAACTGGCATATGGATGATCAGAGCCTGGGAAGCTTAATGTCGGTTATCAATGATACCGAAGATCCGGCCGAAGGGGCAAAGAAATGGCTGGATAATAACCAGGATTTAGTGGATACCTGGTTAAGATAATATTTAAAAAGAAGCCCTTACCTGTGGATTAAGGTGAGGGCTTTTTTTTAGTAATTTTCTTTAGCTTTCTCAGGAGAAACAAACCCGTTTTTTATGTCCCATTTAACTTTTTCATTTTCCCTTTCTTCTGGTTTCCCGCAGCCGCCGCCGCCTGCTGTCTTTAGTGTTATTATAGTTCCCTCTGGTACTATTGTCGTAAATTTTGCCGGGCGGTATTCTTCAGCCTGTTTTCCGGGTTTTTGTATGCAGCACGAGGATGTCATACCATTTAGGCCGTTGTGAAGGCCCCAGGGACTGTATATGGAACGCTCGGCGCTGATAGATACTCCTGCTTCGCTGCTGAGTACTTTTATTACTCTTTCTATTCCGCAGCCGCCTCGAAATTTACCGGACCCGCCTGAATCTTTACGCAGGCAGTATTTTTCTACCTGCAGCGGGTAATAATTTTCGATAACCTCTACCGGCGTATTGCGCGTATTGGTCATATGTACATGAACTCCGTCCATGCCGTCCTGGCCCAGCATTGCACCTTGTCCCCCACCATAGGTTTCTACGTAGGAAAAGAATTTGCTTTCCCGACCGGTACCGCCAATAGTGAAATTGTTCATACTACCCGTGCCGGCGGCAGTTACCCGTTCTGGTACTGCTCGGGAGAAGGCACCTAAAATCACATCTGTAATGCGCTGGGCAGTGTTAATATTGGCATGTGCAACCGGTGCCGGGTATACCGGATTTACCAGGGTTCCTTCCGGGGTAAAGATGTGTACAGGTATAGTTATACCGTGGTTGCCGGGTAGTTCCGGGTCAGCTATGGCTTTAGAAACGTAATAAACACAGGCTTTGGTAACTCCCGGGGTAGCGTTCACCGGTCCTGCTGCTTGTGGGGCAGTACCGGTGAAATCAACTTTCATTTCACCATCAATTAATTCAATTTTTGCAGCTATTCTTAAAGGCATGTTTGATATTCCATCACCCTCCAGGTAATCTTCAAACTGGTATTCACCTGGCGGCAGAGAGTTGATGGCAGATCGCATACGTCTTTCAGTGTAAGTAATAATGTTTTCCATGCAGTGGCACAATTTGTTTATTCCATGCCTGCGTGCTAATTCTTGCAGCCGTCTTTCCCCTGTATGAGCAGCAGAAACCTGGGCATGAATGTCACCCTGCATTTCTTCGGGAGTACGCACATTATTGGATAATAAGTTGACTAAATCGTCGTTTAATTTTCCCCCGTGCATTATTTTTAGTGGAGGTATGCGTATACCTTCGTGAAATATATCACGGGACATAGTAGACATGCTGCCCGGTGTGCAACCTCCCACGTCAACATGGTGAGCCAGGTTGGCGGCCAGGGCTATAGGGAAACCGCTGGCGTAAACCGGCCGTATTATGCAGATGTCAGGTAAGTGCGAGCCGCTTATATAAGGATCATTAATTATGACAGCATCCCCGGGCTCCATGTTTTCCAGTGGTATTTTTTTTAATACAGCACTTACGATATCTGGCATAAGTCCCAGGTGGAGAGGGATATGTTCTGCCTGGGCAACCAGCCTACCACTGGTTGTATAAATAGCAGTAGAACAGTCCCGGCGGTCTTTAATATTCGGAGAAAGGGCAGTACGGGTTAGTACTGCTCCCATTTCTTCGGCAATTGATTGGAGGGCGTTTCTTAGTACTTCAAGAGTAACGGGATTTATCTGCATATTAAACCTCCAGGTCTATTATTAAGTTACCCCAGCTGTCACTGTGGGCTTTATTTCCCGGCCACAGCAGTGCAGTAGAATCCTCTTGTTCTATAACTGCCGGGCCCGTAATACTTGAACTTTTTAGTATTGAATTGCGTTCATAAACGGGAGTATTAACTTTTTTACCTTCATAAATGATCGCGCGCTCAGAAGTGGGCGAAGGAGATATTGAACCCTTTCTTGAATTTTTGCATGCCGGGGAAGGTAATTTCCCAATTGCATCCAGCCTGATAGCAACGACTTCTATTTCTGCTTTTTCCTTCATATAGCCGTACTGCTGGTTGTGAGCCTGGTGAAATGATTGTTTTAAAATTTTTAAGTCTCCAGGAATTAAAGTTCCGGCCGGCATTTCCATCGTAATTTCATAAGATTGCCCGGTATAATGCAAATCTATATGTTTATATAACATAATGTCTTTTCTTATAAAGCCATCTTCTGCCAGGTCATTTAAAGCTTTTTCTTCTAATTGCCTGTATATCTCGTTTATTTTTTTTATAATACCTGTTTCTAATTTATATATAAAGCCCTGTATATAATCACGCTTCACATTGGCAGACAGCATTCCATAAGCAGAGGTCACTCCGGGAAACGGTGGAATGAGTACATGCGGGGCTCCTAATTCACGGGCAAGTTCTACAGCGTGCAGGGGCCCGGCCCCTCCGAAGGCCATCAAAGTAAATTCCCTGGGGTCGTGGCCCTTGTGCGTTGATATGACATGCATGGAACGTATCATGCCGGCGTTTACAACTTTAATAACACCTTCTGCAGCTTCTTCTACTGTTAAATCCAGCGGATTTGCAATTCTTTTTTTTATAATATTTTGTGCTGCTTCAGGATCAGGGGTTATATTGCTTAAAGATTTATTTATAGATAAGCGTCCCAGTACAACATTGGCATCTGTAACAGTAGGCAGAGTCCCGCCTTTTCCATAACATGCCGGCCCGGGATCTGCTCCTGCGCTGTGCGGTCCTACTTTTAAAATGCCTCCGGGATCTATCCAGGCGGTACTGCCGCCGCCGGCGCCCAGGGTATGTATGTCCAGCATGGGCAGCCGTAGGGGGTGCCCAGTAATGTGCCCTTCATTAGTATATTGTGTTTTTCCCCGGCTTATAAGGGACATGTCCATGCTTGTCCCTCCCATGTCTGCAGTAATGATATTTTCCCTGCCAGTTAAACCGGAAATATACTTGCCGGCCAGTACTCCGGCGGCGGGCCCGCTTAAAACAGTACGGGCACTCTGGCTTGCTGCCTGAGAAGCCGATATAACACCCCCGTTGGACTGCATTATAAATAAATTTCCTTTAAATCTTTCCCCCTGGAGTTCCTGCTGCAGTTGAACAAGGTATGATCTTATAACCGGCTGTACCATGGCATTGATCACGGTAGTGCTTAAGCGTTCATATTCTCTGAATTCAGGTAGAATATCAGAAGACAGGGTGATAGAGATGCCGGGAACTTCTTTACATATTATTTCTGCCATCATTCTTTCGTGCTCTGGATTTGCATAAGAGTGCAGGAAGCAGATTGCTGCAGATTTAATATGTTTTTCTTTTAGTTTATGAGCGATTTCCCTGGCATTTTCCATGTTCAAAGGTGTTATTATTTCACCGCCGGGCCCGGTGCGTTCAGCAGCTTCAAAAATCATATGCCGCTGTACAAGGGGCTCGCTGCGAGTAATTTTAAAATTATACAAGTGCGGGCGGTCCTGCCTGCCTATGTATAATATATCTTTAAAACCCCGGGTGGTAACAAGCCCTGCAGGACCTCCCTTGCCTTCAATTAAGGCATTAGTAGCTGCTGTTGTACCGTGAAGAAAAAAAATTATATTACTTATATCATTACCGGTTTCAGAACAGATAGACTTTATTCCCTGCATAATAGCCCTGCACGGATCCTGCGGGGTGGATGGCAGTTTTCTATTCACAAGCTGGCCTGTATCCTGGTTTAAAAGGCATATATCGGTAAATGTTCCGCCTGTATCTACTGCCAATTTATAATTATTACTTTGCAAGGTTAAACCACCTTTTAGCTGATTTGATTATATTTAGTATATTACTTGATAAAAAAATAGTAAATAATTATAACATTGCAAAAAAACACTGGCTTTTACTTAACTGTCAGAAAAATTTTCATACTCTGTTTTGAGCAAAAAACTCATGTGCGTTGCTTTCATACTTTGTTGTGAGGTAAAAGCATGTAAGCGTTAAATTTTAAATCAATAATCATATGAAGGGAATAATACTTAAATAAGGAATTAGTAATTTATAGTTTTGAAATAAAATTTGTTTAGTATAAAAAATTTTTTATGAAACTGTAAAATATAATAATCTTAAAGTATTACGTGGGAGAAATCCTTTAGGGGGGGATTTTTTTGAAGATATTTACTATTAGTGACCTCCATCTTTCTTTTAGCTACCCTGTAGATCCTAACAACTGGCAGGATGCGGTAGAATACAAGCCTATGAGCGAAGTTGACGAAACCTGGTTTGGTCATGCCAGGCGCATATATGATAACTGGATAAATAATGTATCGGAAGATGATATAGTACTTTTAGCCGGGGATATATCCTGGGCCATGAAACTGGAAGAAACGTACCCGGATTTTGACTATTTAAGCAAGCTTCCCGGACATATTGTTGCCGTGCAGGGGAACCATGATTACTGGTGGCAAAGTATATCCCGGGTACGCCAGGTTGCCCCGCCGAACATGAGTTTCATACAAAATGATCACGTCATGGTGGATAGTATTGCAATATGTGGAACCAGAGGATGGGTTTGTCCGGGCGGCAAGTTTTTCTCTGAACATGATAGCAAAATTTATCGTCGTGAATTAATTCGGCTGGAAAATTCACTTAACAGTATATCAAAAAAAAGAGACTCGCTAAAAGACGTGATAGTGATGATGCATTATATGCCTACAAATGAAAAACACGAGTATTCAGGTTTTATTGACGTGTTAAAAAAATTTGGAGTAAAAAAAATCATCTACGGGCATTTACATGCCAAGGCATGCAATTACCGGCTTCCCGATTGGGCGTGGGGAATGAATTTTATACTTACCAGTGCTGATTATCTTGGATTCAAGCCACTTTACCTGGGAAATTTTTAAATTATATTTTTATTATAATTTAAAGCGCTGCAGGGCAAGATATTTTTACAGGGCCCGCAGGACATTGTCGATTATTGTGGGTACAAAAAATATACCTTTAATTGAAATATGGGAGCTTGATCTTCAAGTTTCCTGAGTACCCGCAGTTGTGCAGTGGTATCTTGCGGCCTTGCACATAAAAAAGCCTTCCTCATTGAATGGGGAAGGCTTTTGATTTTTAACTGTAGCATTTGCAACAGTGTTTTTGTATTTATGTATTTTATGCTTCATGTGTGAACTTATAAATGTTGTTTTTGTAATATATTTTTACTTTAATGTCGCCTACTTTCTTGTCCATTTAGGTCATTTCTGGGGGGGGGTAAGTTTATTGATTGACTGTTGGTATGATAATTGCATATTTATAAGATAATTGACAATGATGATAATAGGTAAGGGGGGTATATAAAATTGCATGCATTACCAACTTTTTCTGGAGAGGCTTATATCCTTTTAATTTGTATAGGTGCATTAGTAGGAAGTATTGTAGGAACGTTTGGTTTTGTAGGGGGGTTTTTAACTACACCATTATTAGTTCTAACAGGGTTTCCTGCGGTTGTTGCAGTAACATCAACAATTAATAAGAATTTTTCTGGTTCTTTGCTTAGTGTTTTAGTTCGTAATAGAGCAAGTAAGGTAGATTTTAAATTGTTAGGTATTTTTGCAGCAGGCAGTTTCGCGGGCTGTATTATTTCGATCGAAATTTGTCATTACCTACTCAATGCAGGAATATTTGATTTATTTATAAAGTACAGTTATACTATTTTTCTAACTATAATTGGAATTTTGATTCTATTTCTAACTTTAAATACGAGAGCTGTAAACGATGGGAAATCAGCTAAAGGAAGTTATTTGCCTGTAATACAAAATTATTTTAAGCAATTACCCGGGCAGTTATATTTTGCCGGTGATTCTTTTAAATCATCCTTTTTTTTAATTATTATGTTGGGTTTTTTAGTAGGTATGCTGGCTGGTCTTTATGGTATAGGGGGTAGTCTTTTAATATTTCCAGCAATGCTTTATTTATTAGAAGTGCCGGTCCCGGTTGCTGCAGATAATAGTTTACTTTTAGTTCTTATTACTAGTTCAGCTGTTCTTACTGGCCACGTATTAATTAATCATTCTTCAAGTTTTTTTCCTGGTTTATTAATCTTTATAGGCTGGATAGCCGGAATGCAGTTAAGTACTGTATTAGTAAGGTGCCTGTCACCTTTTGCTTTACGGGTTATTTTGTCTCTTTCTATGCTCTGCACGGTTTTACTTATGCAGTTTAATTATTTAGTATAAGGTTGAAAAGGGGAGAAGGGTAATGGAAAAAAAAGCAAAACACTTGATGAGTTCTTTAGAAAAATACCCGCGGGTAAATTTACAGGATGATATGCATCAAGCAGTTAAGGTGTTGAGTTTTTATAATAATGAAAAAAATACTGCTAATGCTGCAGTTGTAGAAGATAAAAATATTCCTGTAGGATTAATAACAGTACGCGGTATATTGGAGGCAATGGAACCAAAAAGCTTTAATATTAGCCAGTGGTCTGTACCTGTGTTTTGGGATGGACTGTTGACCGAACAAATCAGTAATTTAAAGAATGTCTCTGTAGGGGATATCTTTATACCTAATGATATGAATAACGTGGATGTTGAGCATAATTTGATGCGGGTTGTTTATTCTTTTAATAAAACAAAAATGCCAGCAGTTGCAGTTATTGATGGGCAAAATATGGTAGGTATAATTGAAGTATCTATTACCTATTCAGAAATTATAAATAATATTAAAGATGAGTTAGATATTAATACAAATTGTGTGTCTAATCAAAGATAGCTGCTAGTGCGCAGGGCATACCGCTTGGTTTGCACCTGGCACTCACTGGTACAGCATGCTTTGTTGATTTATGCTCTTAATAAATATGTATTAACGGGTACTTAAATTCCAGTGAGTGCCGGGATAGGATGAACAAAAACCTCTTCGACTAAATGTTTATGTTTTTGCTGGTGCTTTCCTGAATACTTTGTTTTGCCAGGCGCCTGTTAAAAATACTCAAAATACCGGCTGCAATTATTGATACTACCAGGGTACCAACAAGAGTAACTAACCTGGGCAGAACAAACCACATCCAGATATAAACGTTTGCTATTATAATTGACATAACCATTAAAGGAAAGGCTATTTTGAAAAACTTCATAAATGTAATTCGCGCTCCTTGCTTTTCGGCCATTCCTATAACCACAACATTGGCCGAAGCACCAATAATAGTCCCGTTACCACCGAGGCATGCACCCAGGGAAAGTGACCACCACAGGAAGTTCTGCATTGCATTAATATCTGCATTATTGGCTGCCATACTTTTTATAAGCGGTATCATTGTAGCACAATACGGTATATTGTCTACAAAGGCTGAAAATATTGATGACATCCAGAGGATTAAAACCCCGGTCGGCAGCACAACTCCACCAGTAAGTTCAAGCAAGAAATCTGCTAATATTTTAATGATTCCTACTTCCTCCAGGCCTCCTACAATAACAAAGAGTCCCAGGAAGAAAAAGATTACTGGCCATTCTACGTTTTGCAGCGGGTGTTCCGGGTCAGAGTTAGTAATTAACAGCAGCAGGGAAGCACCGGAAAGCGCTATTACACTGGATTCCAGGTGCAGTACCTGGTGCAGGAAAAAACCCAGGATCGTCAGGCCTAAAACCAGGATGCATTTTTTCATTAATTTAACATCTTTGAGTTCCTGTTTTTCATCTAGTTCATAAATGCGCTGCTGTATCTGCGGTGTTATTACCATCCTTCGCTTATAGATTAGTTGACAGATAAATACTGTTATCACGTGTACCAGTATAATTACCGGTGCAAGGTTAATTACAAAATCTACAAAGCCCAGGTGTGTCGCGCTTCCAATCATTATGTTGGGCGGGTCACCAATAAGCGTAGCTGTTCCACCTATATTGGAAGATAATATTTCTACAATTAAAAAAGGAATCGGGCTAAGTTCTAGTTTTTTAGCAATGGCAAAAGTTACCGGGACAACTAATAAAACGGTGGTTACATTGTCTAAAAGTGCAGATGATATTGCCGTTATTGCTGCTAGAGAAGCCATAATAGCCAGCGGTCGCCCGTGGGCAGCTTTAGCTGCTTTAATTGCTAAAAATTCAAAAACTCCGGTTTCCCGGGTTATTCCTACTATTATCATCATGCCGACTAAAAGACCGATTGTGTTCCAGTCTATATATTTTACAGCAAGTTCTGGGGTTAATATTCCAACAAAGATTAGAACTGCTGCTCCAACAAATGCAATTACAGCACGGTGAATCTTTTCGGAAATGATAATAGCATAAGTTATCAAAAATACTGCTAAAACGAAAATAACTTGTGTACTCACCCTTGTTTATCCTCCTTATCTATGAATGCCGGTTTAACTGTATGAGGGGTTGCCCGGAAAAATTTATACTTCAGATTCAGTTATGTGCCCGGCAAGTTCATAAAAGATTTCACGTATGCGTAAAATACCCAGTACCTTATTTTCCTTCATAACAGGCAGCAGTCCTACATGATTACTTACCATGACGTGTACTGCCTTTATAATTGGAGCGTCTATTTCTATCGTTAATAGATTAATTGGGCGCATGATATTTTTAACTTTCTTTTTTGCTTCTTCTTGACATTTTTCAGTAAAAAAACCGTTCCAAAAAACGGGGAGCGCCCACCGGTCAGTAACGACAAATTCAGGCTCTAAAGTGCTAAGCAGTAACCGGCGACTGAGAAGACCAGTTGGTTGTTTTCCGGTGCCCATAACTAAAACATATTGGTGTTCTTGTTCTGTCCCTTTTTTTAATAGAGCAACTGCGCGTTTTATCGTATCTTCGGGGGAAACTGTGGGGCATTCATGTATAGGTATCATAAGGTTTATAATTGATTTATCAGTAGGCATATACTAAACCATCCCTTTCAACCTTGTGGCCCTTCATATATATATATTGGGGAGAAGAGAGGAATTTCCTTTCTTCTCCCCAATATGCTACCATATACCTAGTATATTCCAATAAAAACCGACAATTCCAAAGATTAAAATAACCAGTGATATTAAGAATAAGACTGACCCTGCTTTTAAATAATCGAGGGCAGTCAGATATCCTGGACCGTATACAATGGCATTAGCCGGTGTGCCTATAATTAATAAATATGCAAAAGCAGCTGATAGTGAAGTCGCTATACCAATTATCACGGGAGAAGTCCCGGAAATTTCTGCGGTTTTCAAGAGAATAGGACCTAACACTGCTACTGTTGGGCCGTCTGCCATCATGTTAGTTGATAAGGAAGTGATAAAGCTAGTAGCAGCGACTAATGGCAAACCTTTATGAATACCAAAAAAAGCGGCCCCGGCCAGAAGCTTTTTAGCAAGCCATAGAGCTGCTCCTGTTTTTTCTAGCATACTGCCCATGGAAATAGCTCCGGCATATAATATTACTACACCCCACTGGGTTTGTCTTTCAATAAAATCCCAGTCTACTAGGTTTAGAATTAAAGCTGCAATGGCCCCCATAACTGCAATGTTGCCCAGGCCGATGGTGTCACTGGCAGTGATCCATAAAAACAATACAACTATAAATAGCCCCAGGGACATTTTTCCCTGTGTGGAAAGGCTGCCTTCTTTAGCCAGGTCTTCCTTTATTTTTTCTACGGCTTCACCGAGATCTTTGACTTCCGGTTTGAAACACTTGTTTAGCCACAGGACTACTATAGGAATCATAATAATGGTAAACGGCATCGCCATCAAAATCCATTGTGCATACCCTATTGTTATATCGAATTGGCGTAGAAAGCCTATCATGAGAGCGTTACGGGCACCCCCTGATGGTGAAGCTAAGCCTCCTATAACACAACCGTAACAGATACAAAGCATTAACATTTTAGCCAGGCGCGGCACTTTTTCAAAGCCTCCACTGAGACCGACTATGCCCATGCCTACTGGTAACATGATTGTTGCAGTTGCGTGTTCTGAGACGAAACCTGCACATAATGCACAAAAGGTTACAATTCCTAAACTTACACGGGTTACATTTGTACCCGATACTTTAAGTATAAGAAGAGCAATGCGATTGTGAATCCCGTGTTTAACCAAAACTGCACCAATCATTAATGCTCCCATGATGAAAGCTACTGCATCTCCCATGAAAGTTTGCGTTACTTTATCAAAACTGGTAATACCAGTTAAAACTTGATAAGAACCAATTGTTAAAGCTACAGCTGGGAGAGGGATAGCCTCGGTAAAAAAACAAATAACTACGAATGCCATGAGTCCCAGGGCATATTGCCCTTTTATAGACAATCCTTCTGGAGTGGGAAGCAGGCATATAGCTAAGGCAGCTGCAGCTGCTATCAAAAAAGCTCTGCGGTTTTTTATTAAATAACCCAAGTTTAATTTTTTTTCACTTTTGGGATCAACCGACGGCTGCATATAAGCACTCCTTTCTCTTTATTAGAGTTGCTAGGGGTCGCTTAAAATGTAATGACTAATTAATCAATTTTTTGCTTGATAAAACTAAATACAAATGGTAAACTTACAATAAGTTATATATAAAAGTGTAGTGACAAAGGGCTTTTAAATATTGCTATTCGAACTTTACAGAATACAATTTTTTAAGTGTATAACATAAAAGGTGAATTAAAACTTGACCTGTAACATATTCTTTGCAGTGGTGTGCATCATTGTAAGGGTATAAGACAGGTATTTTTGTTATATCAGATATTTTTTCCAGGTTATGTTTTAGCGAGTTGCATTCTTGGAATGTGTTTATTATATCAACTGTTGATGCTTCTTTATGATTAGTTTCTAAAGCCCAGGTTCGCTGTAGTGTTTTTACTTTTTGAATCACCTCCTTGTTGCGGCAATACGTTAATTCTTTCTTGCTAAGATTTAGTTGGTAGTTAAAATAATTTTGACAGTTATAATTACTTAGTATTTCTTTGATCTTGTGGTGTATTGTTTTTTCGCGGCGCAGCTTATTTTCCTTTACAAGAGATTTTATCTTACTCAATTCTGATTCTGTCTTTTCTAGTGTTTGTTCTAGTAAGCCGTCTGAGTGTGCTTGTGGAGCAATATCGTGGCATATTATATAGCGTTTGTTTGATTTTATAATATCTTTAACCCATAGGGTTTTATTAACAGTAAAGGCATCTTTATTTGACCACAAGTCACCGCGGGATACAGGGATTTTAGAAAGTTCATTTATGGGTAGTGATTTAATGAATTCAATGTTGTTATCTAAAGATTGAAAATTTGTTTCATTCCCATTAATTACTAAATAGGGCTGCAAGTTTTGACTTATTTTATGATTAGTTGTAATTATGTCTTCAATACTTGGGAGTTTATCATAAATGCTGCAGCCTATCGGAAAACCTGGAGATATGTTGTGAGTTAATAAATAAAAATATTTTTTAAAGGGACGTACATGATAAGTTGTACCCATAGTATTAATACAACATTCGTTTCCAGTGTATTCGCTGTATAACAAGTATGTATAAAGAAGAGAAGGTTCATCTACTAAATAAATTTTTAATAAATTAAACAAGTGTTCTTCCAGCTTGTTTTTTATGTTTGATAATGCAATAGTTGACTGGTAAAAATCAATGTCAGGTATTTTGTGATTCATTAATTCAAGTATATTAAGTTCAGGATAGCTTATTGTTATAGGCCTGTTATCGTTAGGGTGAATTAATTTCTGGTATATCATTGTTTTAATAAGACTGGAAGCTAGTGCAGGAGAATTTTCAGGTAGTTCTTTGTTTAAAAAATCATTCATACATAGTTCTTGCCATAATTGATTTAACTTCTTCCAACATAATCCTTGTACAGGGTTTTGTTGTAAAGGAGTTTTTTTAATATTACATGGTTCTGTAAGTTTATTTAGGCTTGAAATAAGAGAATTAATCTTATCATTATTTAAATGCTCAATATTGCCTAAATTAGCAATAACTTTTTGTTTTATCTTTCCATCTTCCCGGTAATTTTCTATAAGCTTGACATAAGTATAATTTTTACCATTCCGCTTGGTTTTAACTTGACGGAAGAACATTAATCCACCGCCTTTTTTATATTTATTTAAAAATAAGTAGCGTTTTATGCAGGTAATGACAAAATAAACAGGTTGTGAGCTTTTATGTTCTAGTGATAGTTGTGAAAACAGTAACTTGAATTATATAAATAAAAAGTAAAGTAGTGACAACATTGTGAACTTTATCACTTATTTCAAAAGAATAGTAACACAGTCAATTAATAGCGTCAATATTTTTTTAGATCAAAACTATTAAATTTATATCCAGCATATCTTTGCGATTTTACTAGTTTCGGTTATTATGGTGGTGCATTTTAAAGGGAATTTGTCTGCTCTTCTTTTATATATACGAGGCAAAAAAATTAACTGCTAATAAAATTATGTCTTTTTGTTAATGGTTTTTTAAAATCAGGTTATTGTTTCTTTTAAATACTTGTTATGTGAATATAATAAGTATTTTTTTATATTATTAACTGGGAATTTTAAAATAATAGAGTATATATTAAAAATACAACTTTTAGTGTAAAAAATCATAAAAAGTTTTTTAAATAATCAAAATAATGATATTGACCTTAATGAATCACTATGATAATATGCATAAAACAAAGTGATATAATTCACAAGGTTGTCATTACAGTACTTAAGAGTTTTTTTAATATGTATTCTTTTATGTGTTAATCGTTAATTAATACATACAAGGATGAATTGTCACTACAAGTTAAAAAAATAGTTTTAAATTCATTTTACATTAAGTTTTAAGAGTAAGATTGTTACATGTTTTTTAAATTTGTGAGCACCTGATTATAGAAAGGGGGGATAAAGGTGAAAACAGTATATGAACCTAAAGCGTGGGCCGAAAGGTTTTTGGAAAAACCATTTCTGCAGGCAGAAATGGTTAAAACAGAAATATTAAAAGCACCGCCGGGAGAGGAAAATATGATTCAATTGGTTTTATTAGGGGGATTTTCTGTAGTATACTTTGCTTTTTGTGTCTATTCTGCTGCAAGATTTTTGCTGTAGGGAAACTTGGGATAAGGGGTGCTGTGGGGGCAGCATCCCTTATTGCATAATACCCGACGGTACTTTTTTATCACAACTTAATTTTGTTTGCGAAATAATAAATTAAGTTTCTCTTTACATATTTTTGTGGTAAGATTTATGTGAAATATATAACTTTTACGGGTAACCTGTTTCATATAATACAGTCTAACTAACTAATATCTATTATCATACAGTATTTTAGCATATATAATTGTAAAAAGCTATTATATATCATGTTAAATATATTAAGATGCAAGTGTTGTGCCATATATGTCTCGGGAGGAAATAAAATTGGAAAATATATTTTATAAAATAAGAAGCAGGCAAATTTCTTATCAATTTTTAGTAATTGTTATATTGTTACTGCTTATTCCTCTGCTAGTAATGCTTTATGATCTTTATTTTGCGAGCAAATATGAAGAAGCTATGATAAAAGATCACGAAGAAAACTTAAAATCAACCGTTGATTCAGTTATTATTCCGGAGATGAAGAGTTATCTGGATAGTAATTCACCTGTTGCAAATAAGTCAGAGTATTTGAAAAAAGTCTTTAAAAATTCGTTTGATAATTTAGTTGCCGGGAATCCAGGAGTTAGGTTTGGTATTTATTTACCTCAATTACCAGAGGGAGAAAGGATTGTTATAAAGGGTTTTTTACACCAGTATAGAGATCTTACTGCCTGGGAACAAAAAGAAAGGGAAAAAAGGGTATTAGAAGAAGCTAAAAGCGGTCTTACAGCAGTTGCAGCAAGCGGCAAACATTTATCTAAATTAACTACAAGTTTAAATGATGAAACATATGAATACTTAACACCATTGAATTATAAAGACGAATTAATTGCAGTAGCCTGGGCAGATAAAAGGTTAAATCCTATTTTTGCTCAAAGCCGTAAATTTCTTAATATAACTAAATATATGGCTATTATGGGTATTATTTTAGGTGGTTTTGGGTCAATCATTATTCTCCAAATTATGACCGATAGTGTAAAGACAATAAAAAGCAAGTTAAAAAACATGCAAAAAGATATTAATGACTCTATACCTGAGATGCAGGGGGAATTTGGTGAAATTGCAGATGCTATTAACCAAATGGCTCGTTCTATAGTGGAAAAAGAAAAATTAGAAGAAGAACTTCAGCGTTCACAGCGGCTTGCAGCGCTAGGGCGCTTAGTGGCAGGAGTAGCTCATGAGCTGCGCAATCCCATAGGTATTGTGAAAACAACAACCCAGTTAATGGAACAGGAATTAATTGATAAAGATGTTAATATTTCAGAACATACCAGTATAATAAATGAGCAAGTTGACCGGCAGAACAAAATAATAAAAGAGCTGCTTCAATTTGGAAAATCTAGCGAATCAATAAAAGAATGCTCATTAGTTAATTCCCTGGTACATAAGGTTCTAACTTTTACAGGAGCGATGCTTCGCCAGCATAATATATTTTACGAACTGGATCTGAAAGATGATATCCCTTCAATTTTTATTAACAGTGAGCAGATTAAGCGTGTATTTGTAAATCTAATCTTAAATGCAATTGAGGCAATGCCGGAAGGCGGTAAGTTATTTATTAGTACTTTCGTGGAAAGCAATAATGTGTGTATAAAGTTTACTGATACAGGCAGGGGAATAGAGGCAAAAGAGATAAAGAATATTTTTGACCCGTTTTATACTACAAAGGATCACGGCACAGGTTTGGGGCTTTCAATTTGTTACAAGTTAGTAAGTTTAAATAATGGGCATATAACAGTTGACACTAATGAGAATGAAACTAGTTTTACAATAAAATTACCATATTAAAAAAGGGTCGGGTGATTATAAGGTGACTCCTACAATATTAATAATTGATGATGAGGAGCACATGTGCTGGGCTTTGGAAAGAGCCATGCAGCAGGAAGGATACCAGGCAAAAGCGGCTTATCGCGGGCCTGAGGGGCTGAGATTAATTCAAAAAGATGACCCGTCATTAGTAATACTTGATTTGAAAATGCCTGAAATGGGCGGTTTGGAAGTTTTAAAGCATGCCCTGGAAATCAACCCTAAGCTGCCGGTAATAATTCTTACTGCTTACGGTACTATTGAAACAGCTATTGAAGCTATGAAAATGGGTGCGGTAGATTATATTTCCAAGCCTTTTGACCTGGATGAATTAAAATTAATTGTTAAGCAGAATCTTGTAGTATGCCAGTTGGAAACCGAAGTAAATTTTCTTCGCTCTCAACTAACTGAAAAATACAACAACATGATCGGTAAAAGCCAGGCTTTTCAAGAAGTTTTGCATCTTATCGAAAAAGTTTCCAAAACAAATGTAAATGTTTTAATTACCGGCGAAAGCGGTACGGGAAAAGAATTAGTAGCTACTGCAATACATCAAAACAGTTTACGCCAGGATGGTCCCTTTGTGCCTATAAACTGTGCCGCTTTGCCTGAACATTTATTGGAAAGTGAGCTTTTCGGGCATGAAAAGGGAGCTTTTACAGGTGCTCATACTAGAAAAATTGGACGTTTTGAATTGGCTGATAATGGAACGATTTTTCTAGATGAAATTGGCGAGCTTCCTTTGAATATGCAGGTGAAAATGTTAAGGGTGCTTCAGGAAAAATCTTTTGAGCGGGTCGGGGGGACAAAAACCCTATCTGTGGACGTAAGGGTAATTGCTGCAACAAACAGGCAGTTGGATAAAGCTATACAAGAAGGAGATTTCAGGGAAGACTTGTATTACAGGTTAAATGTTATGCCAATAAATATACCTCCTTTACGTGAGCGGCAAGAAGATATTCCACTGCTTGTAGAACATATAATGGAAAAGCTTAAGCCGCATTACTGTATAAAACGAATATCTCCTGGTGTTTTAGAGTTATTTAAACGGTATAAATGGCCGGGAAATATCCGGGAAATGGAAAACGTGCTTGAGAGGGCGTGTATAATTTGCCAGGGAGAGGAAATATTGCCCGAATATTTACCCTGTGATATAAGAGGTGCGCGTGCAGAATCTGAGGAGGACTTAATCTTAAATTTCCCTGATGAGGGGGTTTCCCTGGAACAAGTAGAAAAGCAGTTGTTAATAAAGGCGTTGAAAAAAAGCAGTGGAAATCAGAGCAAAGCTGCAGAACTTTTAGGTATAACACGGTCAACATTTCTCTACCGCTGTCAAAAGCATGATATTTTAAAAAATTAATTAAAGACAATACTATTCTTTTTTTATAATTCCGTGTAAGAACATATCCAGCAGGTTATTAAAGGCTTCTTCCAGTGAAAGGGAATGAGAAGAAATAAAGCTGGGATTAATTACGGCCTTAACTGATGCTAAAAGTGCAGTAACTGTTAGACTAGTATTAACAGGCTTAAAATCCCCTTTTTCTATACCTTCTTTTAAAATATTTTCAAAATGCTCAATGCGGCTGGCGCGAAATTCTTCGATATAATTCCATATATGCGGGTAGTTTTTTTGCAATTCTTCAAGCCCATAAAATTCTATAGTATCTAAATTTTTTTTAACTATTACTACTATATAATGCAGTTTTTCCACGGGAGTAAGGCTGCTTTTTTCAATTTGGTTTACTTCGGTTTCTATACGCCCGGTAAGGCGGTATATTACGTTTTCTATTATTTCTTCTTTACTGGTGAAGTAGCGGTATAAAGTACGTTTGCTGATTCCTGCTTCAGATGCTAATTCATCAGTAGTAGCAGCGGCAAATCCTTTTTTGTGTGCCAGCTTCTCCATACTGTTTAAAATGCGTTTATCAATGTTTGTCATTTATTCCACCTTCTTACGGAAACGAAGAGATGCAAGGGCAATTGTTACAAAGCCGAAAGCTGTCAGTGGTATAATATCATTCCAGAGTTTTATTAATCCAACACCTTTTAGCATTATACCCCTTAATATTTCCAGGTAATATGTCAGGGGAATACCGTAGCCGAGCCACCGTATGATATCCGGCATTGATTCCCTGGGAAATACAAATCCTGATAGAATAACACTGGGTAGTATAAAAAGCATTGTCATTTGCATAGCCTGCAGTTGGGTTCTGGCAAGGGTTGAGAACAAAATTCCCAGTCCCAGGGCAAATATTAAGAATAACAGGGAAAGCACCAGCAGTAGAAGAAGATTGCCTCTTATAGGAACTTTAAACCACCATACACCTACGCCAAGCACAAGAGCTACATCTATAAAAGCAATTAAAATATAAGGGATTAACTTCCCGAGCATTAATTCAAAGTTTTTTAAAGGTGTAACCATAAGCTGCTCTAAAGTCCCACGTTCTCTTTCTCTTACCAGGGTAAAGGCAGTCAGCATTACTGTAATGTTCTGTAAAACCAGGCCTATCAATCCGGGTACGTTAAATTTAAGGCTTTCCAGTCCGGGATTGTAATATGCGCGTGTACGCAGGTCAACGGGAGGAGTTTCGCTTAAAGCTATTCCCCGGGAATTTAAATTTTGAATTTGTATGTTCCTGTTTAAGTTTTGTACTGTTATTTTAGCCATGTTTAATGCAGTACGGGCAATCAAAGGGTCTGAGCCGTCTACTAAATACTGTATTTGAGCAGGTTCTTCTCTGCGTATATTCTGGGCATATCCAACGGGAATAATTAAACCGGATTTAACTGCACCCTTATCCAGTTTATCTTCCAATTTTTTTATATTATTTACATATGTAACCGGGGAATAATAACCGGTATTTTTAAATGCTGATACTATTTCACGCCCTGGTTTATGGTTATCCTGGTCCAGTACTACCATGGATATGTTATCAACATCAGTGGTAACGGCATAACCGAACAAGAGCAGCATCATTACGGGCATAATAAAAGATATTACCAGGCTGGGGCGATCTCTTTTTATTTGAATAAACTCTTTACGGGTTATTGACAGCAGCCTATGCAGTTTCATTTATTTCATCTCCGTTGCGCGCCAGGTTTATAAATATATCTTCTAAACTGGTGCCCTCGTTTTCATTGATTAATTTGGATGGAGATCCAAAGGCCTTTAACTTGCCGTGAAAAATTAGTGCTGTAATATCGCAGCGTTCGGCTTCGTCCATGTAGTGTGTTGTAACGAGTATAGTAATACCACGCTTGCGCAGGTCGTCTAGTATTTGCCAGAAAAGCCTCCTGGATACAGGATCAACTCCAGCGGTAGGTTCATCCAGGATAAGCAGGCGGGGGCGGTGCAAAAAAGCACAGGCAAGGGCGAGGCGTTGTTTCCATCCCCCGGATAAAGTTTGTACCAGCTGGTTTTCTCTTACATCCAGCTGCATTTCTTCTTTTAATTTTGACAAATGCTCCCTGGTTTCACGGGGGGAGAGCCCGTAAATCCGCCCGAAGAAGTGCATGTTTTCTATAACTGTGAGATCTTCGTAAAGGCTGAATTTCTGGTTCATATACCCTATATTTTCTTTGATTTGTTCAGCGCCGGAAACAATGTCGTAACCAAGTACTCTGCCAGAACCCGATGTAGGGTGCATTAAGCCGCACAGCATTCTAATGGTTGTTGATTTTCCAGACCCGTTTGGTCCGAGCACGCCAAAAATGGTCCCCTGTTCTACTTTAAAGCTTAAATTGTTTACTGCGTATATGTCGCCAAAGCGTTTTGTTAATTCGCTTATTTCTATAGTATAAGGCATTGTGTTCACCTCATTAATATATGCTTTTAAAAATACAAGTCTGCAGGCATTCCGGGAAGTAATTTTTCTTGCTCGCTATTAATTTCAACTTTTACTTTAAATACCAGGCGAACGCGGTCTTCTTTTGTTTGTACATTTTGAGGGGTAAATTCAGCTTCCGGGGAAATATAAGTTACATTACCTTTAAAAGTCTTTTCAGGATAGCTATCTACTTTAACATTTGTTTCTTGCCCTATTTTTACTTTATTTAGCCGTGCCTCGGAAATGTAAGTATAGATATAAAGATTATCTGTATCACCCAGGGTTATTATTTCAGATCCAGGACTGACTACTTCTCCTTTTTTGAAGTTAGAAGTCATAACAGTGCCGGGAGCTGGAGCTGTAAGCTTGGTTTTGGATAAGTTTATTCTGGCTAGATCTGTTTTTGCCTGTGATGCTTCCAGTGATGCTTTTGCCTGTTCGATTTTTTCGTGCCGGGCCCCGGCTATCAAGAGGTCGAGCTTTTTTTCTGCTGTCCCTAGCCTGGCTTTTGCCGCGTTAACTTCTTGTTCTGCAGCAGTTACTTTATTTTTTTGCGAGGTTAGTTTTTGTTTATTAATTGCGCCCTGCTCAACTAGTTTTTCGTATTTTTCCAGCAAGTCCTTTTGTAATTCTAAATTTGAGCGGGCTGCTTTTATACTGGCTTCGAGCCCTTTTATATTTTCGCGAGCAGATTCAATTTCCTGGGCCCGGTTTCCAGATTTTATTTCTTTTAGTGCAAAATCATTAATTTTTTGCTGAGCCCGGGCTTGTTCTAACTGCAGTTCCATTTGAGCAGGGTCAATGCATGCAACTATTTCATTCTTATTTACGCGGTCACCTTCATCAACCATTATTTCGTCCAATGTCCCGCTTATTTCAGTTATTACTTGTACTTCTTCTGCTTCAATAGTACCTGTTGTATGCAAAGAAGTATTACTTGATCCACACCCGGCACAGGTAATGATTAAAATAAACATTGATAAAAAAAATGTAATTTTATGCATACTCACCATTCCTTTGCATGTAAACTATATACACGATTTCAGTTTACCTAGTATCATTTTATCAATTAATTATTAAATTAACAATAATTATAAATAAAAAAATATAAAAGGCAAACAAAAAAAGAAGGTTTAAAAAAACCTTCTTAAGCCATTCCCATATCGTGGGCCAGTTTTTCAAAAGCAGGAATGGAGTTTAATATTATTTTTTTACTTATACAATAGGACATCCTGAAGTACCCTGGTTTGCCAAAACCGCTTCCTGGTACCAGCAGTATATTATATTCCTGAGCTTTTCTTATGAATTCCATTTCGTCTGGTACAGGAGATTCAGGGAAAAGGTAAAACGTTCCCTGCGGCTTAACCATTTTAAATCCCAGGCGGGTCAGATTGTCGTAAAGAATATCCCTTTTTTCCTGGTATGCCTCTATATCAACTGTTTCTCGCTGCAGAGATGTGATTAATCTCTGGGCCAGTGCAGGAGCATTTACAAACCCGAGTGTGCGGTTGCAAAAGATCATACCTGCCATGATTTCACCGGCATCTTCTATTTGCGGGTTGACAGCAGTATAACCGATACGCTCACCGGGGAGAGCTAAATCTTTGCTGTGCGAGGTTACCTTGATAGAATTTTTTATATAATTAAATATACAGGGTACATTAAATCCTTCATATGCAATTTTTGCGTAAGGTTCGTCTGATATCACGTAAATAGAGCGGTTTAATTCTTTTGCTTTTTTATCCAGCAGTGTGCCGAGATTTTTTAACTCTTCTTCTGTATATATAACACCTGTAGGATTGTTCGGCGAGTTAATTATAACAGCACGTGTACAGGAGTTAATTGCCTGTTCTAGCGCATCGAGGTCAAGCTTAAAATTATCTTGTGTAGAAACTTCTTTTACTTTGCCGCCGTGATTATCTATGTAGAACTTGTATTCTACAAAATAGGGAGTTAATACTATTACTTCTTCACCTGGATTCAAAAGAGTTTTTAATGTTACATTAAGTCCCCCGCCTGCGCCGACTGTCATGAGAATATGTTCAGGCCGGAAAGAGAGTCCAGATTCTTCACTCAATACTTGAGCGACTGCATTACGGGTTTCCTGGTATCCTGCATTATTCATATAGCGGTGCATTCCGGGTTCGGGATTTTCAGCGATTTTTTTAAGTTCGTTTTTTAAAGCTTGTGGTGGCTCTACGTTAGGGTTTCCCAGCGTAAAATCATATACATTCTCTTCGCCGTACTTCTGGCGAAGCTTTTCTCCTTCCTCAAACATTTTTCTTATCCATGAAGCTCCTCCGAGGAAATTTTGTATTTTGTCAGCAATAGGCATATTAACACTCCTTTTCAATTATCTATATTATTATGTTACTATATTTTTTAAATAACAAGCAATCATTTAAAATAAAGTACTAATTGGGAACAAAAATTTATTAACCCATGTCTAAAGTAATAAGAAGTTATGGGGGATTTTCCATGAAAAAACATATTATTTTTTTTACTGTTATAAGCTTATTGCTGTGCCAGTGTTTGTTTTCAGAACCGGTAAAAGCAGGGGAAGGTACATGTATTGAGAGTGTGTTTGAAGATTTGAATAAAAAACACTGGGCTTATCGTGTAATAAAGCCCATGGTAAACAAGGGGATATTAAACGGGTATGAAGATAATACATTCCGGCCCGGTGCGGGAGTAAGTCGTGAAGAATTTGCAATTATGTTTGCCAATTCGTTTAATTTAAAACCTGATCCGATAAAGGAGATTGGTTTTTTAGATGTGGAAACAGAATCCCGGGCAGCGGCTTATATAAAAGCTGTAAAGCCATATTTCCCGGGTAAAAGTGGCGATAAATTTTGTCCTGATCAATCTGCTTGCAGGGAAAATGTGGTTGCTGCTATTGTTAAAATTAAAAAGACGGGTGAGCTGTTTGATAATGAATTAAAAAATTCTTTTGAAGATTTCAGCCGGGTTTCTTCAAAATTGAAGGACTTTATTGCCTGGGCCCGTATTAACCAGTTAGCCAGGGGATATCCTGATAATACTTTCCGTCCCCGCGATAAAGTTTCCAGGGCAGAGGCAGCAGCCCTTTTAAATCGTGCGGTAAACTTAAAAGTAGCAAAAAAAGACTCGCTGCAAGAAGAAGACCTCTACCCGTTTTCTAAAACGCAAAAAGGCTATGAAAAACTAGCTCAGAAGCTTAAGCAAAAACACAGCAGGTTATATGGTTATAATGTAGATTATTATATAAAAAAGTTAAGTAAAGATGTTATATATGTTTTTGTTCGTGTTGACAAGGAAAAGTACTTTAGTTTTAACGGTGAAGTTTATAAGAAAAATGCCGGTATTTTAAAGGATTTTGCCAGGGAAGTTGGAAAAATTGCAGCCCATAGTAGTAAAGAGGAAAAAGTGATATTAAACATAGGATATACTTTATCTCTTTATTATAACCCGGAGAATGTGTATGAAGAAAGTTATATAACATATATAAAGGACCGAAACATGTGGAAGATTAACCGCTTTTATGCAGGGGCCCTGGCAGTATCGGGGAAAATACAAAAAACATGGGTTAGTAAACCCGGTGATAATTTGCCTGCATTGTGTGATATCTCTAAATTACAATAAAGCATAAAACTGGTTTAACTGGAATAATCTATTCATTGCCTGCAGGTTCTTCTGCAGGCAATGTTTTTTCCTGGTTAAATACTTTACGTTCCAGGGTAAAACCGTGACTTATATTATCTACAGTTATAGAATCAACTGCCGTGAGTTTCAGTTTTTTATTATTCTTGTAGAAATGCAGCAGGACAACCGAGTAAGATGTTTTTAGTGATTGTAATCCCCGAATTCCAGAAGCTCCTGTCGTGCCGGGATTGATTAAAACTGAATCTTCTTTTTTTTCAACCGATAATTTATGGTTGTGGCCAAATAAAATAACCGGTGCAAATCCTTGCAATTTTTCGCCAATATGGTTATTATGCACTGCTGCTATGTCTATATTTTCTTCAGCCCTGTTTATTTTTTGCTTTATATCATCTATATAGCCGGGTTCTATGGATGTTTCTACGCTGTTACTATAAGAAGCAGAGTCTGGAAAACCCATTATATAAAGTTCTTTAGCTGTTACCAGGCCGTTTACAATTTTTACTCCCTTTATTTCTTCCATGTGTTCTTTTATTGTTTGGGAATCATGGTTGCCGGGAATGAAAAGGTAAGGTTTTTTTATGCTTTTTAACCTTTCTAAAAGCATTGTTTCTAATGGGGTTCCAAAATCACTTATATCACCCGTATCAATAATCATGTCTGCTTTAAAAAGAGTAGCTATTTTATTGGCAAACTCCAGGCCTGCAGGATTGTTATGAAGGTCTGATATATGCAGTACTCTTATCCCTTTTTTATCCTGGTCCAGGGGAGTGAGGTTGTCTATATGTTCAAAAAAATTATAGAGATTTGCAGCTATCAATTGCATTTTTTGACTTAGAGTTTCTATTTTGCCAAAGGTTTTTTCAGCAAGGTCAATCATCTGGGGGGCTGCTTGCAGTACTCCTTCATATTGAGGATTTTGAAATTTTGTTTCGTCATAAGTAAAATATGTAGCTGTTATCAAGATTAATGTAAAAGCAAACCCGAGTAAGGCGCCTTTTAACAGCGGGATTATTCCTCGGTAATGCATAAGGATCAGCCCGAAACAACTTCCCAGTGCCGCCAGCGTCAATATTTTAATGATATACAGGCGGATAACGTGGCGCATTTTTTCACGTGCCCTGTTAACAATTTCTTCTTGATTTGGAGTTCCCGAGATAAATCTCTTTAATGAATCTAAATCTATATTTTTAAGTGTAACTGTAAATTTAACTGGTGTAGAATGGGTTTGTGCTTTTATTTTTCCCAGGGGTGGTATTTCCAGCTGTGTTATACCGCTGTCGTTGAAGCGGGAGCTTAATTCAAATTGTAGTGCTTCTACCGTAAAAGTCATTTTACCAAAAAGACTTATAAATAACATGGTACCCATAATTCCCAGGAGGACTGTTGCAATTGCCTTAATTGATTTTCGCTTACCCAATATATCATCTCCTGGTAAATATATGATAATACAATTATATCCCTGTTAGGAGTTAAATATAAATTTAGAGGACTGCAATGTAACTAGATAGAACACATTAATGCAAAGATTTATATTAAATTTCGCAAATCTATAATAAAAAGAGGAGGTGCGGGGCCCCAATAACGGTCCTTCAGTTATGCAAAATTTAAAACAAACTCCGGCAGTTCTGGGAGGGACTCCTGTCAGGGAAAATTTTCTACCCCGGGCTGTCTCCATGATTCAGGAGAAGGATAAGAAGTCAGTTGAAAATATTCTCGATACCGGTCAATTAAAAAGTGGAAATAAAGTAAGAGAGTTTGAAGAAGGATTTGCCCGGTATGTAGGTACCCGTTATGCAGTCGCTGTTTCGTCCGGTGCTGCTGGTATACATATTGCTTTAATGGCGGCAGCACTGGGGCACCAGGAAGAAGTTATAACCAGTCCACTGATTCACCCGTCTACTCCTGCTGCTATACTGCACCAACATGGTGTGCACATTTTTACGGATGTAAATTCTGATACATATAACATAAGTCCTGAAAAAATACAAGATAATTTGAGTTCTCGCACTTCAGTAATTATGCCTGTTCACTTTGCAGGGCGCCCCTGCGACATGGAAAGGATTAGTCAAATCGCCGGTGAGAAAAACCTGGAAGTCGTTGAAGATGCTTCTCATGCACTGGGCGCAGAGTTTAAAAACAAAAAGATTGGTACATTAAGCCCGCTTACTGTTTTTAGTTTTGACGAGCCGCAGGATGTATATACCGGTGGAGGGGGGATGGTGGTTACTGATTCTGAGGAACTGCATTTCTGGCTGTCTATTTTTTGTAGCGGGGGAATAGTATCAGATACTAATAATCTTTCAATGCAGGAGGGGCCCTGGCATTTTGAAATGCAGGATCGGGGGTATTTTTATCAAATGAATGAAATGCAAGCAGCCCTGGGTCTTTCACAGCTGGATAATGTAGATTATTTTATTGAAAGGCGTGAAGAAATAGCCGCAATTTATAATGAGGCTTTTACTGGCTGTAAGCAGCTGTATGCACCCTTGCCTGTAAAAGAAGGAAGGCACAGCTGGTACTATTATATAATTAAGCTTTGTACCGAGACCTTGAAGGCTGGTCGGTTGGAGATATATAACGCGCTCAGGGCTGAAAATATAGGTGTAGAAGTGCACTACATGCCTGCTTACATGCAGCCGTATTTTAAATGGGTCGGGCACCCGGATGTATGTACCCTGGATGGTAGGCTGTGTCCTGCTGCGGAAGATCTTTATGAAAGTTTTTTGACGCTGCCCCTTTTCCCGGGAATGTCCCGGCAGGATGTACAGGACGTAATTGATGCTGTTTACAAGGTACTCGGTTATTATGCTATTTAGTACATAACAGCGAAATATTTACCATAATAAAAGGCCTTTTATTATTGTAAAAAATTAGTCGATTTCCAATTCTACTTCAATAATTTTATCTTTTCCGCATGACGGGCAGGTAAATAGATGCCTGCAGATTTTGGATTCAAAAGCCATATTAAAGTAAGGACTGTAGGGCCCGTAATAATCATTTACCGGGCCGTTATCTTCCATTAAAGTGCCACAGATACATCTGATATCTGGTTTTTTCACTTGATTGCAATACGGGCAAAAAATTTTAAATCACTTCTTTCAATATTTTACTTAAACTTCTACGAGTTTTGCTTGAAGCGAAATATGAATGACTGATACGTTCAACTGTCCCCCTACTTGCTCCGTTAATTTTGCAGGCACTAAAGCTCAAGTTCAAACGGTTCTGTTTTCTATTTAAACCCCCACGAGTTTCTTACTCACAACGGAAAATGAAAACTCTTCTGACGGCTGGGTGGAGGGCCGGTCCAGCACTCAGTGCGCTTTTTAAAAAATTGTGTTATAAGTAGTATATTTTTACTTCTGTCTTTCCTGCATTAGAAATGGTCTGAGTGCTGGACGTATTTTTACTGGGAGCATAAAGTATGTTTTAGAAACCCGCTCAATGATATTGCACAGCAAGTTTTTTACGCCCTTAGCAGCCGGGGTTTCGAGATTTGACGGGCTACGCAGCGCACCCAGACTCCGCTACCTTCCGG
>JAIPEW010000062.1 GCA_021736985.1 Clostridiales bacterium | reverse complement strand
ATGAAAACTCTTCTGACAGTTGGGTGGAGGTCCGGTCCAGCACTCAGTGCGCTTTTTAAAAAATTGTGTTATAAGTAGTATATTTTTACTTCTGTCTTTCCTGCATTAGAAATGGGCTGAGTGCTGGACGTATTTTTACCGGGAGCATAAAGTATGTTTTAGATACCCGCTCACTGATATTGCACAGCAAGTTTTTTACGCCCTTAGCAGCCGGGGTATCGGGATTTGACGGGCTATGCAGCGCACCCAGACTCCGCTACCTTCCGGAAATCCCCCGGCCCTGGCCGTAGTTTTCAGGGAGTTTTCGAATTAATACTCCCAGTCAAAATCTGATACTTCCGGAAAACCGGTAAGTGCTTTTTTCATGATATTGCAGATGCGCTCCAGGGACTCCTGGTCTTGTGCTTCACAGCGAGCTACGAGCACCGGCTGGGTATTGGAAGCCCTCACCAGGCCCCATCCATCACCAAAGAGTACCCGGGCCCCGTCCACGTCAATCACATCATACTTATCCCGGAAATATTCCACCAGTTCACTTACTACGCGGAATTTATCCCCGTCTGCACAGGGCACCCTGGTTTCTGCCGTAGAGCAGTAAGCAGGTACATTGCAGAGCAGCTCTGAAAGAGACTTATCTTCACTGGATAGTATCCTCAGCAGCCTGCCTGCTGCGTAAAAAGCATCGTCAAAACCGTAGTACTCATCGGCAAAAAACATGTGTCCCGACATTTCTCCGGTAAATACGGCATCCACTTCTCTCATTTTATTTTTAATTAACGAGTGACCGGTCTTGTAAAAAAACGGCTTCCCTCCCAGGCGCTTCACTTCATCCTCCAGGGCCTGGGAACACTTCACTTCTATAATCGCCGGTGTACCGGGATAGTTTTTTATTATCTCTCTCCAGTACAAGCACATCAGTGTATCGCCCCAGATTACACTGCCGTTTTCATCAACCACACCTACCCGGTCAGCATCCCCATCAAAGGCTACACCCAGGTCTGCTCCTTCTTCCTGCACTACCCGGCGCAAATCCGCCAGGTTTACTGTTTTCACAGGATCAGGCTGGTGGTTTGGAAACGTGGGATCTGAATCACAGTATATAGGATAATATTCAACTCCCCAGTTTTGCAAAATGCGCCCGGCAAAAAGTGATGCAGTGCCGTTTCCACAGTCCACTGCTACCTTGAGTTTGCGGGGCCCCGGCTTTATCTTTTCCTGCAGCATGGCAAGATAAGGTGATACTGCATCCCTCTCTTCCACCATACCGCTCCCCGTTGAAAAACTTTCTTCTTCCATGATTTGCCGCAGGCGCTGTATTTCATCTCCGTATATAGTACCGCGGCCAAGCGAAAGCTTGAACCCGTTTTCTTCAGGAGGGTTATGGCTTCCAGTAATCATAACTGCACCATCTATACCAAAATGAATGCGGGCAAAATAAACTACCGGGGTAACTACTTCTCCCACGTCTATTACCTTGCAGCCTACCGATACCAGCCCTTTAATAAAATCTTCTCTTATTCGCGGAGAACTGCACCTGTTATCATGTCCTATAATTACATCCTTGCTGCCGTGCTCCTGCACATATGTACCAAAAGCCTTCCCCAGTAATACTACTGTCTCTGTAATCAAGTCCCGGTCAGCTACCCCGCGGATATCGTACTGCCGGAACATATCTGCATTTACTTCTGGCAATTATACTCCCCCCTTAAATTAACTCACCATAACCTGCATTTTTCAGTGCCTGCACAACTTCTTTGATTTCCTGGGCCCGGTCCTTATGACACACCAGTATACTGTCTTCATTATCAACAACGATTAAATTATCCACACCCAGAGTAGCCACGGCCTTGGAAGATGATATAAGACAATCATTTGTGTCCAGAAATACCCCCCGGGCATCTACTACATTATTTTGTTCATCTACATCATAATGCCTTCCCAGGGCAGTCCATGAACCAACGTCATCCCAGCCAAAATCACCGGGAATAACCAGCACATTACCTGCTTTCTCCATAATACCGTAATCAATTGAAATTTTAGGCAGGCCGGGATATATTTCTTTTACTTCATCAAGAGCATTTCTATCCAGCGCTTTTTCTATGTTATGTAAACCATAATCGAGTTCCGGTAATAATTCGTTAATCAAACTTCTTATCAGGTCTACTCTCCAGATAAACATACCGCTGTTCCAGAGATATTCACCGCTGGCCAGGTACTTCATGGCTTCCTGGAATCCCGGCTTTTCTGTAAATTTCTCTACAAAATACGCGGTAACACTGGCATATGTATCATGCAAACTTCCTTGCTTAATATACCCATAACCCGTTTCCGGGCGATTAGGCTGAATTCCCAGGGTAACCAGGTGCTCACCACGGGCCGCAGCAGCTCCAGCAGCAGATAATGCCCACCGGAAACTTTCCTCGTCCCGGATATAATGATCTGCAGGAAGTACCAGCATTACCCCGTCGGCACTGCGCCTGGACACGTACAGTGCCCCCAGCCCTACGGCAGCAGCAGTATCACGCCCTACCGGTTCACTAATAATATTCTCCGGAGGTAATTCAGGCAGCTGTTCCCGGACCAATTCCAGGTATTCTAAACCAGTAATAACAAATGTCTCCTGCACTTCTACCAGCCCGCAAAGCCTGTCCACGGTTTGCTGCAGCATGCTGCGGCTCCCCATAAGCTTCAAGAACTGCTTGGGACATTTTTGGCGGCTGTAAGGCCAGAATCTTTCTCCTTTTCCACCGGCCAAAATAACTGCATACAGCATAATATCATCCCTTTACGACTAATAGATCATAAAAATAATTGTTTGCTTATATATTTACATAGCTTGTAATATTGTAACAGCATTTGTTATACAAATAAAACAATTATAATTGTCGAATTTTTAGATGTTGAGGCTTTTTTCTGCTTGCTGCAATAAATATTTTTATACTATAATTTTTAAAATATTTCACCTATTTAAAATAGGAATTAAAATAATTGTAAAGAATTAAGTAAGAGAATAAAATTCTGGAAGGAGGGGTTAAATATGAAAATAGAGTGGTTAGGTCACGCTTCATTCCTTATAACCAAGTCCGATAACATGAAAATAGTTACTGACCCGTTTGATGAAACAGTGGGATACCCGATACCAAAAGTAAAGCCTGACATAGTTACAATCAGCCACCAGCATTTTGACCACAATGCTGTAGATAAACTTCCCTGCGACCCAATTGTTATCCAGGAGGTAGGCGGGTACAGCGCAGGCAAAATTACTATTAAAGGTATCCACTCATACCATGACCCCGAACAAGGCGCCCAGAGGGGAGAAAATATTATCTTTGTTATTGAAACAGAAGGATTAAAAGTTTGCCACCTCGGTGATTTAGGTCATGACCTGGAACAAGAGCACCTGGACAAACTAAAAGATATTGACGTACTCCTTGTCCCGGTAGGAGGAAACTTTACTATTGATGCTTCACAGGCACAAAAAATTGTAAGTCAACTCCAGCCCAAGTATGTTGTACCTATGCATTACAAAACCAACTATATCGAAATACCAATCAGCACACCGGATGAGTTTTTAAATAACTACGATTTCCAGCTTCAAGATGAATTAAATATAGACCCAAAGAAAATGCCTGATTCCACTCAAGTAGTACAATTAAAACTCAAGCAAGAAAAAGATGAAGAATCCACAGAAGAATCCAGCTAAGTAAAAACCCCGGTGCATTGAGTGCGCCGGGACTTTTTTATTCGAAGACTCTAGTTTCTACAGGGCCGGGGGATTTCCGGAAGGTAGCGGAGTCTGGGTGCACTGCATAGCCCGTCATTTGCGAAGTGTGATGTGGGAGGTGGGAAATGTGACAATTTGAGAAATCTGCTTCGTAGACTTTTTCTTTTTCCCACTTCTAATTCCCACTTCTAATTTTCCACTTCTCACGCCCTTTGCCCCGGCCCTCCACCCAGCTGTCACAATTGTTTTCATACTCCATTGTGAACAGATTTTTGTGAAAGTTTTATTAGAAAACCCTATTTTTAACTGCAAACTAATAGACTGGTTAACTTAGTCCCATGGTTTCCTTCAGCCCTTGCTGCAAGTTATAACCTGGTTTCCACTCAAGCTGCTTAACACCGAGGCTGTTGTCCAGGTAACTGTGCTTTATATCCCCGGGCCTTTCTGAACAATACCGGGCACTGGAAGAACTCCCGGAAACATCTTTCATAGTATAAAAAAGTTCATTTACCGTTGTGGCTTTCCCGGTACTTATATTTAACACCTGTCCACTTCCATTACAAAGAGCAGCAGCATTTGCCGCGGCCACATCTTTAACATAGATAAAATCACGAGTCTGTTCCCCATCACCGTATATATTTACTGCATCATTATTTAAAAGGCGGTCGGCAAATATGGAAACTACTCCTCCTTCTCCGGCAGCATCCTGCCGGGGCCCGTACACATTGGCATAACGAAGTACAGTAAAATCTATACCGTGTATATCTTTATAAACCTTTAGATACTGTTCAACTGCATACTTGGATATGCCATAAGGCGCCAGGAGCTCTACCGGGTGCTCTTCCGACAGCGGCAGGTAACGCGGGTTACCGTACACGGCAGCTGTGGATGAAAATATTATTTTTTGTACTTCTCCCTTTCGGCAAGCTTCTAAAATATTTACGCTCCCCTCTACATTTACGGATGCATCATAACTGGGATCCTCTATACTGCGCGGCACACTGGGCTGGGCAGCCTGGTGTATTACTGCTTCGGGGCGCTCTTTTTGCATAATCTGCTGTAATATCTCTTTATCTCTTAAATCCCCGTGATAAAAATTCACCCCGGGGTTTAAATTTTCCATCTTACCGCTGGAGAGATTATCCAGTACACAAACTTTATTTTCTTTTTTCAACAGGGCATCTATTATATGAGAGCCGATAAAGCCGGCTCCTCCCGTAACTAAAATTCTCAAATTTTTACACTCCTTTTTATAATCAAGCAGCTTTGACTGAATTATACAACATGAAATTATGTGAACTACCCCTCCCTTCACTTCGCTCAGGAAGGGGCTTCCAAAAGCAAAAGCAAAGTTGCAGGGCTTCCTGGTTCATAGTAGGCCCTTCTTGCAGCCTAACTCCCCAGGCATTTGACCGCCATCCCAGCGGCACAGTTTTTTATGCAAAAGCTAAGAAGCTTTGTATCTATGCAAAATATTGATTGCCGCATTATGATCCCGATCCATAACCAGACCACAATACGGGCATTTATGTATTTTAACCGAAAGGTCTTTCGAAACAATATTCCCACACCGGCTGCACTCCTGGGTTGTCCCGTGGGGAGGAACTTTTACCAGTATCCTACCGGCACTTTCAGCCTTGTAAGATAACATTGAGATGAATTCACCCCACCCAACGTCAGAGATACACTTCGCCAGGTTGTGGTTTTTAACCAGGTTCTTAATATGCAAGTCTTCTACTACAATCGTACCGTATTGCCAAACTAACTGGCTGGATACCTTATGGTGGAAGTCTTTGCGCTGGTTGCGTACCTTTTCATGCTGGCGGGCCAACTTTACCCGGGCCTTAGCCCGGTTCCGGGAACCTTTCTGCTTACGCGACAGGCTTTTCTGCAGGGTTTTAAGTCTGCGCCCGGCCTTCTGTAGATGCTTGGGGTTGAGTATCTTATCGTCATTAGAAAGCACGGCAAACTTCTTCACTCCTACATCTAAGCCAATGGATTGACAGTTAGGAGAGTATAGTACTGGAGGTTCTTCCACCGTTAGCACAGCATACCATTTACCAGACTGTTCCCACTTTATAGTACAGGTCTTAACAGTACCATATATCTTTCGGTGCAGGTTTATCTTAACCAGGCCGATCTTAGACAGCTTCAGTTTACCGTTTTTGAATGAGGCACCAAGCCCGTCGCCAAACTGGGTGAAGGTAAGGGACTTGTAGTGCCCCCGCCCCTTGTACCTGGGATAGCCTGGTTTTTCCCCGGCCTGCACGCGGCGAAAAAAGTTGTTGAATGCTCTTTCTACCCGAAACAGTACTTCCTGGACTACCTGGGAGTGTACTGCTTTAACCTGCGA
>JAIPEW010000061.1 GCA_021736985.1 Clostridiales bacterium | reverse complement strand
TGCTATCAAGGAAGGTTGCAAGGTTTTGGGCCTGTTCTGGAGAAAGATAGCGCAGTTCTTTTACTAAAGATTTTAAATATGAGGGAAATTCAGGTGTCTCTTCTGAAAAGAATTCCGAAAGACTAATCCCCAGGGCCTGGCAGATTTTCCCCAATATATTTATTGTTGGTGATTTTTCCCCTGCCTCTAGTGAGCTCAGAAAAGACTGACTTACTCCTGATTTTTGAGCAAGTCGATACTGGCTATATTTTCTTTTTTTCCGTATATTTTTGAGGCGTTTACCCACTTCCATTTTCCTACCCCCTTTCTTTATCACTATAGAGATATATAAAAATAGTATAACATAATTTATTATAGGTAGTAAATAAATACATTTGACTATTTGAGGGGGATCTTTTTATAGTATTGAAAGAATAAGAAAGAAAATATACATATATATCTTTATAAATATTGACAATACTTATTTATAGTGATAAAAATTAATAGAAAGAAGTAAATAGTGGGGGTGATTTTTATGCTGATGAATGTTGGTGAACGAATAAAAGCTGTACGTAAGAAAAAGGGATTAAGTCAGTATGAGCTGGCTAAACGAGCGGATATATCTCAATCTTTTTTAAGTTATATCGAAAGAGGAGAAAAAAGTCCGACTCTGCGGACTCTTGAAAAAATAACTAAAGCTATGGAGATACCCCTGGAAGAGTTAGTTGAGGACATAGAGAAAAATAATGAATGAATTTATAAAATGTCCCAATTTAATTTTTTTTGGGACAAACTGGTTTTCTTTTTAATAATGTTTGGATAGTTAAATGTTGCTAGGGGGGAGGTAAAATGGAAAATTCAAGAGATTATAACCAGAATCAATTACATAAGACCCAGTTTTTTATAAAACTTTATTATTGTCAACACGCCACCTGGCAGGGGGAGGTAACCTAGCTGGATGCTACTGGAAAAAAGCAAAGCTTGCGTTTTCGCAGCCAAAAAGAGTTACTTAAACTAATGGATGAAGCTATGGAGATTTCGGAAAAACCTGAAACTGAATATAAACTCAGAAGTTGGGAAAAAGAGGAAACTGCCGCCCGACGGAAAGGAACGCAGACAGAAGATCTACAGAGAATAAAAAAACAACGGGGGGGAAGGCTGAAGAATAAAATTCTACTGAAATATAGAAAATAGGCAGCTAGCTAAGGAATTAAAAGTATTGAATTTATTGAAAATTTCTTTTATCCCGGGAGGTGCTAAAGGCAATTATACTTTTTCAAGGTCAGATAATTACAACTTTTAATTAAGGAGGGAAGATTGTGGTCAAAAAAAGAACAATTCTATCTTTGATGTTAGCTGTTGTATTGGTATTTGGCATGGGGTTGGCGGTACAAGCTGAGACAATCAACGTTCCTGATGAGTACGGTACTATTCAGGAGGCTATTAATAATGCACAGGCTGGAGATACGATTGAGGTTGCAGAGGGAACATACACTGAGCAGATTGTTATCAATAAGAATCTAACGTTAAAAGGTGAAGGTAGTCCTACAATTAAAGCACCAGACGACCCCGATAACTTCACAATCCCTGAGAACAGCAAGCAGTGGGAGCCAGTGATGTTTGCCTTTGGCGGCACACTCGACGAGGAAACAGGTGAAGTCACTGGTGATAGTCAGGTAGAGGTAAATATCTTCGGCTTTACGGTTGATGGTGATGAACGGGTACCATCCGAACGCGCTGCTGGTATCTTGCTTCGCAACGTTGTCAGTACAGGTAGCATCTCAAACAATACTATCCAAAACTTCGATCTAACCCAGGAAACATTCGGCATTCAGGCCTATGGCAACAGTAATCTCACCATATCAGGAAATACGGTGACCGACTACGGGCGGGGCGGAATCGTGGCCAATGGCGAAGGATGCCATGCGGTAATTACGGATAACACGGTAGAAGGTGTCTACCCTGACATACCAACGGGATGGGCCATTAACGGAATACAGATTGGTTATGGAGCTACAGGTAAAATTCGTGGTAACGAAGTAAGTGGAAACGGCTGGCCCGGCGAAAAGTGGGCGGGGTCAGGAATATTAGGTGGTGTGTATAGCTCAGACAATGTATTGGTTGAAGACAATACCGTTTCTGAGAACGAAATTGGAATCGGTGTAATGGGTAAATACATGGACCCACAAGACCCTTCTTCAGACAACATTATAAGAAACAACACGGTAGATTCAAACGAAGAAGGTATTTCTATACAATCTCCTGCTGAAGACAACGTTGTAGAAGGAAACACCATCACGAACAACGATTACGGCGTCGCGGCCGTTAACTATGGTGAAGGTGTGAGTGGCACGGCGGTTCATTACAATAATATCTATGGTAACAGCCAGTACGGTGTGGAAGCTGCCGGAGAGTACGGCTCACCAGCGCCGACTGTCGATGCCACCCACAACTACTGGGGTGATGAAACCGGACCCGGCGGAGAAGGCACCGGTGAAGGTGACGCAGTAAGTGGGAACGTGGACTATCTGCCCTTCTATCCCAAAGAGGATATGGAAATCCCCACCCACCCAGCAGAAGCATACGACTCCGTTGATGAAGCTGTGGAAGCTGCCGAAGAAGGGGATACAGTTGAAGTTAGTGAAGACCAGAATAAGTCGGTCACAGTTAGTAATTCCGGTATTATTCTTCTGGGTAAAGACAAACCCACAGTAAATAAATCTATTACCGTAACGGGAGATAATAATACCGTTAAAAACTTTAATTTCGATGTTGCTGACGGAGAAACCGGACTGCTCGTGGGAGGCTCTAATAATACAGTAAAAGATAATAAATTCGAGGGTCATTCCGGTACCGGTATTGAAATAACAGCCGATGAAACAGGTACTACGATCGAGTATGCAGATTTTCTGGATCTGGATATAGGTATTCTCATCGATGAAGATGCCGGTGCGGATAATGTGGTCCAGAACTCCAACTTTATAGAGAATGATATCGCTGTTCAGAATAACTCTGCTTATCTCTTTGATGCCACCGACAACTGGTGGGACGATAAGACAGGGCCCTATCACGAGGAGCTTAACCCTGAAGGTAAGGGTGATGAAGTTGAGGGCGATGCTTCCCTCTTGAAGCTCAGTCCCTGGCTGGAACACCAGGTAGCCGGTACTCCCGAAGGAGAAGATACCACCAGTCCAGTTATAGAGGCCTGGATCGAAGGCTTCACTCTCTATGTAGAAGTTACCGATGATTATAACCTGGACGAGGTAGAAATTACAGTTGATGGCAATACTACTACCTATCAAGTATCTGGAACTCAGGATACGGTTACCCGTACTCTTACCGATGAAGCTGGAGCTTACGAAATAGAAGTAGTTGCTTTTGATGAAAAGGGAAATCAGGCTGCTACCTGGACAGCAATCTATAAGCCGGGTGCTCCTGACTACGAACCCGGAGAAGGTTCCGGTTTCGGTTTTGATATGTGGAAAAAATAAACAGGTAAATATAAAAGATACGGTGGCGGGTTTTCCCCGCTGCCGCTCAAATAAATCTTAAGGAGGGAAAATAATGCGTAGAACACTAATTGTTACCTCAATTCTCCTTTCTCTGTTTCTGGTCCTGGGAGGAATAGCCGGAGCAGCAGATATTGTGGAGGAGATGGATTTTGACCTGACTGGAAACTTCCGTTTTGGTACTGCAGAATACAGGGATGCTGATGGGAACAGTTTTGACACTTCCCTCATGGGGATTGAAATTACCGGTGAATTTCCGGTTAAGGATATACTTGACATTCGGGGTTCCTACCTCTGGGCTCAGGAAGATGAGACCGTTCCCCTCAAAAAATACGATGAAGATTATGCCGCAAACCATGATTTAGAAGCAGTGGTGGAAGGTAAACTTAAAAATACCCGTTTTGATCTGGCCGCCTTATATAATTTTAATGATTTTCTGAGTGCTGGTTTAGGCTGGGTTAGCTATAACTTTGCAGTAGAAGGACCTGCCGGTTATAAATACACAGCAGAACGCAGCTACCGGGGAGCAACAGCTGCGGCTAAATTACAGGGTGAACTTACTAAGAAACTGGATGCTCAACTATCTTTCACCTATGCTCCCACTTTGAATGTAGATGATAAGGTTACAGGAGCTTATGAGGAACCAGATAAAACTGCGGAAACAGACTATAAGGGTTCCCTTTCTGATATAGAAATTGGAGTTAGCTATGAAATTAGAGATAATGTAGACCTCCAGGCTGGCTACCACACCACCACTGTAAAGGGAGACGGAGATCCGGCTCATGAAGAATACCGTTTCCTGGAACATGAATACAGCCATGATGGTTTTTATGCAGGGATAGAAGCTAGGTTCTAGTAAATTGAAGGAAATAACGGGCCGGGGTGTTCCCCGGTCCTTTTTCTATAGGAGGATTTATATGAATTCCTTATGCAAAATTAAGGCAGCCATCATAATTATTTTATGCTTATTTACTTATCCTGCTGGGGCTGATATTGAAGAAATAAATCTGGGAGTGGATAAAGACAAATTGGTCGCCGGGAGTCAATTTACTGTGAACGAAAATTGGGAGTTTTTGCTGGAATATACTGAAGATAAACCCCTCGGCCTGGGCCTTACCTACGAAGCTGATGCCTGGCAGGTAGAAATGACCAACCGGGTCCGGTACCGGGAAATAAATTTTTCTTTTGCCAGCCTGGGGTCTCTCAATTTGCACCATAATCGTACCACAGAGGAAATAAAGGGCAGTACTTCTTTTAATTTTAATGATATCAGTATATCGAGTTCTCTTGCCTCTGAACCTGATGAAGAGAAAATGAGTGGACATATCCGCATCGGGGAGGATTGGACTTTAGGGCAAAGCAGTGCCCGTTTTGCCTATGATGAAAGTAAAGATTACCCGCAGGAATGGGATTTTTCCCACTGCTACCGGGAGGGTTCTCATAAGCTTAAGGGAAAGACTTCTTTACAACATAAGGAAGAGGGAAAACAGCAAAATATAACCCTCCGACACGAATTTACCCGGAATAATCATCAGCTTGCCTCCCACTGGCGGGCCAACGAATATGGCTCTGGCCTTGTGGGCCAGGGGGTAGATTTTACCTGGCAGCCGCCGCTTAATTGGCTAGAGTTAGGTTGGGGTAGTTTTGACGAAGATCCGGATGGAGCAGCTGCCCAGAGATATACTCTGGCTTTAGAGCAGGAGCTTACCCACAATTTTTCACAGACCACCCTGGGGCTGGGAGGTAAAGCAGAAACCAACAGTTATAGTACCGGGGATAACAGACAGGAATATACTGTAAGCGGCAGGGTAAAACAAGAGTGGAAGTCCGGTTCAGGCCAGTTAAAGTTACAGCGTATTCAGCGGGCCGGGGATAGCCCCTTTGAGTTTGATGGCATAGATAGATACCGCGACCTCTGGGCTAAAACTAGAATTGAGCAGCAATTCGGCAGTGTTACCTCCACCCTGCGGGGGAATTATGACCTTTTCCAGCAGAAATGGCGGCAGATGAAAGGTAGCCTACAGTTTATGCTTTTTAATACTGTAGATACCCGGTTTACAGCCGATTATAATATTGATGAGCCGCCCGAGTCTGACGAAACGGCCTATATAACTACTTTAAAGTATACCGGTGCCGTAAACCTTAATGGGTGTTTTAACCTAAATTCCCGCTTTGAAGCTCTTTCAGTGCGGGGTGGGATAAGTATCCCACTCGCGGAAAATGAAGTAAGCCTGAATTTTACATATGATGCCGAGGATAAGGAACTTGATTGGATACAGGCCACTCTTGACTCAGAACGATTCGGGAAAGTAGGAGTTAAATACGAGCCAGTAAGGCCGTTAATTATGGTTACTTTCCAGCCGCTGGAATTTTGAGTTAAATTATTTAGAGGAAGGGGATTAAAATAATATGAATAAAAATAAAGAACCTTATCCTAATGAATACGAAGAAGTTGATTTAAGAGAGTTAATAATGACTTTGTGGAATGATAAATGGATTATTATTAGTTTATTTATTGTTGCAATAGTAGGTGCTGGTTTAATTAGTCAATTTTATTTAACTCCCGCTTATGAAACTGAAGCAGTTATCCAGCTTTCTAATATTGATAATTTATATAGTAATCCAGAAGCAGTTACACAAATTATAAAAAGTAACAGTTTAGTTTTCCCCATAATGTCTGAGTATAATCAAAAATTTAGTGATGTTCAATTAAAT
>JAIPEW010000013.1 GCA_021736985.1 Clostridiales bacterium | reverse complement strand
TCGCAGTCAGGGGACGAGTGGAGTATCCCCTGGTGACCTATATCATTCCGGGCAACGTAGCACTCGAAGTGCTTAGGCTAATCAACCGGGCTTGCAAGGTTACTCCTGCAAGCCCCCACTTCAAGCCCCGTTAGGGGCTAAGTGGGGGTAATTGACCATCTGCCTTACCATGGAGCTTGAAAATCCAGTCTCGAAAGAAATATCCTTAACCGACATTTTTAAGCCCTCATACATAACAATCAAAAGAGCAGACTGTTCCCACTTGCAGTGTTCTTCTTTGTATTTGCTGTCGATAAAAAACTGTAATATTAAATCGACACCCGGTAGTTCCTCTGTTATAATCTTGTCAATAGAGAGTTTTATTTCTCCCGTGTGAACTTTGTAATGGCAATCAAAGCACAGGGTTACCAGGTTATCTTCGGTATCACATCCACCCGCACCTCTAGATCTCAAATGGTGTACATGCAGCCCTTCTTCCTGGTAGCGCCCGCAGTACTGGCAAAAATTTTTACGTACATTATCAATCGTAGCGGGACTTACAACCCTCGGATCTTTACTCCAGATAATATTACCTCCTTTTTAAATATAGGAAATATGCGAGGTTAGAATATGGTAAATGAAAATATATTTAGTAAAAGGCTTAAAAGGATGATTAACAGTAAAGGCGTAAAAATTGTTGACCTGGCAGAGAAATTGGATGTATCAACACAGGCCATATATTTGTTTTTAAGCGGAGAAAGGTTCCCCCGTAAAAATATACTGCAGAAAATAGCCCGGGAATTGAATGTATCCGTGGATTACCTGTTAGGATTTATAGACGAGCCCAAAGAAATTGAAATTGACCAAAATGAAGAAACCACTCAAGAAGAAATTAAATTTATAAGACGGGCTTATAAAGAAATGGACGAAAATGAACGCCAGATCATTCTGGATTTGGTTAAAAACATAAAAAAGAGACATGACGATAATTCGGGGGAGTAACTTTTGAAAGAAAAGTATATAGCCTCAAAAGCAAAAATGCTTTTGAGAGGTAACAAAGTAAAGATACCACCAATTCCCATAGAAAATATAGTTGAATCAACTGGGGTAAGAATAAAACATGATTACAATTTGCATAAAACATATGCAGTCAAATACAAAAACAACTATATAATATTACTATCGCAAAACAGCAGTGAAACACACACCCGTGTGGAACTGGCAAAAAAACTGGGATATCTGCACCTTCAGCACCCACTAACAAAGAAAAATATAGCAGTAGGTACAGGAGACTGTATGGAACAAGAAATGGAGATATTCGCATTGGAATTACTTATCCCGGACGAATTTTTATTAAATGAACTTAATGACCACGACTTGGTATATTTAAATTACCTCCACAAACTTTTTATGGTACCTAAACCTTTCATGGAGAAAAAGATTACATATATTCGAAATAATTGAAAGCAGGCCACATTGCCTGCTTTCAATTTTCGACAAAATTCGAACGCTTGTTCGGTTTCATGAAGTTTGTTATATTATATGCAATACAGACTTAACAGTACAAGAGGTACCCATTATGAAACCGACATATATCAGGCAGGATTTTGCCGTCGAAAAAGCTAGGAAATTTAGAAATGAGCTGGGCTACCTGGGTCCCATAAAAGCAGTTGAAAAAATAATAAAAGCTAGAGATATAATAATAGAACGTACATTTACCCCTTCCTGCTCGTTTGTTTTGTGGGAAGAAAATCTAGGATATGTTATATTTCTGGTTCCTACTCAACCTGAACGGGACAGGTGGACGCTAGTACATGAATTTGCTCATATACACCTGGGACATTTTAATTATTCCGTAAACTGTGCAATAAACGATAATTTTTATAACAACTTGAAAAATAAAGAAAATTATATCCTCGAAAGGGAAGCAGATATCTTTACGGCAGAATTCCTTATGCCTAAAGAACTCGTGAACTGTCTAGCCACAAATTCTCAGTCATTAAAGCAAATAGGAAAATTAAAAAATCACTTTGGAGTTTCCTGGGAAGCTATGATAAACCGGCTGGATGAATTAAGTATTATATCAAAAAACAAAATAAATGCGAGGTGAAATTCATGTCTGTAGCTGCTATCTACTGCAGGCAATCTATTGTAAAAGAAGACAGCTGTTCTATAGATATGCAGGAACACCGCTGTCAAGCTCTAGCTCAAAGTATGGGGTGGGAATTTACAACATATAAGGATGCCGGTGAATCTGGAAAAGATTTGGACAGGCCGCAATTTCAACAGATGTATGCAGATATAAAAAGTGGCCTTGTGCATACAGTCATAGTGTACAAGCTAGATAGGATTTCCCGGAATCTAAGGGATTTTTTTAACCTAATCGAAGAATTTAAAGAACTGGAAGTTGGATTCCGCT
The DNA here is from genome assembly GCA_021736985.1 of Clostridiales bacterium. Classification (GTDB taxonomy): domain Bacteria; phylum Bacillota; class Desulfotomaculia; order Desulfotomaculales; family VENG01; genus JAIPEW01. The sequence continues at coordinate 71,148 of JAIPEW010000013.1, read as the reverse complement.
CTATAAACGAAAATTTTGATACTACAACTACAATAGGTAGAGCTGTTCTAGGTGTTTTAGCTGTCTTTGCTCAATTTGAACGTGAAACAACTGCTGAACGTGTAAGAGATAATATGTGTAATAGAGCCAGGAATGGAACGTGGAATGGAGGTGTTGTACCTCTAGGATTTAAGCTGGTTAAAAAAGATATAGACGGCGAACAGGTTTCGATCTTAGAGCAGAATGAAAAATACATAAATATAGTTAGAGAAATTTTCAATAAATATTCTATGCCGAGTGTGCCTGCCGCAAGGATAACAAAGGATTTCAATGATGCAGGTGTTAAAACACCAAAAGGTGGGTATTTCAACGACAGCCTTATTAAACGTACAATTACAAATCCAATATACTGCGCTGCAGATAAAGAAGCTTATGATTATTTTTTAGACCTCGGCGCTGAGATATCATCCCCTAAAGAAGATTTTGACGGAAGCCGAGGAATAATGATATACAACCGACGAAAACCAAGTGGTAAAAAAACCTCTAAAGAAAGGGACGTTAGTAAGTGGATCGTCGCTGTTGGATACCACCCGCCTGTAATCTCAGGTGAGATATTTACTGCTTGTCAACAAAAGATGAAACATAGAAAATGGCAGCCTCCCAGAAACAATACCGGCCAGAGAGGTCTCTTAGCTACACTCATTAAGTGTGGAAAATGCGGTTTATCAATGACTACAAACTATTCTTATAAAAAAAACAAGCACGGTACAACCTACTACACTTATTATAAATGTACAGGAAAAAGAAGACATACATGTGATATGAAAGATATAAGGACAGAAACAATTGATAATCTGGTAATCGAGGCACTAAATAAAATAGTAGACGACTCTGAATTCAGGGATAAACAAATTGAATCCGCCCAGAAAGAGATAAAAGATTCTACAAAGAATTTAAAGTCAGAATTAGATAGATTAAAAGAATTATCAAAAGAACATGAACAGGAAGAAAATAATTTAATCAATGCATTAGGGAAAGGAACTATAAAAATTAATTTAATCGAAAAAAGACTTAACGAATTAGAAAATGAGAAAGAGAGTACTCAAAATAAAATCCTGGAGCTTGAGAAAGAACTCCAGGAAAAAGGTATGCAGGAAATAAATATTGAAATGCTTGTTTCCAACCTTAAAAAGTTTAAAGATTGTTTTGAAGAACTTACTTTTGACGAAAAAAGGAACCTGCTTCAGTCCTTGATATACAAGGTTATAGCCTACGAAGACTCGGTGTCTGTAATACTTTATGACGGTTGCGTTTCCCGAACAAATGGGCAAGGATTCATTGCTCCTGCAAACATTATACGTGCCGGGTAGTTAATCGAAGCATTTATCCTGGAAATGGTTACTTGCGAATCCTCCAGCGGCTGGCGCAGCGCTTCTAATGAATCCCGGCGAAATTCCGGTAATTCATCTAAAAATAGTACTCCATAATGTGCCAGGGAGATTTCTCCAGGGCGTGGAAATCTCCCGCCTCCTACCAGGCCGGCTGTAGAAATAGTATGGTGGGGAGAACGAAAAGGCCTGCTGGTAACCAACGGTTTTCCCTGGGAAAGCATGCCTGTCAGGCTGTGTATCTTAGTTACTTCCAATGCTTCAGTTAAACTCAGGCAGGGAAGTATTCCAGGTAGCCTTTTCGCAAGCATTGTTTTACCAGAACCAGGACTGCCGAGCATTAATATATTATGTCCTCCCGCAGCAGCCACTTCCAGTGCTCTTTTTGCAGCCTGCTGCCCGTGTACATCGCTCATATCAAGCCCTTTCTCCTGACCTTTTACCAACAGGTCTTCAACATTTTCTCTGTGTGGATAAATGACCTCTTCACCCTGCAGGTGAGCAGCAACCTGGGAAAGTGAACCAGTGCCCAAAATATCTACGTCTTGTACTAATGCTGCTTCAGAGGTGTTTTTCCACGGTACTATTACTTCTTGTATCCCGTGTTTTTTTGCTTCAGCTACAAGGGGAAGCACTCCGTTAATAGGTCGTACTGATCCTTCTAATGAAAGTTCCCCTATAAAGGCATACTTGGAGCATACTGTTTGATCTACCTGGCTTGTTGCAGCTAAAATACCTGCTGCAATAGCCAGGTCATAGACAGGACCTTCTTTTTTTAAGTCAGCGGGAGCCAGGTTTACAGTAATTTTACTGTTCGGAAAATCAAAACCACTATTCTTTATTGCAGCTCTTACCCTGTCCCGGGCTTCTCGTACCGCTGTATCCGGCAGTCCTACTATCTCAAAAGACGGCAGTCCATTAGATACATCTACTTCTACCTGTACAATATATCCTTCCAACCCGTGCAGGGTTATACTTTTGACAATTGCCAGCATATAGTCCTCCAGGTGATTATTTGGTACATTTGTTTAAATATTCCTCACTATTTATCTGTATTCCTCCATTGATTATTTGTTTTTAATATATATTTGAAAAAATATGTGTTAAAACTGTTAATGCTCAGAAAAATTAATTCTTAACTGCCAATAATTAGTATAGTGTAACTATTTATGGATTATACTTTTATACCATATTGTTGTCATAATGTAATTATTTTGATAGATTAAAATATAGCATTTCTGGGAGAATGAGTGATTATTAAGAGGAGATTATTATTTTATAGAGGAAGGATAGTGAACAGCATGACTTTGTATATTGAATGTATGCCCTGCCTGTTAAATCAAGCCTGCAACCTGGCAAAAAAACACTTAAACAGCGAGGACAAACAACATATCCTTGTAACCACGGTACTTCAGGAAATGAGCCAAATTAAAAGAGAATCCTCAGCTCCACTGGTAGCCCGGAAAATACACCGCTTAATTAAAGAATATACGGGCAATAATGACCCGTACAGGGATATTAAAAACATGTTTAACAAGGAAATGCTTGCCATGCAAGACAATTTTAAAAATATTATTAAAAAATCAGAAAACCAATTTTTAACGGCATTAAAGCTCGCTACTGCCGGAAATATAATTGATTTCGGTGCAAATTCCCGGCTTGAATATGATGAAGTTATAAATATAATTGAGCAAACCATGAATAAGGACTTTCCCGACAAAACATTAAACCAGCTTGAAAATGATATTTCAAACGCTGATACATTACTTTACCTGGGTGATAATGCCGGTGAAGTAGTACTAGATAAATTATTTCTACAAACTATAAAAAATAAATATCCAGACATTGAAATTTTCTTTGCTGTCAGGGGACAACCTGTAATCAATGACATTACAAAAAAAGATGCCGAGCATGTTGGAATAAATAAATATGCTCACGTGATTGAAAATGGAACAGATATACCAGGCACAGTACTTTCAGAATGTTCCCCTGAATTCATGGAAATATTTAATCGTGCCAGTGTTATTATATCAAAAGGCCAGGGGAATTTTGAATCACTAATAGATGAACGTAGAAATGTATATTTTGTTTTTCTGTGCAAGTGCCATGTCTTTGAAAAAAAGCTAGGTTTAAAGAGAAATGATGTAGTATTATGCTGCCAGTAAAAATTTACAATCATTTCAAGTAAAAGAGTAATGCCATAGAAAAACCCCTACGGTGTTACTCTTAGTAACAAAACACGGTTGTAAATAATTAATTATTTAGTGACCTGACCCTGGTAAAGCCCCATCCGTTCCATTCCCAGACAGTCACCTGCTTTTTTTAAGATCTGTATAACTGCCATCTAAAGCTACCAGTTCATTTTCTCCGTCCCGGTTAAGATACGGAGGAAAAATTTTTCTATATATATTAGAAGTATTACATGTGAAAAATATTCCATTACTGTGTTAAAATTTTTATACTCATTACTGGCGGTAACATTATTAAACCCGGGACTTTACCAGTTCCGGGTTTAAATCAAGATTTTAATTATAATAAATAATTATTCGAAGTTCACCATGCACAGCTGCTCAGTCAAGCATTCTAAAATACTACAGTACCTGGTCCAGTGGAGTATAAGAAGTATTGTGTGCCTCTGCTACAGGGCGGCAAGTAATTTTACCGTCAATAGTGTTTATCCCCTTACATAATGCTTTATTATCTTTAAAAGCATCACATCCCTTTTCAGCCAGCTCAAGGAGATAAGGCAGAGTAGCATTGGTTAATGCAAAAGTTGACGTGCGAGCTACCGCGCCGGGAATATTTGCTACCGCGTAATGTAAAACCCCATGTTTCTCATAAACAGGTTCATCATGAGTAGTTACCCTATCAATAGTTTCTACAGATCCGCCCTGGTCAATTGCCACATCGACAATTACAGAACCCTGTTTCATTTTCCTGACCATTTCTTCATTAACCAGGTGAGGTGCTTTAGCACCCGGTACGAGCACGCCGCTGACAACCAGGTCAGCATACTGTACCGCAGATTCTATATTATAACTATTTGAAATAAGTGTTTTTATTTTAACTCCGAATATATCATCCAGGTAACGCAAGCGATTTGGGTTTTTATCGATTATGGTAACCTGGGCACCCATACCTATTGCTATTTTAGCTGCATTAATCCCCACGATACCGCCGCCAATTATTACTACGTCAGCTGATGGTACTCCAGGCACACCGCCCATTAATATGCCTTTACCTCCCTGCGGCTTTTCTAAAAAGCGGGCACCTACCTGCACAGACATGCGCCCGGCAACTTCACTCATGGGAGTAAGAAGCGGCAGAGACCTGTCATCTAACTGTATTGTCTCGTAAGCTATACTTAATATTTTCCGTTCCAGCAGTATATTTGTTAATTCAGGCTCACGTGCAAGATGTAAATATGTAAATAATTTCTGTCCTTCTTTAAATAAATCAAATTCTTCTGAAAGAGGTTCTTTTACTTTAACAATAAGCTCCGAATTATTAAAAACCTCTTTTTTAGGCACCATTTTAGCACCTGCTGCCTGGTAATCTTGATTTGCAATACCGCAGTCTACTCCTGCGCCTGATTCAATCTGTATTTCATGACCACGTCTAAATAAAGCCTGTACCCCGGCAGGAGTTATAGCCACTCTGTTCTCGCAAGACTTTATTTCCTTAGGTACTCCAATAATCAATTATAATGCGCCTCCTACAATTTCTAATATAAACTACAATATAGTTATTATATTTTTAGTATAATTTTCCTCCCTTTTTATATAAGTAAACTGAGGAGCTGTACACATAACAGCACAGCTCCTTAGTTTACTTTAAAAAGTAATACTATTCAGGTTTTTCTTTTAATTCCTCTCCATTAGGTCCTTCATAACGTAATCCCAGCCCGGTAATAGCAGCAATTAACATTACTACAACCAGGAACCAGCCGTGGAAAACATAAGGAACTACTTGAGCGGGTTGAATAGCTTGTATAAAATCGTATTTTTCTGATAAACCAGCAATCGTAGTTACTCCAAGCAGTACCCCGCCGCTCCACGGGAAAATATATCCAAGAGCTGATGTTTGAGCGTCTAAGAAATTCGCCCTGCGGTAAGGGTGAATCTTATAATCTTTACCAATTTCACTTACAAATGGTGCTGCAGCAATTTCTGCTGCTGTATTAATTGTAATAAAGGTATTAAGAAAAGCTACTATAGCCCAAATGGACAACTCTGCTCTCTTGGTAACACCTGCAATTTTTTCCGCTAAAAACTCGCGCATTGCTTCCATTGTTCCTCCAAGGCGTATTAAGTGCCCGGCAGCTACAATAAGTAGAATTAAAATAGCCATATCAACATAACCCATTACGCCATCTACTATGGCCCCCTGGATTTGGCCTTCTTCTACATTAAACCAGAGTACATCCTGCATGGATCCTAATCCAAATATTGGTATAAAAATAGTTGCAGCAATTATACCCCAGGTTAACGAAGTAATTAAATGCTGACCGCTTAATGCCAGGTAAATAACAAGTGCAAAAGGTATTAATAATATAAGTCCAGCTGCCTCAGTATTTTGTTCCATCATTTGAACTCCCTGAGCAGATTCTGCCCCGCTAGGACCTGCCCCACCCAGGATAAAAAATAGTATTAAAGCAGGAACAGCTGCTATAATAGCATATTTAAAACGAGACCTTACCACTCCAGGAACGTCGGTTTCCTGGGTAACTGCTGAAACAATAGTTGTGTCAGATACTGGTGCCAGGTTATCTCCAAGTGCTGCACCACTTAATATTGCAGCAAATAATACAATCGGGTCACTGCCCATAATAACACCTGCAGGATACATAAGGGTACAAAATGCAACTGTCGTACCATAGCCTGTCCCTACAGCAGATGCAAATACAGCAGTTAACAAGAAGGTTATTCCTGTAAAAAATGCGCCCTGAACACCTGTTGCTGCACCAAGCCATACAAGGCCTTCCACTAACCCTCCGGCTTGTAATACTTCAGCAAACATACCTGCCCAGAACCAGGCAATAATAGCAACAACACCCACAGACTGGGCCATACCGTTAAAAACTCCCTGCGCATAATCTTTCCAGGCACTTTTAGATAAAAACAGTCCTAAAGCTATTCCAAGTACTGCACCGATTATAAGTCCAGGAGTACTGGAAACATTTAAAGAACAAGTTATAATAGCCCATGCAATAAAGAATAGCATGGGTAGTGTAGCTCCAAAAGCCCCAAGACGAAAATCTAACTTTTTTACTACGTTACTTCCAGTTTCAAACGATTCCATTTCTTTATCAGGCATACTGGGCCTCCCTCTCCTAAATTTTTAAAATAATGAAAAAATTGCATCTATTAACATGCTATTTGTCCTTTCACCTCCCTTGCAAACTACATTTGTCTACAAATTTACATAAAAAATATTTTCACATGAACATAATTAGACAACAACCTTTTAAATCCTTTTAAAAATCATAAAATACATTAAATAATTTAACGCTTTATATTTTACCAACCAGATTCCAATCTCTTTGAATACCAGGATCACCAGGCTCCCACCCAGCAGGAGCACCTAATCCTGTAGCTTCAGTAAATTGTAAAGCTTGCAAGATTCTTAGAATTTCATCTGCATTTCTCCCTACCAGACCGGGATATTTACAAAAATACTTTATTAATCCTCTAGGTGAAATAATTAAAGTAGTACGCGTAGCAAATCCTAATTCGAGATCCAGAGCACCATAACACTTTGATATTTTATGAGTTGGGTCTGATAAAAGAGGATACTGTACCTTACTTGCCGACGGTGATATATTAGCAAAAATTTTATGAGCATATATGCTGTCAGTGCTTATACCCAGTACTACTGCTCCTAATTCCCTGAACTTGTCATAACGGTCAGCCACGGCTGCCAGTTCAGTAGGTCATACAAAAGTAAAATCTGCCTTGTAAAAAAATAATACAACCCACTTATTTCTAAAGTCACTTAATTTAATGTTTCTTTTATCACCTTTGTAATAAGCTTCCGCAGAAAAATCAGGTGCAGGCTGATCTAAAACTATTTCTTCTGACACAAAACACTCACCGGAAACAATAGTGGACATAAATAACTCCCGCCTTTAAAAATTTTGTTTTATTTTATTAACTAACATTATTATGTGTGCTGCTTTTTATAAATCTTATTGAGGGAGTACATAAATACTCTATCAAGGTTAATAATATAAACAAACTTGCTAGAAAGGGGAGATTATTTGAGAGGTAAAATAATATTTGAAGATGGATCATCTTATACCATCTACAAAAATGTTGCAGAAAAAGATCAAGCACAGGTAAATAATTCATACAATAGTGTAATAGAAAATAATACTGCACCGGAAATATCAGATATTCCGTAACTTTAAAACCCTTCCTGTATTTATACAGGAAGGGTTTCTATATCAAAAAGCATTTTTTATGTGATTCAAGTTCAATAAATCTCCGTACTTTGAAAATTTTAATGCAATAACATCAAAACGTATTTTAGGTACCGGGCTGTTTATAGACTGTAAATAATACAGAGCAAGCGACTTAATTTTATCCTGCTTGGCTTTTGTCACACTTTCCTCTGGAAGACCAAACCGCGTAGAACTGCGAGAACGCACTTCAATAAAAACAAGTGTATTGTTTTCATTTGCTATAATATCCAGTTCTCCAAGGTGACACCGATAATTTTTTTTTATTATTTTATAACCCTGTTCTTTTAAATACTTAGCAGCCTTTTTTTCTCCTTTACTGCCAAGGACCATTTTTTTAATCAATTAATTTACCATTCCTTTAAAAAGGATATGCTTATTTTACCATAGAATTTTAAAATAGATTATTACAATTTTTATAAAATCTCTTATAATATATATATTAATAAAACTACCATTTAAAAGGTGGGATAACATGAAAGGTGATGTAAAAACTATAGAAGGCGGTTTTGCTATAATAGAAATAGGAGTAAGCAGGTATAAAATCATAATGCCCGTGCACCTTTTACCCCAGGATGTAAAAGAAGGACAAGTTTTAAATATAAATATGGAACTAGATCGAGATAGTACTCAAAACAATCATTGTAAGGTAACACATATTAAAGATAAATTAGATAAAAGAAATAAAAATAAAGATGATTGAACAGATAGTTTATATTAGTTTTTTATCTGTTAAATAATCATATAGCATTTTCGCAGTATTTCCTGTTATCTTTAAGCAGTTTTTTAAGTGTTCAATTGAATCATATGGATGTGGATTCAATATTCTGCAGCACGTAGCACCGAACCTGTCCTCAAATCGGTCGTGAAACTGCCGTGCAAGGTCATATATGGTATCCCTGTCTCCCTGTGCGCTTTCTCTGCCTTTCAGCATACCTATTACTGCAATTGATGATGCCAGGGCCCCGCAGGAACATCCTGCATGGCCGTAACCTCCACCATAACCGCTAAACATGCGCAATATAGATTCATCGAATTCAGGTGCTACTAGCGGGCGAAATGTTTTTATAATAGATTCTGCACAATTATACCCTTCCTTAAAATAATTGCCTGCAGTATTTCGCATTTCAGTACTTTTATCTGCCAACGCACATACCTCCTGTTTAAATGCAAAAATTATTACGTACAATTATAATATAATATTATTATTTGTAAAGAATCAATAAAAAGTTAATAAGCATATCACAGGCACCAACTTATTAGACTGCGCCCATGCCGGGCGCACTAAAAAAAGCCGGGTCTTAAGTTTAAGACCCGGCTTTTTTTTACTTATTGTATGAAAAATGAATGTGCAGCCGAATTTATTACTTCGGACAACGGCCCGGGAGAAATTCCTATAAACAATGTTGCAACCAGGGTTACAATCAATGTAATTGCTACCGGGCTAGTTAATTTTATTGGGCTCGGGTCGTTAGGCTCATCCCTGTACATTACCAGGGCAACTCTCAAGTAGTAGTAAACTGAAACCATGCTCATTATCAAGCCTACAAAAGCAAGCCATAGATAATCACTTACAATTGTACTGAAAAGATAAAATTTGCCTACAAACCCTGCCAAAGGTGGAATTCCAGCCATACTCAGCATTGAAACAAGCATTACTGCAGCCATTAACGGCGAGCGCTGGCTGAGTCCAGCATAATCCTTAATTTTATCGCTGCCGGTCTTGTTATAAAAATACCCGGCAACTGTAAAAGCACCAACTGTAGCAAAAATGTACAGGAAAACATAAAACATTATGCCTTTTACACCTGCTTCAGTTGCAGTAACCAAGCCAACCATAATGTATCCGGCCTGGGCAATGCTGGAATATGCCAGAAGTCGTTTTATATTATCCTGAGGAATGGCTACAAGGTTACCTACTATTATGGTAACAGCTGATAATATCGCCACTACTAGAGCCCAGTGTTGCCATATCCCCGGAAGTGCTCCTATAAATATTCGTATTACCAGCGCAAAAGAGGCTGCCTTAGACCCAACTGCCAAAAATGCAGTTATAGGCGTAGGAGCACCTTCGTATACGTCCGGTGACCACATATGGAAAGGAACTGCTGAGATTTTAAATCCAAGCCCGGCAACCAGTAAAACTGTACCAAGTATCAACGCAGGACTCACGTCCCCGCTGGCAACAGCCCGGGCAACTTCATAGATTTTAATTTCCCCTGTAAGACCATATATTAAGCTTAACCCGTATAATAAAACAGCTGAGCTCATGCCGGCCAGAAGAATATATTTTATTCCTGCCTCTACTGGCCTGGGATTTGTTGAAGGCAAGCACACAAGTATTACAAAGGAAATGGTCATTAATTCAAGACCCATATAAAGAGTAATAAAATCACCGGCAGATGCCATGACCATCATGCCCAGAGTAGCCAGGGTAAGAATACCGTAATATTCTTTTTGGGTACTACCCAGGTTATCCACATAACGCATAGAACCTAATACAACCAGTGCTGCTGAAACTAAGAAAGTAATCTTCCAGAAGGCTGCGTAATTATCAACCAGGTACATACCAGATATTAGGCTACCATTGGCACCCCAGTTCGAAATGGCTACACCTGTAATACCTATCAGGCCCAGCACAGTAACACCAGCCAGCCCGTACCTACCCCTACCAGGAGCTATAACTCCAAGTACAAGCACTGCCAACCCCAGGGCAGCAGTAAGGATTTCCACTGTAATTAACGATAAAGACGATGCATCAAAGGGCATTAAAGGTTCCCCCCTAACTGCAGCACGTTGCTAATCTCAGCATGAAGAGGAACAACGCCGCTGTTAATCATATCAAATAACAGTGAGGGAAGCACACCGCCCACTACAAGTACAAAACCCAGTACGACCAGGGGTACAAGTTCCGGTCCTTTTATATCTTCCAGGTGATCATATTCCGGCCTGGGAGGACCAAACAATGTATGTGCACCGGCCCTCAGGGCATAAAGGGCAGTTATAATAATACCTGCAATACCTATTACGGCAAGACCGCCATATTTACTAAATATCCCTACGAAAATGGTGAACTCTGGGACAAAAGTTACCAGCCCGGGCAAACCGAGCGAAGCCAGCGCTGCCAGCATAAAACCTGCGGCAAGCTTTGGAGTCTGCCGACCCAGTCCACCCATATCCGGCATCCAGCGAGTATGAGTTTTTTCATATAAAAACCCAATCATGGAGAAGAACAGTGCTGCCATTATGCCATGAGCAAACATGTTAGCTACTGCACCGTTTAAGCCGATTACATCAAGACAGGCTACTGCAATTATCACATATCCCATATGGCTAACCGAAGAGTAACCGACAACATATTTTAAATCTTTTTGCGCAAGTGCACCGAAAGCCGCATAAGCAACACCGGCAATTCCTAAAACAGCCATCCACGGGGCCCAGAATTGCGCCCCCAGGGGCAGCATTACAACGGCAATCTTAATCAAACCATAACCACCTATTTTTTTCAGCACACCGGCGTGAATCATACTAACGGCAGTAGGAGCACCCGCATACCCATCCGGTGACCAGGAATGGAACGGCCACATGGAAATTAGTGACCCAAACCCAAAAAGCATTAAGGCAAACAACCAGATCTGATCAAAATTGGATAGCTGGGCCCCTGCCTCGGCAAGCGCAGAAAAACTCATGTCCGGTGCACCTAAAACTCCCACACTCTTAACAAACAGGGCTATTACACCTACTAATAAGAAACCGCTACCGATTAACAGGTATATAGTTAATTTCATACCTGCATATTCTTTAGTAACCCTTTTTGAACTTCCCCAGATAACAACCATAATGTAAATTGGTATAACCACAACTTCGTAAAAAAGTAAGAATATAAACAGGTCATGTGCAATAAACGTACCCATTACCCCGGTAATCAATATTAAAAGCAGGATAAAGAACTCCCGGGGACGGTTGGATATATTCCAGGACGCAAAAATTGCACAAAAACCAATTAAATTTGTCAATAGAACCATGGGAAGACTTATACCATCTACTGCAAAGAAAAGTGTAACTCCCAGGTCTTTAATCCAATCTCGTTGTGTAACAAACTGCAAACCACCGACATCCTGGTTGTAATTAAAATATATAACCAGGGTTAAAAACAACGATACAAAAGTACCAAGTGCTGCCACGCTTTTAATCAACCGGTGTTCTTCCTTGGGAATAAAAAGAAGAACAACAGCAGCTGCCACCGGGGCCAATAAAATCACAGGGAGTACTGGAAAACTCATCTACATTACACCTCCCAGGACCAGGCCGGCAGCGGATGGACCGGTAAATGCCATTAATATGGTAACAGCTAAAACTCCCAGGAAAAATACAAGGGCATAATTTTGCATACTTCCAGTCTGCAAAACTCTCAAGCCGTCACCGGTAAGTCTGGCAAACCCGCCAAGCCCGTTAACAATACCGTCAACCACATAAATATCAAAGAGATACATCAGCTTAGCAGATCCATCTACTACAGTATGATTGAACCATAGAAATATTTCATCTATATAAAACTTGTTAAAAGAAAGCTGGTACCAGAATTGATATTTTTCCGCAAGCTGCCGCGCCTTGACTTTCTCTGTATCTTTCAAATACAACCGATATGCGAGATATATTCCCGCAACTGCTAAAGCAACAGAACTTATCATGGCTCCCCAGGCAACATGCCCGGCATGGTGCGGCTCTCCAAAGAAAATCCAGTGAGCCCACATGTTATTCCACGGCATTCCAAAGAAACCACCTACTGTTGCGCCAACTGCAAGTACCACCAGCGGTACACACATAGTCCACGGGGACTCGTGAGGATGATTCTCCGGCTTCTCTTTACCATAGAACGCCAAAAATATCAAGCGCCACATGTAAAACGCCGTGAGAAAAGCAGTAAATGCTCCCATAGCATATAAGACATAATGACCGCTGTTCATGGTAGCTACCAAAATTTCATCTTTACTCCAGAAACCTGCAAAAGGCGGTATTCCAGAAATAGCAAGTCCTCCTACAACAAACGTCCAGCTTGTTACAGGCATTTTTTTGACTATGCCGCCCATTTTCCACACATTAGGTGTATGCACCGCGTGTATAACACTGCCTGCCGCTAAAAACATCAGTGCCTTGAAAAACGCGTGCGTCCACATGTGAAACATGCTTGCAGTTAAACTACCCACTCCAAGAGCCAGCATCATATAGCCCAGCTGGCTTACTGTAGAATAAGCCAGTATTCGCTTTATTTCCGTTTGTGTAATAGCAATCAACGCTGCAAACAATGCAGTGAATCCCCCGGTTATAGCAACCATATTCATGGCCGCGGGCACTGCATCAAACAAGAACATCATGCGGGCAACCAGGTAAACACCAGCTACAACCATGGTAGCAGCGTGAATCAGCGCACTAACAGGCGTTGGACCTTCCATTGCATCAGGCAACCATACGTGCAAAGGAAATTGGCCTGACTTGGCGATAGGCCCTATAAAGACCAGTACCGCCAGTAATGTTAATGTTCCATATGAAGTATATTCTTTAAAATTATTTATTTTGTCGTTTAATTCCATTATATCAAGAGTACCAAAAGTAATTACTAAACCAAGAATCCCGAGCAGAAGTCCAAAATCAGCTACACGGCAAGTAACAAATGCCTTTTTAGCTGCTTCTCTCGCAGATATCTTATGAGAGTAAAACCCGATTAACAGGTAAGAACATAATCCTACACCTTCCCATGCTACAAACATCTCTAACAAATTGCTGGAAATAACCAGCAGAAGCATCGATGCTGCAAACAGAGAAACATAGGAAAAGAATGTCGAGAAACCGGGATCTCCCTTCATATAACCAACTGAATACAACTGTATAAAAGTCGCAACAAAACTCACCATAAATAGCATCATTGCCGAAGTTGGATCCAATTGAACACCCAGGTTTATCTGCAATTCATTTGCTCCCGGAATGCCAATAGAAAGCCAGTTAAAGAAATTATAGACGAGCGGGTGCTCGGCTAACTCATGATTGTTAAAAACCCCGTAGGCTGCCAGACTGGCAAAAAAACATGAAATTGCCATAAATGACACGGATAAAAAGGCTGTAAGTTTTTCAAACGGCCTTGTTAAAAACACTATAATTAAAAATGACAGGGCGGGGATTAACGGTACCAACCAGGCATGATGCATTGCAAATTCTACAAGCATTATCAATTAGCACCTACCTTCATTTCTGTAGAATACTACCACTTTAACCAGTCAATTTCATCCAAATCGACAGGCAAATTATTACGGTAGATGGCTATAATAATCGCCAACCCTACACCAACTTCTGCAGCAGCAACAGTAATTACAAAAATAGCAAATATCTGGCCCATAAAGTCTGCCGGTGTAATATACTTGCTAAAAGCAATAAAGTTTATATTAACAGCATTTAACATTAACTCTATGCAAATAAGCACGGAAACAGCATTTTTCTTAGCTAAGACACCGAAAAGACCTATACTAAAAAGTATAGCAGACAACATTACATAATGGGTTAGGCTAATTGTCACCATCAGCCTTCACCTCCCTGGCCAACATAATTGCTCCTATTAATGCTACTGTCAAAAGCAGTGCAGCAACCTCAAAAGGAATAACATATTGACTTAACAGTAATCCACCTATCTTATCTAGTGAATCAGCAGGTACAGGCACATTCGACGTTACATCAGTCCAAGCAGTTTTACCAGCTAGAATCCCGTAGACAGCCAGTGTCATTGCTACTACTCCTGCAGCCAACTTGGTCTGTTTGTTAAATAAATTTGATTCTTTCATATCAGCCCGCCGGATAAGCATAATACCAAAAATTATCATTATGCATACTGCCCCGGCATAAATCAATACCTGAATAATCGCCAGGTACACTGCATCAAGCAAAAGATAAATACCTGCCATGGATATAAAACAAGCGGCAAGGAACAACACCGAGTGTACAATATTCCGCACAGCTACTATCATAACAGCCGAACCCAGAATAACGGCGGCCAGCATATAAAAAGCAATCACGTTATATATACATGTTTCCATTACTGACCCTCCTTCTCCGGGGCCTTACCGGCTTTTTTACTCTTATCATCATCTTTTTCCTTATTTTCAGTTTCCGGATCAGGTTTAGGTGCCTCCCGGTCAACAAAAACCAGTGGTATATCTTTATAAAAGTACTGCGACATATCATGTTCCTGGGTAAATCTTAAGGCCCCTTTGTTGCAAGCCTCTACACACATACCGCAGAACAAACAGTATTGTATATTCATAACATATTTAGTCAAGTATTTTTTCTTATTAACTTTTTCACTTTCTATTTTAATTACGCCGTTGGGACATGCATTTGCACAAAGGCCGCATGCAATACAAGCATCCGAATTCAGCTGGAATTTACCATGAAAACGCGGTGGTTTCGTGTGCTGCTCATCTGGATACTGCACAGTAAACTTCTTAGACCAAAATTCCTTCCAGGTAACATTTAAACCTTTTACAAGCCCTTTTCCAAACATGCCATCACCACCCTAACGCCCGGTAAATATACATTCCGATACCGGTAACAAATATATTGGCCAGGGAAAGGGGTACCAGCACTTTCCAGCCGAACCCTAAAAGCTGGTCTATGCGCACACGCGGGTATGTCCAGCGCAGCCACATGAAAACAAAGATTACAACATACATCTTGACAAAAAACCACAACCAGGAAGGTATAAAAGTCAATCCGAAGGGTGCAAGCCACCCACCTAAAAACAGAACGGTGGTCATAGCTGAAGCAATCATTATATTTGCATACTCAGCAAGAAAGAACATGGCAAAACCCATTCCTGAATATTCTGTATAAGGGCCGGCAATAATTTCTGACTCCCCTTCCATTAAGTCGAAAGGAACGCGATTGCACTCTGCCACGGCCGCAATAAAAAATATCAGAAATGCTATAGGTTGAGATATAATAAACCACGCACTTTCCTGGGCCAATATAATTTCGCTTAAATTTAAGCTTCCTACTATCATGATTACCCCCAGCAATGCCAGCATCATAGGAAGCTCATAACTAACCATTTGAGATATTACACGCATACTTCCCAACAGAGAATACTTATTATAAGATGACCAACCGCCGATCCAAAAAATTAAAGTGCTTAAGGATGCTATAGCAAAAACAAAAAAGAGTCCAATATTCAAATCTATTGCCATCATATTTTTTCCAAAAGGTATTACAGAAAATATAGTTAATGGTGGTACAAAAATTAAAACTGGAGCTAAGAGGAACAAAATTTTATCCACGTTTTTAGGAATTATTATTTCTTTGCTAATTAATTTGCCAATATCAGCAGTTGTCTGCAGTAACCCTTTTGGTCCAACCCTGTTAGGACCAATGCGCGCCTGCATATAACCTGCAACTTTACGTTCCATGTAGACTAGCCACAGTGCATTTATAAGAATAAATACTATAATAGCTGTTAGTTTTACCAGCATCATTACAGTATCATTCCAAAGCGCAGGGACTCCGGCACTACCCAACAGGTTTCTAATCCAGTTGGCAATGTCTATAAAAATAGTTTCCAACATGCCTCTTCTCCCCTATTGTACTGTTTTTAACAGTCCACTTCGCCCAACACAATATCAATGCTACCGAGAATTGCCACTAAATCGGCAACTAATCCACCCCGACACATCTCATCCAAAAAGCCCAAATTCACAAAGGACGGGCGCCTTACGTGGACACGGTACGGTTTGTTACTTCCGTCGCTGACAACATAATAGCCAAGTATTCCCTTGGAGCTTTCTATTTCATGATATGCTTCGCCTTTTGGCGGCTTAAGAACTTTAGGTACCTTGGCCATTATAGGACCGTCTGTCTCTCTTATTTGTTCTATGGCTTGCTGCAATATATATACAGACTGCCGCATTTCCAAGATTCTGCAAAAGTATCTATCAAAACAATCACCGTTTTCTCCCAGCGGTACCTCAAAGTTAAAACGGTCATAAATGCTGTACGGTTTGGCTTTTCGAAGATCATAATCAATACCTGATCCGCGTAGCGTCGGGCCGCTCAGAGAATAATCAACAGCTGACTCAGCAGACAGGTAACCTACATACTTTGTCCTGGCTTGAAATATTTCATTGCCAGAGATTAAATCATCATATATGTCAAAATAATAAGGTAAGTCATTAACAACTTTTTCAACCCTGTCCAACCAGCCTTCAGGCGCATCAGCAGCAACACCCCCGATACGGGCATAACTGTATGTCATCCGCGAGCCAGTTAATTCTTCCATTAAATCTAATATTCTCTCGCGTTCTCTAAAGCATAAGAGAAAACCTGTAAACGCCCCTATATCAAGTGCATATACACCAACAAATAACACGTGGCTGGCTATACGAGACAACTCTGCAGTTATTATGCGCAAGTATTCAGCTCTATCCGGTACTTCGATTTCCATTAATTTTTCTATAGTCTCAACATAGCCCTGGTTTTGCAGACCCGCAGCCAGATAATCCAGACGGTCTGTATAAGGAATCACTTGTTGGTAAGTACGGTTTTCAGCCAGTTTTTCTACTCCCCGGTGCAAATATCCACAAACCGGTTCAGCCTTAACTATCCTTTCTCCGTCCAAGTTAAGCATTACCCGGAATACACCATGAGTAGCGGGGTGTTGTGGGCCAAAGTTTACTGTATAAGTTTCTGTCCTTAACATTCACTACACCTCTTAATCTAATATCAAGGCTTACTTTCTACCACCAACCCACTGAAAATCCTTGCGGAGAGGATATCCTTTGAAACTATCATCCAGTAATATCCGCTTTAGATCAGGGTGGTCGGTAAAGATAATACCCAAAAGGTCAAAAACTTCGCGTTCTTGAAAATGGGCACCGCCCCAAACAGAAAACATCGAAGGGAGTTTCGGATTTTGGCGAGCAACACTGGTTTTGACCATTAAAGTATAGCCTTCCGTTATCGAATTAACATTATATATGACTTCCATTGTACCTTTGTCTTCTTCATCATCTTCTTCACCATTTTGGTTCTTGTCCGAAGGGTAATCTACTGCAGTAACATTAGTTAAGAAGTCCATATAATATTCATCTTTTAACATTTGCATAAAGCTCGTTAATTGTTCCACAGGTACTGTAACAACCTGCTGTTCAGACACTTTTATCTCAGAAAATTTCTCCTGCAATTCCTTTATTACGGAATCCAACTTGTTATCCATTCTACCCTTCCACCACCTTGGGATTTAGAACTTTGTTTTTAAGGCGTAAAAAACCATCGATGACGGCATCTGGACGTGGTGGGCATCCTGGCACATACACATCAACTGGTATTAATTCTTTTGCTCCAGGCACTACGTAATAGGAATCTACAAATGGACCTCCGGAAATAGCACAACTTCCAACTGCAATACACCACTTGGGTTCTGACATTTGTTCCCACAAGCGAAGAATAAAAGGAGCAGCCTTATAAGTTATAGTACCGGCTACAACCATCACATCAGCCTGTCTTGGTGAAGTACGCATTACTTCATAACCAAAACGTGATAAATCATATCGAGGTCCGTTGGTACCCATCAAGGCTTCAATGGCACAGCAGGCCAGACCAAATTGCATAGGCCAAAGGGAATGTGCCCTAGCTATATTGAGTACCTTTTCCAAAGGGGCAAGGTGTACTAGTCGGTTTAACTCGCTTGGAGCAGGCTCGTTATTTTTTAAATCCATTCCATAGCACCTTCCTTCCAGGCGTACCACAAGCCAACAATAAGAATAAACAAAAATATAATCATTTCAATAAAAGCAAAAGATCCTAAGCTTTGAAACTTAATTGCCCAGGGATAAAGAAAAATTGTTTCTACGTCAAATATTACAAACATTAAAGCATACAAAAAATAACTTGACCTGAATTGAATCCAGGTATTACCAATAGAAGGAACCCCACATTCATAAGCTTCTAATTTTTGCTTAGCCTTACTTCTAGGATGAATTACAAAACTAGCAATAATTCCTCCAGCCCCGAATATTGCTGCTACTACTAAAAACATTAAAACTCCCGCCCAGTCGGACAAATCTCCCCCTCCTTTCGTTAAATTTAACACCACAAAGCATGAGCTTTAAAAAGCTTTTATTATTAAAGTCCTTTATATAATTTTAAGACTTTGTGGCCAACTTTACAATTATATATATACAGGTAATTACACCTATCTAGTGAAGTTATTAACAAACCTTGTAAAAATTTTTTATAGAAGCTTTATTTATATATTTATTAATTATTTATTTACTTAACACTTTTTTTACGGGAGAAAAATCAGTACGGTGTATAGGAGCTGCTCCGTACTTTTCAAGAGCCTGGATGTGTTCCCTGGTACCATAGCCTTTATGTTTATCGAAGCCGTACTGGGGATAAATTTGATGCAACACTTTCATTAATTCATCCCTGGTGACTTTGGCAATAACAGAAGCTGCAGCAATAGATGCGGACAGCCCATCACCACCAACCATGCGTTTTTGCGGTATATTCAAGTTTTTTAAATTATACCCGTCAATTAATACATAATCAGGCAACGCGCTAAGATTACAAACAGCCCTTTTCATGGCCAGCAATGAAGCCCAGTGAATATTATATGTTAGTATCTCATTTACGGTAGATGTACCTACTGACCAGTCTAATGCAGTACGTTTTATTTCTATGCATATTTTTTTGCGCAAAGAAGATGTGATTTTTTTTGAATCTTTTAAGCCGGTTAGCTCAACAAATCCCGGCAATACTACGGCAGCAGCTACAACAGGGCCCGCCAGCGGGCCCCTGCCGGCTTCATCAACACCAGCTACATGTAAATAATTTTGCGACCACAATTCTTTTTCCGTTACATATAAGCCTTCTAAATGGCTGTGTTCATCATTCTTTCTCTTTAACTTCTTGTAAAGTTTTTTTACACCTTCTCTTGAATCCCCGGCCATTTGTTCAAGAAAACTTTCATCGAAACAAGTATGATTATCACAAATTTGTTCGATCTCTTTTATATTTAATTGTCTTATGTTATATTTATTTTTTATCATAAAAACCATATAATTTTAAATTTAATTAATAAATTTTCTCGGTAAAAATTTAAATCCCTTCAAAATAAATTAATTTTTTCTATATTATCACGAATCATCAAGTGTAAAAAAGCCTAGTTTACCTTCGCGAAATTCTTTTAAAATATGTACAGCTGCCCTGTTAAGATCAACTTTCCCGCCTGCAAGAAAAAATCCTCTCTTGCGTCCTACCTGTTCCATTATTTCTACCGGTGTATCGCTAGAATAAAGACCATATCTTTTTTCCCATACACATGGAGAGTATTTGTTTAACCACTCTATTAAGCCAAAAACTATATCTTCAACCGAATATATTTCTTCTTTTATTGCTGCTATCACAGCCAGGCGAAAACCTACTTCCGGGTCCTCAAATTTTGGCCACAGAATCCCCGGCGTATCTAATAACTGCACCTTTTTGCCCACTTTTATCCACTGTTGTCCCCTGGTAACCCCCGGTTTATTCCCTGTACGAGCAACTTTGCGCTTAGCCAGGGCATTAATAAATAAAGACTTGCCCACATTCGGTATTCCAAGCACCATACATTTTACCGGTCTACCAGTTCTAACCCTGGCCATCTTTTCTACGACACCCGGAATATATGGCAATCCCTTGCGGCTTTTAGAGTCAACTGCCAGAGCAGGGCTATCCTGGCTAAACTTTTTTAACCAATAAGACGTTAATTTTTCATCTGCAAGATCGGCTTTGTTAAAAACAACTAGCCGAGGTTTTTTACTAGCTATTTTGTCTAATACCGGGTTATGGCTGCTCAAAGGAGCACGAGCATCCAGTAATTCAATTACCACATCTACAAGCTTTAAATTCTGCTCTGCCGTTCGCCGTGCTTTTTCCATATGGCCAGGATACCACTGTATATTCATAAATTAACACCCACAGGTTTTCAAAAATTAATTAAGCAAGTTTACTCTTCCCGGCGGCCAGTAAATTAATACAGCTTCGCCAACTATGTTTTCTTCCGGCATCGGTCCCCATCTTCTGCTGTCATCACTGTTATTGCGGTTATCTCCCATCATAAAATAACTATCTTCCGGAACCTCATATGGACCAAAGTCATGAAACTGCATATCCTCGGGCAAGTAATCTTCTTCTACGGGTTCCTCATCAACGTAAAGCTGGCTGTCTCTAAAAAAGAGAGTTTCCCCCTCAAGACCAATAACACGCTTAACAAAATCCTTGTTCGGATCCTCGGGGAACTTAAATACCATTACGTCTCCCCTTTCCGGTTCGGTAAAGCGATAATTAATTTTACTGACAATTATACGATCACCAACCTGCAGGGTTGGTTCCATAGAACCTGATGGTATGTAAAAAGGACTGAATATAAATATGCGTATTAAAGCTGCCAAAACCACAGCAATAACCACTGACTCCAGTAATTCAATTACACTGGATTTTTGTTGTGTCATTTTATAGTCTCCCCGTGTAAAATATTAACACGAAAATAAGTAATCCCTATTTTCATTATTGGTTATGTCCGCCAGGCATAGTGGTTAGTTCAGAAAGCTCTATTCTTTCACCGGGCCGGTAGTATTCTAGCAAAAACTCACAAGCGATAAATCTAAAAAAGGGACTGTCTTTAAGCAGTCCCCCTTTTTTATCGCCTATCTTTAATACGAGCAGCTTTACCCCTGCGGTTGCGTATATAATAAAGTTTGCCGCGCCTTACTTTGCCGCGCCGGACAACTTCTATACTAGCAATCTTGGGTGAATGCAGCGGGAATATACGCTCTACGCCTACACCGTATGAAACCCTTCTAACAGTAAAAGTTTCACCCATACCTGATCCTTTGCGCCGAATTATAACTCCCTGGAAAACCTGTATACGTTCTCTGGTACCCTCAATAACCTTAACATGCACTTTAACTGTATCGCCAGGACGAAATGCAGGTATATCTCCTTTAAATTGCTCTTTTTCTAAGCTATCAACCAAGTTCAAATTATGTACCCCCTTTCTAACAAGGTACTAATTGCTCTTTATCAAAACGCGAAAAACCTCTTTAATAAAAGCAATTATAGCATAAAGTTATTTTTGGTGCAAGATTTTACCTTTTTCAAACCAGTTTATCGAGCTCTCGCTTTATTTCGCTCAATAATGTTCTATCTTCTGCTGTTAAGGATTCAGTTAATAGGAGATCCGGTCTTCTTACAAGCGTGCGTATTAAAGACTGCTTTCTTCGCCATTTACGTATTTTTTCATGATGACCGCTGGCCAGAACTCCCGGAATTTCTAAACCTTTAAAAACTGCAGGTCGCGTATAATGAGGGTACTCCAGAAGACCATCACAAAAAGAATCCTCCAGTGCAGACTTTTCTCCCCCCAGGACTCCCGGTATAAAACGTGATACGGAATCAACTACCATCATGGCAGGAAGTTCTCCACCTGTTAGAACAAAATCTCCAACTGATATTTCATAATCTACGATGTTTTCCCTGACACGTTCGTCCAGACCTTCATAATGCCCGCATAATAAAACAATGTGTTCTTCCGCCGATAATTCCCTGGCCAGGTCCTGGTTAAAAGGAGTTCCCGTGGGGCACATTAAAACGACTTTCACGGAAACACTGTTATTGCGAATATGCTCAACAGCCTCAAAAACGGGCCCGGGACGCATAACCATTCCCGCACCACCACCGTAGGGTATATCATCAGCAGTACGGTGTTTATCGCTGGCAAAATCCCTTATGTTTATTAAGTCAATATTTAATATTCCCTTGTCCCGGGCCCGTTTAATAATACTATAGTCAAGTGGGCCTTGAAACATTTCCGGGAAAAGAGTAAGGATATCAATGTTCATGCTTACACTCCATTTTAATCCTCAAGTCCCTCGGGTAAATCAACTTCCACTTTTTTTTGTTGCAATTCAATACTTTTAACAACTGATTTTAATGCAGGAATCAAAAGGGGTTTTTTCTCTTTTTTATCCACAACGTATACATCATTCGAACCTGTCTTTATAATGTCTTTTATTTTGCCCAGGGATTCTCCATGGATATCATACACATTACATCCTACTATATCGAAAACATAATATCTGCCTTCTGGTAATTCCACCAGGTCCTCTCTGCAAACCTTTAACAAGCCGCCGCAGATTTCTTCAGCTTCATTCATGTTATTGATTTCACTGAACTGCAGTATAACAGAATTTTTATGATAAAACACGTGTCGAACATGCAGGCACTTTTTTGTACTATTTTTAAACAAGAGTACTTTACCCATTTTCTGAAAACGTTCAGGAAAATCAGTTAACGGTTTTACTTTAAGCATTCCCTTGTTTCCATGAGTACTTGATATCTTTCCTATTATTACATATTTAATTTCATCCTGCATTCAACATAAATCCCCTTCATATATTCCAAC
Source organism: Clostridiales bacterium (assembly GCA_021736985.1). GTDB lineage: Bacteria > Bacillota > Desulfotomaculia > Desulfotomaculales > VENG01 > JAIPEW01. Next base: position 47,837 of record JAIPEW010000013.1, on the reverse strand, counting down.
AAAATACAGTCAAAAACATAAACATCACCGGGAAGTCGTAATACTGTCGATCTCCACTACTACTTTTCTACGCTCCCTGGTAGCAGCTGCTTTTACAACAGAGCGTACAGCCTTGGCAATTTTACCGTGTTTACCTATGACTTTCCCCATATCCTCGGGGGCTACCCTCAATTGAATAACGCTGGCCTTTTCTTTCTCTATCATATCAACTGTTACTTGCTCGGGCTGATTTACCAGGGCCTTAGCTAAAATCTCTACCAATTCTTTCATAGAAGAAAGACCTCCTAAACTACTTCCCTGCAGGTTTATTTAATATACCCGCCTTGGTAAATAAATCCCTGACTGTGCCGGAGAGTTGTGCTCCTTTGCTGAGCCAGCTTAGTGCTTTTTCATCATCGATTTTAACATTCGACGGTTCACTGAGCGGATCATAATATCCCAATTCTTCAATAAAACGCCCATCACGTGGAGAGCGTGAATCAGACACTACAATCCTATAAAAAGGATTCTTTTTAGCTCCCATTCTTTTAAGCCTTATTTTAACAGCCATGTAGTCACCTCCTTTTAAGATTAAAAAACTTAACAATCAAAAAAACTAAAACAAACCATCACCTTTTCCCATCATGAAAGGATTCTTGGCCATTTTCCCTTTTTTCATTGATTTTTCTGCTCCCATAAACTGCTTCATCATTTTTCTGGTTTGCTGGAATTGTTTTAACAACTTATTCACTTCTTGAACCCTGGTACCACTGCCTTTAGCAATACGGCGCTTGCGGCTCCCGTTTAATTCTGTAGGATTATGCCGTTCCCAGGGGGTCATAGAATTAATTATTGCTTCAACATATACCAGTTCCTTTTCATCAATATCCATATCTTTTAATTTTTTGTTATTTCCTATACCTGGTATCATGCCCATTAATTGGTCTATAGGGCCCAATTTTTTCACCTGCTGCAGCTGCTCTAAAAAGTCATCAAGAGTAAATTCCATCTTCTTAATGCGCTTATTCAGCTTGGCTACCTGCTCCTGGTCAAAATTATCCTGGGCTTTTTCTATAAGACTCATTACATCTCCCATACCCAGGATACGGTCAGCCATCCTGTTAGGATGAAAGGATTCCAGCGCATCCAGTTTCTCCCCTATCCCCACGAACTTAATAGGACAGCCAGTAACAGCTTTAACAGATAAAGCAGCTCCACCACGAGCGTCACCGTCCATCTTGGTTAAAATAACCCCGTTTAATTCCAACTGCTCATTAAACGTCTTGGATACTTTAACCGCGTCCTGCCCGGTCATGGCATCTACTACCAGCAGCACTTCATGAGGCTGCACCTCAGACTTAATTGAATCCAGCTCATTCATCAGTTCTTCATCAATATGCAGCCTGCCAGCCGTATCTATAAGAACCACGTCCTGACCGTTATTACTAGCACTTTCCCTGGCTGCCCGGGATATCGCCACGGGACTGTTTTTGTCCCCCATAGAAAAAACAGGAAGACCGGTTTGCTCGCCTAAAACCTGCAGCTGGTCAATAGCTGCGGGTCGATAAATATCCGCAGCTGCCAGAAGTGGCCTACGTCCCTGTTTGTGCAGGTATTTACCCAGCTTAGCTATTGTAGTAGTCTTACCTGATCCCTGCAGCCCCACCAGCATAATAACCGTAGGGGGTTTGGATGCTATATTTATCTTGCTTTCGCTTCCCCCCATTAATTCTATGAGTTCTTCATGGACCACTTTTATAACATGCTGACCGGGAGTCAAGCTCTCCAATACTTCTTGACCTATTGCTCTTTCTCTAACTTTTTTTATAAAATCTTTAACTACTTTAAAATTCACATCAGCAGCTAAAAGTGCCCGGCGAACTTCTTTTAAAGCCTCATCCACATCAGATTCATTAAGTTTTCCTTTGCCTTTTAATTTTTTAAATGTTTCTTGAAGCTTTTCAGCCAAGCTGGAAAACACAGTTTGTTACCCCCTAATATACATAAAACTCTTGTTATGTTCTCTCTATTTCGAGCATTTCCTCCAAAAGTTTCCTGGCTTTCATTATTGAGTCAGTCTGAATAGTATTATCAATGTTTTCTAACAGTCCAACTACCTCTGATAATTTTCGTCTTTGTTGCAAAAAGCGTGCTACAAGCCCCAATTTGTCTTCATACCCCTGTAAGATGCTTTCTGCTCTCTTTAATCCATCATGTACAGCCTGGCGGCTGACACTCAGATTCTCAGATATTTCTCCAAGAGAAAAATCGTTTCCGTAATATAAATCAATAAATTTTCTCTGCCTATCAGTAAGCAGCTGCCCGTAAAAATCATAAAGCAGTGTAATCCAGGCGACTTTTTCCATACAATGTCCTCACGATACTTATAGCAAAAATAATTAACATTAAAATTCTATACAAATCAACTGCCTTTGTCAAGGCATATTACTGTACAACCACAAAAGCAAAATTTGACAGAAAATAGAGTATCATGATAAATTTTTAAAACAAATCGTAAAATGAGGTGAACCTCTATGAATTCCAAAACCATAAACAATCTTTTTTCCCTGGAAGATACAATTGCTCTCTCCAGAAAAGAAATACATAATCTTCATAAACAATACGTTAATTCCGGGTTAACTACTCTTATGGGCATGCTGGATTTTGATAAACATTTTGTTGAGGCAGAGGGGACAAGTATATGGGACATTGAAGGGAATGAATATGTGGACTTTTTGGGGGGATACGGGGCCCTGAATGTAGGTCATAATCATCCCAGGGTACTTGAAGCCGCGGAAAAAATTAAAAAATACCCTGGTATACTGCAAGCATCCTTACCACCTTTAGCAGGGGCATTAGCTCATAATCTTGCCTGTATTACCCCGGGACAGTTAGAAAGAACTTTTTTCTGCAACAGTGGTACTGAAGCTGTCGAAGGGGCCTTAAAATTAGCCAGAGCTGCTGCGGGAAAAAAAGGCCTGGTATATTGCGAAAACTCTTTTCACGGTAAAACCCTGGGCTCGTTATCCGTAACTGGCAGAGAAAAATATCAACAACCATTTGCTCCCCTTGTACCAGAATGCTATAAAGTACCTTTCGGTGATTCTTCTGCTCTTGAAAAAATTTTTAAAACCATTACCCCTGCTGCTTTTATAGTAGAGCCTGTACAGGGTGAAGGAGGCATATTATTCCCGCCTGACGGCTATCTTTCAAAGGTTCGGGATCTCTGCAGTAAATACGAAGTACTTTTAATCGTTGATGAAATACAAACTGGCCTGGGACGTACCGGCATGATGTTTGCTTGTGAACATGAAAACATCGAACCTGATATACTATGCCTGGCAAAATCACTGGGCGGCGGTATAATACCGGCAGGAGCATTTATGACAACAGACGTGATATGGAAAAAAGCCTTTGGCAGTCCTGATAAGGCAACCTTGCATACCAGTACTTTTGGCGGCAACTCCAGAGCAGCAGCAGCCGGGCTGGCTACACTGGAAATATTATTACAAGGAGATTTAATAACAAAGGCACAGGAAAACGGCAATTATTTTCTAGATAAACTTAAGAAGTTGGAAGAAAAGTATGATTTGATTAAACAAGTACGAGGCAGGGGTCTTATGATAGGTATTGAGTTTGAAGAAACCGGGAACCTTGCCAATATCGGCGTTACTCAAAAATTGTCTCAAAAATACATGGCCAGCTTAATTGCAGCTGAACTTCTCAACAACTATAAAATAATAACAGCCTACACGTTAAATAATCCCAATGTCATACGTATGGAACCACCTCTTACTGTTTCAAGAGAACAAATTGAATACGTTTGTTCTTCACTGGAAAAAATATTGTCTCAACACCGTGGTTTTTTCAGTATTGCAGCTTCAGGTGCTAAAACTTTTTTAAAAACATTTACATCAAAGAACTCCTGAGAAAAACAGGAGTTCTTTGATTCAAAAATTCTAGTTAATAAGGCTGCTGAAAGAGTTTTCATGCTCCACTGCAGGCAAAACCCATGGACGTGTAATCTAAATTAATAAATTTTCATCCATCTTACCGGTGAGCTCACCAGGTTGTCCCGGCTGGTAAAAATATAATTCCGGCATATGTTTATCTGCTGCAACTTTATAATATTTTTTTTCAAACTTGGTCATGTGCTCGTTTAAATCCAGGCCTTCTCCAAATTTATACTTTTCAGCAAGATAAGTATCATACCCGCCGCTCAAGTTATATGCTTCATATCCTCTTTGAGATAATATCCTGTAAGCAATATATGCCCTTAAACCTATTTTACAATAAATTAATAATTTTTTATCAGCAGGGATTTCTTTTATTCTTTCTCTTATATTATCAACTGGAATATTTACCGAGCCTTCTATATGGCTTTCCTCGTACTCATCTTCAGTCCTTACATCGAGCAGAACATATTCATTTTCATTAAATTTTTCATGTATATCTTCCCAGTAAACTGTTTTCACATCACCTTTTATTATATTGGAAGCAGTAAAACCTGCCATGTTTACCGGGTCTTTTGCTGAATTATATGGAGGTGCATAGGCTTGTTCAAACTCTTCCAGGTCAAAAACAGTCATCCCGTGTCTTATTGCCAGTGCTAATACATCGATTCTCTTATCAATACCTTTTTGACCGACAATCTGCGCCCCCAGTATTTTTCCTTTTTCAGGGGTAAAAAGCATTTTAACAGCCATCATTAATGAACCCGGGTAGTATCCTGCATGTGACCCGGAATGAGTATAAGATTTTAAATATTTTATATCTTTTTGTACCAGGTTTTTTTCATTATTACCTGTAGCTGCTGCTTGTAAATCAAAAACTTTCACTATAGAAGATTTCTGTGATCCTTTATATTCAGCATTTCTTCCACAGATATTATTAGCAGCTGTTCTGCCCTGCTTGTTGGCAGGACCGGCCAGGGGAGTAAGTGTATAATTATTTCCTATTATGTCTTTTTCTTCAACTGCATCCCCGACAGCATAAATATAAGGATCGCTTGTTTTTAAATACTGGTCTATCCTTATACCTCCACTGTCACCTATTTCAAGTCCTGCATCTCTGGCAATTCTAGTTTCTGGATTTACACCCATGGCAAGTATTATTAACCGTACATTTATTTTATTACCGCTGCTTAAAATAATATCTAAATTATCTTCTCCTTCAATTCTTTCAACAACTTCATTTAAAATAAGTTTTATGTCATTTTGCATTATATGCTGCTCAACGATCCTTGCCATATCTGCATCTAACGGTCCTAAAACTTGTTTTGCCTTTTCTATTACAACAACATCCATGCCGGCCTTTTTTAAATTTTCAGCAGCTTCTATACCTATATAACCGCCGCCAATAACTGCTGCTTGTCCTTTTATGCCCGCATTGATATGATTTTTTATTGCATCTACATCTTCTATGGTTTTCAGTGTATAAATCCCCTGTTTATCTATGCCAGGTATTGAAGGAACAACAGGTTCTGCTCCCGGTGATAATATTAAATAATCATAGCTTTCCGTATATATTTGTCCGTTAGAATATACTTCTATCTCTTTTTTTTCTTTTAATATTCTAGTGACTTCATTATTCACTCTTATTTCTATATTAAAACGTTTTTGCATATCATCTACTGTTTGCACCAAAAGGTTATCTCTTTCTTCTATTGTTTCACTCAGGTAATACGGAAGACCACAGCTTGCAAAAGATATATAATTTCCTCTTTCAAGAATAATTATTTCTGCATTTTCATCCAATCTTCTCAACCTGGCAGCAGCACTCGCTCCTCCTGCAACCCCGCCGACTATTACTACTTTATTGGACATAACTTCAACTCCTACTAATAATAAAACTAAGTAACGTAAAGTGCTTCGATATTATTATTTTATATAAAAAAAATTATATTCTAATGTTAAGCAGAAAATTTGTTTTTCTGCCTGACCATAGTACTTTCCGCCCCCTGCTCCGGCACATTTTATTATTTAGCAGCTTCACTTAACAACCGGCTGGTGCATTCGTCTATCTTGCCATATACTTCATCTTCATCAATTGTTAAAACGCGGCGGTTTTCCATCAATACTTGCCCATCAACAATGGTAGTATCGATATCAGAAGAAGAAGCAGCATAAGCAATATGAGCCATAGGATTATGAAGAGGACGCAGGTGCGGTTTATTCATATTAATAAGAATTAAATCAGCTTTATAGCCCGGCTTCAACATTCCAATTTCCTGCTGCAGGCCCAATACTTCTGCTCCTTTCTTTGTAGCCGAGGTTAATACTTCACATGCGGGTAAAGCAGTAGGATCTTTAGTATCTACTTTCTGCAGCAGGGTCGCGCAATGCAATTCTTCCAGCATGTCCAGGTTATTATTGCTGGATGCTCCATCAGTACCCAGGCCTACAACAGCTCCGGATTCCATTATCTTTTTAACCGGGGCAATACCGCTGGCCAGTTTCATGTTGCTTTCCGGGCAGTGTGCTATACCAGCTTTTTTATCAGCTAATATTTTAATATCAGCATCATCCAGGTGTACACAGTGAGCAGCAATTACCGGCAGCTCAAATAAACCTATGCTGTCCATTAATTGTATTGAGGTTTTTCCATACTCATCATAGATATCTTTATACTCCGTTTGCGTCTCTGCAAGATGAATATGAATACCAGTTCCCAGTTCCCCGGCATATTCTATTACCTGCTTTATATACTCTGGCGGGCAGGTATATGGCGCGTGGGGCCCGAACATGCAGTTAATCCGTCCTCCTGCTGCACCGTTATACTCCCTGACAAAATCCCGGTTTTCTTCTAAAGCCTGGGCACCGTGGGGAGCTATTCCAATCAATCCCCTGCTCAAACTCGCCCGCATGCCGGTTTTCTTTACAGCTTCTGCTGCACGCTCCATGTGCATATACATGTCAGCAAAAGCTGTAGTACCAGACTTAATCATCTCCAGGCAGCACAACATTGCTCCCCAGTAATTATCTTCCGCCGTCATATTATCTTCAAAAGGCCATATTTTCTCCTGAAGCCATTTCATTAAGGGCAGATCATCAGCATAACTTCTCAACAGCGTCATAGACGCGTGGGTATGGCAGTTAACAAACCCGGGCATAGCGAGCATGTTATCTCCGCCTACTACTTTTTCAGGCTTAAAATCCGCCGGAGAAGATCCCTGCGGTCCAACATGAATTATGCGGTTCCCTTCAACAGCGATTTCCCCACCGTTAATTATCATATTATCATTGTCCATAGTTATTAAATTATCTGCCTTAATCAAAAGCCTGCTCATAATTGTCATCTCCTTTCTTAATACTATAATTAAAGGAACACCCGCCCTGAAATAAAGGGGGCGGGTGTTATTAGATATATTACTTTTGACCGTATTCAGTCAAAAAAGTATTTCTCAATGCTTGTACTTCTTCTTCGCTTAATGCAACAGCATCCCCTAAACACTTACTGGCAAGATATACCATACAGGCCTTTTCAGCAACCTGACATACCAGGAAAGCTTCCTTAATATCTCTTCCTACACCTACCAGGCCATGATTGGCCAGCAGTACAGCATTCCTGTTTCCCAGTGCTTTTACAGCATTCCAGGCTAAATCCTCAGTTCCTGCCGGGGCATACTCTGCTGTTAATATCTTTCCTCCTACCAGCTGAGCCTGTTCCTCCAGCAATGGTGGAATTTCCCTGCGTGCAGCAGCCAGGGTAGATGCATAAATACTGTGGGTATGCATAATTGCATGTACATCCTGCCTCTGACGGTATATTTCCATGTGCATAGTATATTCGGTGGAAGGGCGTCTCTTTCCTTCTATCACTTGACCAGATGAAATATCCAGGACAGTCATATCAACAGGAGTTAATAAATTATAAGGTATACCGCTGGGAGTAATTATTATTTTATCGTCTTTCAATCGGGAAGATGCATTACCCCAGGTCCCGGATACTAACCCTGCAGAAGCCATTTGCTGGCACGCTGAAACAATTTCTTTACTTACAGTTCCGAGGATATAATTCATATTATCACCTTATGCTACCCTTGTTCAGAACTATGCAAGTATTCATACTGGCCTTCAGTCAACCTGTCGATCTCTACACCCAGAGACTTGAGCTTAAGATCTGCAACACGACGATCTATATCTTCCGGGACCACATACACCTGTTTCCCTAAATCATTACTGTTTAATATATACCGGGCCGACAGGGCTTGCAGCGCAAAAGACATATCCATTATTTCTGCAGGGTGTCCGTCTCCGGCTGCCAGGTTAACCAGCCTCCCTCCGCCTAACAGGTATATTTTTCTGCCATCAGGCATTTGAAATTCCTCTATATTTTGCCTTACTTCGCGGCGCGAAACTGAAGCATCGGCAAGTTCGGGAATGTTTATTTCTACATCAAAATGACCGGCATTGCACAATATGGCCCCGTTTTTCATACGGTCATAATGACGAGAACGCAGCAGATCCTTACATCCGCTTACCGTTACAAAAACATCTCCCCTGGCAGCAGCTTCATCAGTATTCATAACTTCAAACCCGTCCATGTAAGCTTCAATTGCTTTTATTGGATCTATCTCGCAAACAATTACTTTTGCTCCTAATCCCTTGGCCCGCATTGCTACACCTTTACCACACCAGCCGTAACCTAAAACGACAGCAGTTTTGCCGGCTGTAATAAGATTTGTAGTACGCATAATGCCAGACCAGGTAGATTCACCTGTTCCGTAACGGTTGTCAAATAGATATTTACAGTAAGCATCATTAACGGCAATCATAGGAAACAATAATTTATTCTCGCTTTCCCATGCCCTCAACCTCAATACACCAGTTGTAGTTTCTTCACTGCCGCCGAGGATTTCGGAAGCCTGTTCTTTCAACTCTGTATGCAGCAAATACACAAGGTCTCCACCGTCATCAATAACTATCCTGGGATGAGTAGCCAGTGTTTTGCGCAGGTGATCCTTGTACTCATCTGCAGTAGAGTTATACCATGCATAAACGTTAATCCCTTCATCAGCCAGGGCAGCAGCTACATCATCCTGGGTAGACAGGGGGTTAGAACCGGTAATGGCCACATCTGCTCCTCCTGCTCTCAGCACTTCGGCCAGGTAAGCCGTTTTTGCTTCCAGGTGCACGCTTATAGCTACCCGGGTTCCTTCAAAAGGTTTTTCTTTTTCAAATATATTTCTAATTTCATTCAATACAGGCATGTGCTCTTTTACCCAATCAATTTTAAGTCTGCCGTTACCAGCCAGATTAATATCACGTACAATATAGTCAGTCACTTAGTTTTCCTCCTTACTTGTAATATATTTATAATAACTATAACTAAACACTTTTTATTTAAACTGCAGGGCTTCTTTGCTAACAGGTTGTGCTATTCCCTTTTCAGTTATAATAGCACTTATCAAGTTTGCAGGAGTAATATCAAAAGCAGGATTCCATACTTGAACACCTTCGGGGGCAATTACTGCATCTCTTACACTTGTAACTTCATTCCACTCTCTTTCTTCAATGGGAATACTCTCACCGGATACAGTTTTATAATCAATAGTAGATACCGGTGCGGCAACATAAAATGGTATTTCATGCTCACGAGCCAGCACAGCCAGCCCGTATGTACCAATTTTATTAGCCGTATCTCCATTAGCAGCAATACGGTCAGCACCTACTATAACCAGGTCCACCATGCCCCTTGCCATAAGATATCCGGCCACATTATCTGTAATCAAGGTTACAGGGATCCCTTCTTGCATCATCTCCCATGTAGTTAACCGGGCCCCTTGTAAAAGCGGTCTTGTTTCACTGGCATACACACTGATCTCCAAGTCATTTTCCCGGGCTGCCCTTACAACACCCAGTGCAGTACCATAACCAGCAGTAGCCAGGGCCCCGGCATTGCAGTGAGTTAAAATTCGCGCGCCCTTCTTTATAAACCTGGTACCGTATTCCCCCAACTGCCTGTCTCCCTGCATATTTTCTCGTAAAATGCAATGTGCTTCTTCCAGCAATTCAGAAACAATTTCATCCTTATTTGCTGCCCGGCTGGAGTGTAAACAGGACTGCATGCGTTCCATTGCCCACATTAAATTTACTGCAGTAGGCCTGGCTGCAGCAAGCTCATCAGCAATCTCATTAACTTTACTTTTAAAAACAGATAAATCGTTTTCCTCTGCAGATTGGGCCCCGAGAACCAGGCCGTACGCTGCAGCAGCACCAATTGCCGGTGCACCGCGAACACTTAATCTCTTAACAGCATCTATAACATCGCTATATTTCTCGCACCACAGGTAAACAACTCTCTTCGGAAGCTGCGTTTGGTCCAGCAATTTCAAACAGCTATTTTCCCAGATCATGGCTTCCACTTTATCCTCAGCTCCAATCTATATGCCTTCTTTGTCCATCAAACAACTATAATATCTCCGGTGGTTCCTGGCACTGGCAAGCCCTTTCATCCCCGGTACTTTCAACTGCAAGCATAATTAAGCTGCGCAATTTTTCAACATTTTCGTTCATGATATCCAGGACCTCCTGGTGCGATAACTTATTTGCAGATATACCTGCGCCAAAATTTGTAACCATGGCTATTGCAGCATAACACATCTGTGCTTCCCTGGCTAAAATAACCTCAGGAACGCTGGTCATCCCGGCCAGATCTCCGCCTAGCTTGGCAAACATCCTCACTTCTGCAGGAGTCTCAAACCTGGGCCCTTCTGCACACACATAATTTCCCCTTGCATGATAAGATAAATCTAGCTTACGAGCACATTTTCCTAGAATTGCTCGCAGTTCAGGACAATAAGGTTCCGTTAAGTCAAGATGTACTACACCGTCCTCTACAAATGTTTGAGGCCTGGACTTAGTAAAATCTATAAACTGGTCAATAAACACAAAGTCCCCCGGCTGCATGCCTTTATTTAAAGATCCCACAGCAGCCGTGGCAAAAATACTCTTTACTCCCAGCTGTTTTAAAGCCATGATATTTGCACGGTAATTTACCAGGTGAGGAGGAACAGAATGGTCTTCTCCATGCCTGGCCATAAACGCTATTTTTTTACCTTTATAGCTGCCTATTTTTACTTTAACTGCACCCCATTGAGTTCCCACTTCCCTCTCTTCAACTTCATCTAATATACTCGGGTCATAGACACCACTTCCACCTATAATACCAATACTTATTGTCATGTTTTAACCTCCACTTTGCAAATCTTAACAATTAGCATAAGTACAAATCACAAGGACTATTCGTCATAATAAATATATTTTCCTTTTTCTAAGAGACAATTTCAATTTTTTTTAAAAGATGTTGGTTATGACAAAAATAATGAGCCGGTAGGCTCATATTTTATTCAGTAACACCTGTTTCTTCTTCGTCAAAAAGAGCTGCTGCAAATTCGCCGGAATCAAATATTCGCAGGTCTTCTATCCTTTCACCAATTCCTATAAGTTTAACAGGAACGTCAAGAGTCTTTCGTATCCCTACTACTACTCCACCTTTTGCCGTTCCATCAAGCTTGGTAAGTACAATCCCTGAAAGCTGTAGTACTTCATTAAAAAGGTTTGCCTGGCTTATTGCATTTTGTCCCGTTGTAGCATCCAACACCAGGAGGGTTTCATGAGGGGCCCGGGGTATTTCCTTTCCCAACACCTTGCGTACTTTTTTCAATTCATCCATGAGATTGCTCTTTGTATGAAGGCGTCCTGCTGTATCTAAAATCAGAACATCGACCTGCCTCGACTTTGCTGCCTGTATAGAATCATAGGCTACCGCTGCAGGGTCGGCACCCGTCTGGTGTTTTATAACGTCTACTCCTACCCGGTTCCCCCATATATCCAACTGCTCTATAGCAGCAGCCCGAAAAGTATCCGCTGCTCCCAGCATAACTTTCTTTCCCTCGGATTTAAACATATACGCCAGCTTACCTATTGTAGTTGTCTTTCCTACTCCATTAACTCCAGCCACCATAATTACTGCAGGTTTACCTGTATCCAACTCTAGAGAAACAGTGTCCTGGTCCAGAATATCTTGTATAAGCTCTTGCAGTAAAGGTCTAACTTTACTTGCCTCTCTTATTTTTCTCTTTTTTATTTCTTCCCTTAACTTATCTACAAGCTCAAAAGCAACATCTGCACCCATGTCTGCTTCGATCATTATTTCTTCCAGTTCTTCGAATAAATCTTCATCTATATCCTTATGCCCGACAACCAGGGTTTCCATTTTATCTACAAACTCTTTTCGAGTCTTTGTCAGGCTTTCCTTGAGCTTACCGAATAATCCCATTTATTTGCGTACCTCCGCTCACTTACTGTTATCCTGGTATTCCAGTGCCATACTTGCCGCCTGCTGTTCTGCTTCTTTTTTGGAGCGTCCTTTTCCCGTCCCCAGAATTTTATCCTGGTGGCTAACTGCTACCGTGAAAACTTTATTATGATCCGGGCCCTCTTCTTTTACAAGATGATACCTGGCAGCATTTCCATTTCGCTGCTGCAGATATTCCTGCAATTCTGTTTTGTAATCCCTTTCCAGGTTACCATTTAAAACACTGTTAATTATCCGGGTCAATTCTTTCAAAATATAATTTTTTGTCACATAGTATCCCTGATCCAGGTATATTGCACCCAGCAAAGCCTCAAAGGCATCTGCCAGAATAGAAGGCCTCTTCCTTCCCCCGGAACGTTCTTCTCCTTTACCCATATACAAGCATTGACCCAGGTTAATTTCTTTTGAAACCATAGCCAGGGACGGCTCACAAACCACCCTAGCCCTTATTTTAGTCAATTCCCCTTCCATCTTATCCTGGCAAACTACATACAAGTATTCACTAATTATGAGTTCTAAGACAGCGTCACCAAGAAACTCAAGCCGCTCATTGTCTTTTGTCGTAAACTTACCCTTGTGCTCGTAAGCATAAGAACTATGAGTCAATGCCTCTAATAATAAAGAAGGGTTTTGCCATTCTACACCTATACGCCTCTTTAAATTTTCTATACTATTTTCCACAAACATTTTTTTCACCTTATATACTAAGAATCAAATTTTTTAAATAACAGCGAGACATTATGTCCTCCAAAACCAAAAGCATTTGATAAAGCCACGTTGACAGAAAGCTCCCTGCAGGTATTTGGGACATAATCCAGGTCACACTGGGGATCATTTTCTATTAAATTTACTGTAGGTGGAACTTTTCCCCTGTCGATAGCCATTGCACACGCTATTCCTTCTATCGCCCCTGCAGCTCCCAGGAGATGTCCTGTCATAGACTTGGTAGAGCTGACAGGCATATTATAAGCATGCTCCTTGAAAACCTTGTGAATTGCCGTGGTTTCCAACTCATCATTCATAACTGTGGATGTGCCGTGGGCATTAATATAATCCACTTCTTCTGCAGAAACACCTGCATCCTCAAGTACATCCTCCATGGCCCTAGCCGCACCACTGCCCTCAGGATCCGGCGCTGAAATATGGTACGCATCGCAGGTATTTCCGTATCCACAGATCTCTGCGTATATTTTTGCCCCACGTTCAAGAGCATGATCAAGTGTTTCTAGTACCAGAACTCCTGCTCCTTCTCCCATAACAAAACCATCACGATCTTTATCAAAAGGTCGACTGGCCAGCTCCGGCTCGTCGTTACGAGCAGATATAGCTTTCATAGCACAAAATCCACCAACAGCAAGTGGAGTTATTGGTGCCTCAGATCCTCCTGTAATAGCTATATCAGCCTGTCCCCTTTGAAGCAACTTAAAAGAATCTCCTATCGCATTATTTGCCGATGCACAGGCACTTGTGGTTGTATAGTTGGCACCATGAAGACCGTAATTTATAGCAATCTGGGCCGATGCCATATTAGAAATCATCATCGGTATAAAAAAAGGGCTTACCCTTGATGGCCCGCGCTCTAGCAACCTCTCTTTTTGGTGCTCCAATGTCTCCAGGCCGCCAATTCCCGACCCCATTATTACTGCCGTACGGTCTGTATTAATTTTGTCTAATTCAAATTTTGCATCATCAAAGGCCATTTGTGTAGATGCCAGTGCAAACTGCGTAAACCGGTCCATGCGTTTCGCTGCCTTGCGATCCAGGAAATCTGCAGCATTAAAATCTCCTACTTCAGCTGCAATACGGGTATTAAAGTCCGCTGCGTCAAACCTGGTAATCGGTCCAACCCCGGATACCCCGGAAAGAAGATTTGACCAGAAATTCTCTAATCCTGTACCTGCAGGGGAAACTACACCTAAACCGGTAATAACAACCCGATTAAGCATTATCTCACTCCGTTTTTTAAGATCTTATTAGATTAGTTTTTTTTAAAGGTGATACCCTTCTAATAATAAGGTATCACCTGTCCCGTTTATACCAACTATTATGATAATACAGAAAATATTACTTATTATTTTTTATATACTGAACTGCTTCACCTACGGTGCGTATTTTCTCTGCATCTTCATCAGGAATCTGCAAACTAAATTCTTCTTCTAAAGCCATTACTAATTCTACAATATCCAGAGAATCTGCACCAAGATCATCTACAAAAGAAGATTCCATGTTAATCTCGGCATCTTCTACTCCCAACTGGTCAGCAATTAATTCTTTAACACGCTCAAACTCACTCATAATAGACCTCCCTAAAAAATTTTACTAGATAGTCTTAATTGGTTACATAGTCATTCCGCCATCCACGGCTATAACCTGCCCACTTATATATCTTGCTGCATCACTGGCCAGAAATGCAACCAGGGATGCTACATCACCAGGCGTACCTAATTGACTTAGCGGTATCTGCTTCATCATTTCGTCTTTTTTATCTTCAGGCAAATCCTGGGTCATGTCAGTAGAAATGAATCCAGGAGCCACACAATTTACAGTAATATTTCTAGATCCCAGTTCCCTGGCAATAGACTTGCTCATACCAATAAGTCCTGCCTTTGCTGAACAATAATTAGCCTGGCCGGGGTTACCTGTTAGGCCAACTACCGAGGAGACATTAATGATACGTCCAGAACGAGATTTTAACATATCCCTGGAAAAAGCCCTGGCACATAAAAAAGCTCCTTTAAGGTTTACCCTCAGCACATCATCCCATTCTTCGTCTTTCATACGCATTAGCAAATTATCCCGGTTTATCCCGGCATTATTCACCAGAATACTAGCCTTACCCAGTTCATTATTAACTTTTTTCACCATACTGTTTACAAACTCGGGATCAGAGATATCTCCCTGGATAACTGCAGCACGCCTGCCCATGTCTTCAATTTCTTGTTTAACATTTTCTGCTTCACAGGTTTTAGAAGTACAATTAATTGCTACATCAGCACCAGCACCAGCTAACTCTAATGCTATCGCTCGCCCAATCCCCCTGGATGAACCAGTTACTACGGCAACTTTATTTTCCAGTAACATTTTAAAATACCTCCTTAACCCGTGCAAGCACTTTTTCCATACAGCTTTCTATTTCCATATTCAGTACAGTTAACTTGCGGTTTATCTTGCGATTCAGCCCTGTTAAAACTTTGCCCGGGCCGACTTCCAGAAAAACATTATAATCATCTTCTATCATTTTCTCTACTGACTCTTGCCAGCGCACAGGACTGCAAACCTGGTCTTTAAGAGCTTTTCGTACTTCTCCGGCAGAAACAAGGTAATCAGCATTAACATTACTTACTACCGGTAATTTAGGATCATGTATATCTGTTTTTTCTAATTCAGCAGCAAGCTTCTCAGCAGCAGGCTGCATCAAGCTGCTATGAAACGGTGCACTTACAGGCAGGCTAACACAGCGTTTTGCCCCTTTTTCACCTGCCAGCCGGCAGGCTTCTTCAAGTGCATCATATTCACCGGCAATCACTACCTGCCCGGAGCAATTTAGATTCACAGCTTCTACTACTCCCCGGGATGAAGCCTGCTGGCACACTTTTTGTATGGTTTCAGCTTTCAATCCCATGACAGCAGCCATACCACCCTTTCCCAGGGGAACAGCATTCTGCATAAATTCGCCTCTTTTGCGTACAAGACTTACAGCATCTTTAAAAGAAATACTTCCTGCACTTACCAGTGCTGAATACTCCCCTAAGCTATGTCCTGCAGCTCCATGTGGCATTATACCGTTTTCTTTTAATACTTCCATGTAAGCTAAACTGGTTGTAAGTATAGCAGGTTGAGAATTTACTGTTTTTGCTAATTCTTCTTCCGGGCCCTCAAAACATAAGGATATTAAATCTATACTGAGGCACGAGTTCGCTTCATCGAATATCTTCCTGGCCTGTTCATAATTCTCATAAAGGGTTTTACCCATGCCGACATACTGCGACCCCTGCCCCGGAAATAAGAATGCAGTTTTCAAACCTTCTTCACCATCCCGTCTCCAAGCTGTATTATAACTTGTTGAGTTTCCTCTATTATTTGTTGAATAATCTGGCTTGCCGGTTCAACTTCCTTTACCATGGCAGACACCTGTCCGGCCATTACTGAACCATAATCTACATCACCATCTACCATGGCTTTTCGCAATGCTCCTACTCCCAATTCTTCAAATTTTTCCGGGGAAAAACAATTTTTCTCCAGTTCTTCGAACTGTTTACTTAACTTGTTTTTTAACACTCTAACAGGATGTCCGGTAGAATTACCTGTTACAACAGTATCCCTGTCCCGGGATTTTATTAAAAACTGTTTTATATTCGAATGAACTTCACATTCCTCTGCTGACATAAACCTGGTACCCATCTGTACTCCTTCTGCTCCTAAAGCAAACGCTGCAGCTACCCCCTTGCCGTTAAATATACCGCCTGCTGCAATAACAGGCACATTAACTGCATTAACAATCTGTGGTACTAACGGCAAAGTACCTAATTCTCCAACATGACCGCCTGCTTCCCTTCCTTCTGCTATAAAAGCATCAACATTACTGCGCTCCAAGCGGCGTGCAAGGGCTACAGATGCTACAACAGGAATAACCTTACAACCGCTATCCTGCAAGTCTTTTACGTATTTACCTGGATTTCCAGCACCTGTAGTTGCAACGTCAACCTTTTCTTCAATTAGCAGCTGCATTATATCATCAACGTACGGAGACATCATCATTATGTTTACGCCAAAAGGTCTAGAAGTTGACTCTTTAGCTTTTCTTATTTGTTCTCTTACCCAATCAGGCGGCGCCTGCCCGGCTCCTATAATCCCCAGGCCGCCTCCTTCACTAACTGCTGCAGCTAGAGAAGCAGTAGATACCCAGGCCATACCACCTTGAATTACGGGATACTTAATATTTAATGCATCACATACCCTGGTATAAATATTCACGCCTCCCTTCCTTCTGATCAATACCAAGTCATAAGCAGGCTGGCCCATGTCAAGCCGGCCCCAAAACCTACCATTACAATATTGTCGCCTCTTTTTATTTTTCCCTGTTCCACTGCTTCACACAAAGCTATAGGCACAGAAGCAGTAGATGTATTACCAAACCTGTCTACATTAACTAGAACCCTATCCATATCAATACCTGCTTTTTTAGCCGCAGTATCAATAATTCTAATGTTTGCCTGGTGAGGAATAAGAAGATCCAGATCTTCAGATCCCATTCCTGCCTTTGATAACGCTTTCCTCGTTCCTTCACCCATGGCACGAACAGCAAATTTAAAAACTTCTCTACCACTCATATCTACATAATGCAATCCCTGCCGTACAGTCTCTTCTGATGCCGGAAGCTTAGATCCCCCTGCCGGCAACTTCAACAATTTCCCCCCGCTACCATCCGAGCCTAGTACAGAAGAAATGATACCATATTCCCGGGGCACTTGTTGCACTACAGCAGCACCTGCACCGTCGCCAAAAAGAACACAAGTATTGCGATCTTTCCAATTAATTATTTTAGAAAGAGTCTCAGCACCAATAACTAGTACTTTATCATAAGCACCAGCAGCTACATACTGCTGCCCGACTGTAAGACCATAAATAAAACCGGTACATCCTGCAAGCAAATCAAATGCCCCAGCGTTAACAGCACCTATCCTGTCTTGAACCAGGCAAGCCGTCGCCGGAAAAATCATATCAGGCGTGTTTGTAGCCACTATAACGAGATCTAACTCTTCAGGACCTATTCCGGCATTCTCCAACGCATTCTGACCTGCCTCACATGCAAGGTCACAGGTAGTTTTATCATTTTCAACTATTCTTCTTTCTTTTATCCCGGTACGAGCATTTATCCAATCATCAGATGTTTCTACCATTTTTTCCAGGTCATAATTAGTAAGTACCTTTTCGGGTATTGAAGTACTCAGGCCGGTAATTCCCGCTCTACAAATATAATCACGCATTTATATTATTCACCTGCCTGCCGGGAACTTCGCTGGCACCTTTTTTAATAGCATTTACAATATCATTTTCAGCCAGATCACGTGCCATTTTTATAGCATTTTTAACAGCCATAGAATTTGAACTGCCATGAGCTATAATAGTGATTCCATTAACACCGAGGAGAGGTGCTCCACCATACTCTGCATAATCCATTTTACTTTTCAAGTTTTTTAAAACAGGGAGTGTCATTAATGCTCCTATTCGGGCAATAAAATTTTTTTGAATCTCTTCCCGCAATAAACCAAACAAATTTTTAGCCATCCCTTCACCGGTTTTCAATACAACATTACCTACAAACCCATCGCAGATAATTACATCTACATTACCAGAAAATATATCTCTTCCTTCAATATTACCTGCAAAATTTAATCCTGAACCTTCTATAAGTGAATATGCCGACAGGGTCAATTCATTACCCTTGGTCACCTCTTCACCAATACTTAAAAGCCCTATCCTCGGGGTTTCTTTACCCATCATCAGATTAGCATAAAGTGAACCCATAATACTGAATTGCAATAAATGTTTGGGCCTGCAATCTGTATTAGCCCCTGCATCCAGGAGCAAAGTAGAACCTTTACGATTAGGTAAGATAGTTGCTATAGAAGGTCTTCCTATATTTTTAATCCTGCCCCATGTAAGCAGTGATGCTGTCATTACTGCACCGGTACTGCCGGCAGAAACAACTGCTTGAGCTGTACCTTCTTTTACCAGTTCAGTACACTTTACTATAGAAGAATCACGCTTTTGCCTTACCGCCTCTACCGGAGATTCGTTCATTCCAATAGTTTCAGATGCATTAACTACGGACAGTTCCTTCTCAGCTGCTTGATTGCGAAGCTCTTTTTTAACCCGGGCCTTATCACCTACCAGCACTACATCTATTCCATAGTCGCGGCTAGCTTTAACTGAACCCTGGACAATTTCACCAGGAGCAAAATCTCCTCCCATAGCATCTACAGCTATTTTCAATGATGCTGTACCTCCTCTGTAATAGCAAAAACTAAGTATTTTCCAGTAAAAACCAATTCCTCTTCTACTTTAGAGGAAACTCTTACCATGTATTTATTCCCTTTTTTCCTTGTAATAATCGCTTTTGCTACTACTTTTTCATCTTTATAAACAGGACGTTTATAACTAATTTTAGCAGTACCAGTTAAGGCAACCTCGGTATCCACAAGAGCAACAGCAAGTGAATTGGCCTGGGCAAAAATATGGTGTCCCCTGGCAATCCGAGTTTTCTTTAAAGTCATTTCTTCAGTTATATTAAGAATAGACACGCCATATTTGTTTATTTCTAAATCTACCAATTCTCCTACTAATTCTTCCCTTTCCAGGGAACGCAAGCGCCCGTATACCTTGTGAGCTACCTGGTCAATTCTTTTCCGCATTTCAGGAATCTTTAACTCTGTGCGATCCAGGCGAACTGTCTGTATACTAACTTCCAGCGCATGTGACAGGTCCTCGTCAGTTAAAAAAGGGTTACCTGAAATATACTTTTGTAAAAGTCTTTGTCTGGTCACTTTTGATAATCCCTTTTTCAAAACTACTCTCCTTTTTTAGTACCAGGTGCTAAATGGTAGTATAAAGCAAATCTACCAAAAAGGCAATAAAAAAAAATAAGTTCCAATTTGGAACTTATTTTTTTTACTTGGCTACTACTTCTTTCCCATTGTAGTAACCACATTCAGGGCAAACCCTGTGCGGCACGATCAAAGCATGGCACTGTGGACAACTTATTAATTTTGGTGCGTTTATTTTCTGGTTAGCCCTGCGCTGGCGGTTGCGTTTTTTCGATCTTTTACTCTTGGGTACTCCCATTTATTTTACCCCCTTTAATAAAATAAAGTTACTTAAGCAATTCTTTTAATTTAGACAGCCTGGGATCTATTTTCTCCTGTTGACAATCACACGTTTCATAATTCAGGTTAGTACCGCATAAAGGACAAAGTCCTTTACAATCTTCCTTACATAAAGCTTTTACTGGCATTGCTAGTATGATAGCTTCGATTACTTCAGGCTGTATATCGATTTCATCACCAGAAAAAGGTATAAATTCTTCTGCTTCTTTTTGCGCCCTAGAAACAGCATTCTCCTCATCATAATAAGTTTCAAATAATTTAGTATTAACCTGGTATTCAAAAGGCGCCAAACACCTGTCGCAGTTCAAATAAACTTTTACCGTTACTTTACCAGTCATTAATATACCTGCATTGCTGTTAGTCATATCTATAGACAAGCCTGCAGGCCCGGCAAAAGTTATTTTGTAATCACCTTCTACAAAGTCAGGCAAATAAGAATTTATATCGAAATGCTCTTGCCCACCCTTTTCCTCTTTCAGCTTTTTAATATCCAACTTAAGCATACTAACCCTCCTGTACAACAAATTTCATTATATAAACAGTGCTTTATCTTGTCAAGGAACCAGCTTTTAAACGCACTTCAAAAGCTGGTAATTTTGCACCCTTTTCAGTTCATATATTCTAATATGAAGAAAGGAGGATATTATTGAAATATATATTTATTGTGTTGCTCATTTTGCTGTGCCTTTTTTTTAAAAATAAAACAAAACTTATATATACCCACCACAAAGATATCTTCCCCAAATTTTTACTCAGTATTGGTGTAATAATATTTTTTTTCGTTATGATAACCCACCCTAAAATTGTATTTGAGGGTTCTTCAAACGGGATAAGTGTCTGGTGGAACATAGTTTTTCCTTCTTTGCTACCTTTCTATATAATTTCTGAACTACTTATGAGTTTGGGGATTGTAAATTTTATGGGTATTCTTCTTGAACCTATAATGCGTCCTGTCTTCAATGTTCCGGGGGCAGGTTCTTTTGTGATGGCCATAGGATTTACCTCCGGGTACCCTATCGGTGCCATGGTTACTGCACGTTTGCGCAGCGATAATTTGTGCACAAGAATTGAAGCTGAAAGACTTATTTCGTTTACAAACAATTCCAGCCCGCTTTTTATGCTTGTTGCTGTTGCCGTAGGAATGTTCAATAATCCTGCCCTTGGGATTATAATTGCCGGTGCACACTACCTGGGCAACATTACCCTGGGTCTTCTTTTAAGATTTTACGGCAGAAACGATATAAAAAACCCTTCTCCCTGTACAGTAGGAAAGAATATACCGCGCAAAGCTTTTCAAGAACTGGTTTCTGTTCTTAAAAAAGAACAACGCCCTCCTGGAAAAATATTAAGCGATGCAGTTAAAAATTCACTTATTAACTTATTAAATATTGGCGGTTTTATTATTTTATTCGCTGTAATAATTAAATTATTTACTGACCTGGGTTTTATTACAATGTTAGCCCAATCTTTTTATAAAATACTGCACCCGCTTGGAGTTAACCTGGACATATTACAGGCAACAGCAAGCGGAATATTTGAAATGACCATGGGCACAAAACTGGCCAGCCAGGCTCCCGCACCCTTACTGCAGCAGCTGGTAGCAGTAGGGATAATACTCGCCTGGAGCGGCCTGTCTATTTTAGCCCAATCGGCCAGTATGATTTCACATACTGATATAAGATTCGGACCATTTTTAATAGCACGTATTTTTCACGCAATTTTTACAGGAATTTACACTGTTATTTTATATTACTTGCTGCAGCCCTCAGCAAGTGTATTTAAGATCAATGCATATACACAATTAAATTGGATAACTACACTGAACCTGGTAAAAACAATGATATTTATTTTTTTTATTGCTTTAATATTTATTATTACTTTATCTTTACTGGTATATCTAGTAAACTATATTTTTAATTTTTTTATTAGATATCATTAATATTGCATAAATAAATTTTCAATTACCATACACATACGAATTGTACATGTGCACTGTACAAAATACAATCAATACAGCAGCCATTACCACTAGATATCCAGAAGATTTAAACGCATCATTAAAAAATTAAACAAAACCATTGTTCTAAATTATCTTGTTAATTCAGAGGATGTGATTAACCAAAGATCCGAGATTTCATATATTCTCATCTTTTACTTATACAAACCAAAATCCCCCCCCTTAGCGGGGGAGTATTTATATCTAGACAGTAAATTTATTTGGATTTTAGTTCGTATAAGACCTTTATAAGAACTGTTAAACACAATATCTATTTTTACTACTAAATAGTATGAAATAGTTAGTTAATAATACTAGTCCAATTTATAAGATGATAAACTACCGTTTAATAATATTTAACCAGAAAAACAACTTAGCGAGACAAGATTCTACTTTTTTTTATGCAATCTTTTTTACTATTAGAAAAAAATTTAAAAAAACACACAAAAAGGTGCTTTAACCAGTATTTATACCATATTATAATTATTTATAGAAGGGAGGTATGACAATTCATAATTTGATTTCTGTTTTTAGTATGGTCTTATCACAATTAGGCACTTTATTTTTGGTTATTTGGTTTACATATGAAGTCTAAAAGTTAAGGTCTCAGTGGTAGATACTATAAATTCATCATCAAACTCTTCTGTCCCCAATGTTATTATCTTATTTGCTAATTCATTACCTGCTTCTTAAAAGAAGAAGCTTTTTTTTATAATTATAATACCAGTCAGAAGCATATCTTTTCTGGTATATTTTGCAAAAAATATATTAATATTTTTTACTAGATAGACATAGATCTAGTGCATTTATTAAAAAATATCTGGATAACATATATTCAATAGAAAAAAGTATAATTTTCCGGAAGGTGAATAAATTTGTCAAATCTAAGCAATTTATTTAGTCCTAATTCTATAGCTATTATAGGTGCATCAGGTAAAAAGGGGAAAATTGGTAATGCTGTAGTTACGAACATGATTGACAGCGGATTTAAACAAAAAATATATCCTATCAATCCCAAGGAAAGTGAAATTGAAGGCTTAAAGGCTTATAAATCAGTCAGCGAAATAGAAGAACAAGTTGACGCAGCTGTTCTTTCTATCCCGGCCAAGCATTGTCCCAAGGCTGCAGAAGAATGCGGTAAAAACGGAGTAAAACATTTAATAGTAATATCCTCCGGTTTTAAAGAAGTTGGTCAGGAAGGAAAGGATCTTGAAGAAGATCTCGTAAGAATTTGTCATGAATACGGCATGAGGTTAGTAGGTCCAAACTGCGTAGGTATGATGGATACTCATGCCGGTATAAATGCTTCTTTTTCAAGTGTATACCCGCCTAAAGGCGATATAACTTTTATTTCTCAAAGCGGTGCTATGCTGGTAGCAATTCTGGATTGGAGCAAATTAATCGGGTTAGGTTACAGTAAGATCGTAAGCCTCGGTAATAAAGCAGACCTGACAGAAGCAAACTTTATTGAAAGTGCTGCTGATGATCCCAATACCAATGTAATACTCTGCTACCTGGAAGACGTGGCAGACGGAGAATATTTTCTAGAAGCAGCATCCAGGGCCAGCAGTAAAAAACCAGTTATAATATTAAAATCCGGGACAAGCCAGGCCGGGGCCCAGGCAGCATCTTCACATACCGGCGCACTGGCAGGCAGCGACAGGGCTTACACCACGGCATTTAACCAATCCGGCGTTATCAGGGCTTACAGCATGCCGCAGCTTTTCGACCTTGCGACGGCATTTTCACGTCAGCCTGTACCAAAATCAGGAAGGGTAGCAGTTGTAACTAATGCAGGCGGGCCTGGAATAGTTGCCACAGACACTATTGAAAACGAAGGACTGACCATGTCCAAATTCAGCCAGGAAACTTTAAAACAACTCGAAGAATACCTGCCCGGTGAAGCTAACATTTATAATCCTATTGATGTTATGGGTGATGCCAAGGCAGACAGGTATGCATTTTCACTCGAAAAAGCCCTGGCTGACGACAATACAGACAGTGCACTGGTATTAGTTTGCCCCACGGCTGTAACAGAACCAGTAGAAACTGCACAAAAAATAATTGACATACATAAAAAATACCCGGAAAAACCGGTATTAACAGCTTACATGGGCGGAGAAATACTAAAAGAAGGAGCAGACTTACTGGAAAAAGAAGGTATACCATGCTTTACCTTCCCTGAAACAGCTATACACGCATTTAAAGGAATGAGCATATATAACACCTTGAAACAAAGGGTAACAGAAACTACTGTTGAACCCGGCTTGCCTGTAGACAAGAAAAAAGTAGAAACTATCTTTAAAGAAGTTAAAAAGGATGGAAGGCAAGTACTCCTGGGCAGTGAAACATACCGGGTTGCAGAAGCCTATCAAATCTCTGCAGCACCAATAGAATTAGCTGCAAATCCCGATGATGCTGTAACAATGGCTGAAAAAATGGGATACCCGCTTGTATTAAAAATTGCGTCCGAAGAAATAATTCACAAGTCTGATGTAGGTGGAGTTAAAATAAAACTGGCAAATGCACAAGAAGTACGGGAAGGTTTCCAGGAAATTAACGACAATGTTAAAAAACATGCCCCTGAAGCTAACATTCATGGGATAGAAGTACAGAAAATGATGCCGGAAGGTAGAGAATTACTAATTGGGATGAGCAAAGATCCTCAATTTGGACCTCTTTTAGCCTTTGGATTAGGCGGCATTTATGTTAACTTACTTAAAGATGTCAGCTTCAGGCTGACTCACAACCTTACAAAAACAGACATAGAAAACATGATTAAAGAAACCAAGGCACATACCCTGCTGCACGGGTACCGCGGAGAAGAACCGGCAGATATAGAAACTCTTATAAGCATAATAAAGCAAGTTTCAATATTAGTAACTGATTTTCCACAGATCAGTGAATTGGATATAAATCCGGTCTTTGCATACACAGATGGTGCATCTGCACTGGATATCAAAATTACTTTATCATAAAAAAAAACAAAAGGCGGTTTATTCCGCCTTTTGTTTTTTTTCAACCCGAAGCTCGCTTCTTCCCTGCTTTATTTCTTCTAAAAATCTAACTAACTGTTCTTCCAGTCCACCAAGAATATCATCCGCATACTGGTGAGCTCCCCGTTTAATTTCTGCAGCAACTTCTTCGGCCTGTTTTTGCTGTTCATCAGATAATTCCTGGGCCTGTTTAACAATTTCTGATTCTTCCACCCGGCTTTGCATTTCTTCTTTTGCATCTTTTACAACACGCTGCGCCTCTTCTTTTGCATCAGCAAGCATTTTTTCCCTTTCTTCTACTATCCACTTGGCCTGGCGCACTTCTTCAGGCAAAGAGGTTCTCACGCGATCTAAGTGATCCAAAAGTTGTTCTTCATCCACCAACACCTTGTTAGTCATTGGTACCCGGGGGCAGTT
Source organism: Clostridiales bacterium (assembly GCA_021736985.1). GTDB lineage: Bacteria > Bacillota > Desulfotomaculia > Desulfotomaculales > VENG01 > JAIPEW01. The sequence continues at coordinate 22,242 of JAIPEW010000013.1, read as the reverse complement.
GTCAATCAACTCTTCCAGCTCATTGAGCATATTAAAAAGTTCCAAGATCATCCCTCCAAAGTTTTAAGGGCATACCGGCTTATTATGTATCCTTTTTTCTACTTCAGGAGGCACCATTCCTTTAACACACCCACCAAAACATGCAACTTCTTTTACAGCACTTGAACTTATAAAAGAATACTCTGCCCTGGTCATTAAAAAAATGGTTTCTAGTGAATTAGTAAGCTTTTTATTAGTAAGTGCCATCATTAATTCGTTTTCAAAGTCAGATATAGCCCTGAGTCCTCTTATGATAGCCTGGGCCCCTTGTGATTTTGCATAGTCTACTGTCAAACCGTAAAACAAGTCAACTTCAATATTATTGTAAGGCTTTAAGACCTCCTGGAGCATTTCTTCCCTTTCTTCTATAGAAAACACGGGATTCTTGCCAGGGTTTTTTGATATGGCAACAATTACCCTATCAAATAATTTTGCTGCCCTTTCAATGATATCTAGGTGACCGTTTGTGACAGGATCAAAACTACCCGGATACAAAGCTGTTCTCAAGTGATTTCCCCCTCTTCATTTTCGAGGCTGTAAAAAGTTAACATGGTATTACCATAAACTGCAGTGCGATAACCATGTAATATTGATACATTATTATACATTAATTTATTTTTTTGACTTTCTACTACCACTACACCGGTAGTTTTTAATAAATTTTTTTCAGCAATTAATTTTAATATATCATATGTATCCTGCACATACGGCGGGTCCATAAAAATCAAGTCAAAACTCCTATCCTTTTTAAAAAAAGAGTAGAGCTTTTTTTTTACATCACCTATAATCACGGCTGCATTATTGGAAAGCCTCGTTTTGTCAAGATTGCTCTTAATTACTTTAGCCACTTTTGGACTTTTTTCAACAAAGTCACAGCTTTTACCTCCACGGCTCAGTGCTTCTATACCAACCGCACCGGAGCCTGCAAATAAATCTAATACCTCTACATCTGCTACGGAACCTAAAATATTGAATAATCCCTCTTTTACACGATCCGAAGTAGGCCGGACTAAATTGGTGCCGGGTGCTTTTAATATTGTTTTTTTCGCAGAACCAGAAATTACCCGCAAATAATCTTCCTTTCAAACAGCAAGTATTTTTATTATACTGTCGCGTAATGTTTTAAATCAAGCTTTATTGACTAAAAATTTAATATATTGGAATTTTCAACAGTAATTACTATAACACATTTAAGTTTGTATGATTATGTAAAATATTTCGAATTAGCTAAATCCGGGCATAAAAAAATCCCTGCATAATGCAGGGTAACCGGTTTATCTTCTTTATATATTCACAATCTTTGACCTGGTATCTAAAGGTTTATTAACTGCAGCATTTTTTGATTCTTCATCATTAACAGGTGGATAAGGAATCACACCGGATAAATCAGCTAAACAATAAGGACACCGCCACTCTCCTTGCACTGAAGCAGAATATGATTTACCGTTACAGTAAGGACAAGTTTTTTGATACAATTAAACTCCCCCCGAACAGACAAATTATTATCTAAAAAATAAAATGTATGGCCTAGTTGCTTTTCACTTTTTCATCATCATTATTTCTATTATTCTGAAGTGACATCTTGAGAATCTTCATCCGAAGTTTTATTATCATTTACTTTTTCTTTGCTATCCTGTGCATCATCGTCTGGATTGTCATCATTACTTTTAGTCGTACCGCAATCCTCGCCTTCAGTATTACCTGTATTAGATTTACCCTCTTGCCCTTCCTTGTTTTCTTTATTATCATCTAAATTTTGATCGCCACCTGCTTTATTTCCTTTGCTATCCTGCATTTCATTTCCCGAATTCTCTTCATTTTCTTTCTTAGTAGTACATTCCCCATCTTTGTTATTACCTGCATTAGATATACTTTCTCCGGAATCTTGCCCTTCCTCATTTTTTTTATTATCACGGGTTTTATCTGAGTCTTTGTCTTTGTCTTCACCTACATCTTTATCATTATCTTTTTCCTTACTTTGTTTATCTTCATTATTGGAGTCCTTTTGCTGCTTATCATCGTTGGGTTTATCCTCTTGATTCTCATCACCTTCAGGTGCAGCCTCACCTTTTGGGTCCTTTTTATTCTCCTTTTTTAACTTTTTAAGTTTTGATTGAGTGTTGTTCAAGCTCTGGTGAAGAGAATAAACATGCCCTTCAAGGTGATCAACTTCGTCCTCTAACCTTTCATTATCTTCAACAAGTTCTTTGTTCTGGTCTATTAAAATTTCTTTTTGTTCAACCAATTGTTTATTTTCTTCTTCCAACTCATTACGTTCTAAAAATAAAAAGTTTTTTTCAGCAATCAGCTGAAATATACCTTTAACTGACTTAATTCTTCTGATTTGTTCTTCTGGATCATCTATCGACACTATACTGCTTATTTTATTTACAGACTCCTTATTTGATTCTTCATTAACCAGCACATCGTATATATCTTCCCCGTCTACTTTAATACTGCCTACCACATAATGAGAATAGTTGTTTAATACCCTTGCTACAACCTTACCAGAAAAAGTTTTATTCCTATTCTTCCAGCCTAATAACCCCAGTTCATTTAATTCATCCATACTAACGTTAGAAAGGCGCACAGGAAGTTCATAAGTTTCTCCAGGTTTCAAGTACGTGGGATTAAGGTGCTGTACAAATTCACTTAATGAACCTTTGATTGTAAAATAAACCCACATACTACCAGGTGATTGATTTTTAATCGTTAAACCACTTTCAATATCATGACTTTGCAAGCTGTTTAACCAGTTATTACAATCAAAATCATTTTTTACATCTATAATGTCCTCTGAATCAACCGTACCGGCATATCCGGTCGGGGCCCGGGCCAGAGTATTGTAAATGGAATAAGTACCGTTTAAACTAAACCCGGCCAGAGTTAAAATACAAACATATATAGTTGCTACCGCTATCCTCAGCAATCTTTTTTTCCTGCTTTTTCGTCGTTTTTGCAGGCGATTTATCCTGGTATCATGCACTTTTTATCCCCCCCTTGCTGTAGAATGAAAAATTATAATGCATGATCTTCCGGCTTTAGATCAACACCCAGGTTATAATCAAACTGTATCTTGTTCTTGCCAGCCTTTTTTGTTGAGATATTTTTCTTACCAAAGTTTTTATCAAAACAACCGGTCATATCATTCCTGGATAATAAAACCTTACCTGCCCCATTAACTTTTAAAGGATTATCAGAAGAATTGATAATATTATCCAAAACCTTACAATTCTGGCTGGACTGTACTTTTATACCACAGGCCGGACTGTTTATTGTAAATCCCTGCAATAAAGTAACGTTCCTTTTTGCTTTTGCTGTTCTTGCCTGAACTTTACTTGCACCAGGGGACACTATAAATTCTTTTACTACAGTGTTATAAATAACATCTTTTGCTTTTACAGTTACTCCCGGTTTCACACTAAGGCGACCGTACTCTCCAGCCGGAACCAGCACAGTATCGCCCGGCTCGGCATTTTTTACTACAGAAGGTACTTTATCTTTATCCGGTATTAGCGCCCATTTACCTACTTCCTGATCCGGGCGCTGCGCCGCGTAAACGGTGAGGGAAAACTCAATATTCTTTCCCTTGTACCAATTGCTTACCATTTCATCCAGTTGAATAGAGAAATCAAGTGCAGTTGTTTCACCGGGTTCTAAAACAATATATTTATCAAGCGGCACCACATTGCTATCTAGCGCCAGGAGTGAACCCTGGTATAGAAGATTATTACCTTCAAAACACCTGGTCGATAGAGCATTGCTCAAGAATTTTTCACGACTTTCCTTTATATTCACGGAAATACCGTTTATATAAACCTTCATAGACCCCAGATTTTTTATTTTAAACACTGCTTCTCCCTGCTCGCCGCCCGGCAGCATATTCTCCAGCTTGATAGTTTTATCCAGCATACCTTTATTACCATTTTCTCCACCTATATAAAGGGTACCGGCGCTGACCGTATTCCCAGAGCTAATAGCCTCGCTGCTGAACAAGGCGTATGAACCGGCAGACAAGCTAAACAACATTAGCGCTGTTAACCCTATAAACAATAGCAATTTACTTTTTAACATAATCCAACCTCCTATCATTCATTTCCGGCTCATTACGCTTCTTTTTAAACCAACCAGCCCTCGATTCTCGGTAAATTTTTCTAGCTTCCAACCCCAGGGCCAGCAAAACTGGAAACATTATTAGCAATAAAAACCCTGCCTTAGTATGTAAAAAGCCTATACAATAACCACCATAAGGGATACAAAAACCGTACTTCCCCACGATATTATCCCTAGAAACAGGGTCGCCGTCCACAACATCGTTGGCGTCGCCCCTGGTATAAAACACTTCCTCTCCGTTCCTTTTCCCAGTATCAACGATGCGGTGCGTCATCAAAGAACGAGCATTATTGGCCCGCCAGTATGTAATAATGTCTCCTTTTTGCAAGTTAGTAAGCTTACTGCGGTCTACTATAATGGCATCCCCCGCATACATCACCGGCTTCATGCTGTCGCTCAAAACAGAAACTACTTTATAACACCCAATTCCTGGTACATACCTGGGATTGTCTTTTTCCAGCCAGCCATTTATAAACACCATGGACACAGTGGTAAATACCATTATGAGTATTATGTTAAACAACCATTTAATTGTTTTTAAAAAGTTCATAATGCTCACCCAAAACACTGGTTTAAATATAACAAAACAAACCAGCAAGTAATATTAGACGCGGGTATAAAGTATATAATACCCGTATCAAGGGATAATACGACTGGTATTAATACTTCCTGTTATTAAGGACTGTTGCTTCTGCTGGTACCAGATCTTCATTTACATTAAAATCCCTGGTAGCCAGTACTTCGTCCCCCGACTTTACAACTGCAGTGTATTCCTCGCCTACTTTAAGTGAATAATCAAAGGATGACAGCAAAGCCATGTAGTACGGTTTATTTAATTCTCCGAGAAATTTAAGATTTTCGTTGGACCGGTTAAAAACAATCTCCTGCGGGTTGCCTTCAGCGTCCGGCCCGGTAATCACCAGGTCCACATCGCGCCGCATATTATCGTATGTGCCGTCTTCCTTTACCAGGTAAAACTTGATGGGCACCGTGCTGTTCATCCGCAAGGCGAAGTTGTTGTTAATAAAGGGATGCTCGAATACAGCACCTGTTCCCGGTTCGACATCTTTATTATGTCCCCGGGCATTAAAAACAAAGTAGACATCTGCTGTTTTTCCCTGGTAATCATTTCCTGAGCCTTCGGGGAAATAAACAGTTAAAGTATATATCTGCTGTTCATCAGGGGCAAGGGTGCCCAGTTCTAATCCCGCTCCAGATTCTTCACTATCAAAATTACTGCTGTCCAAATTGGATGCAAAAGTACCGGCAATACTGAAATAAAAATAGTTGCTGCTATAACTAAAACATTATTCCTAAATACCACTTTTTATCACCAACCCATTGCAGTTAATAAGCAGTAAAATTTTATCTTTCACTTTAAGGCCTGTTTCAGTCCTGACCGACATGCACTGTAAAATCAGCTTTTAGAGTTTTCCCCTGCAGTGAGCTTGCTGCCGCCCGGTCCAGGGTGACTTTAAATACAAGTTTCTGCTCACTGTAGCCTTCCATACGCAAAAAGCTTTTTTTGCTTGACCAGTCTTTAAGATTTTGTGGACTATTTGCCAGTTCTGATAATGTCCCTCTATACAAGACTTTTTTCATAGGGTCACTTACAGAGACCTTAAACCACGGTGCGATTTCTACATCACCATAAAGCTTAGCGCTCAATGCTTCAAGCCGAATTATGAAATCCGGGTCTACATTTTTGACTAGTAATACAGCTGTCCCCCGGGGCCCATACACCGGTGGGGTATTTACCTTCAGGCGCTTCATGGTAAGCGCCTTCCTCTTCTGTGGTATAGAATATAGGCGCCGGCCAACCATTCCACTGTACAGGCGGTTGATGGGGCACATAATCCCCCTGAGCCCGCCAAGATACAACGGAAATACGTTCAGCCGTAAAAGTATTTTCAATAGTTGAAGTGTTTGCAGTAAACAGGGCCATTGTTCTTCCACCGGCTACTCCGACAGCTAACATCAAAAATATAGATATACCCACCAACACCAGCTTGAGCCTCACTGGCTTCATCTCCTCAATAGAAATACAGCAATAATGCTAAATTTTAATTTATAAAAAGGGTACTCGTATACGAGTACCCTTTTTTGCCCGGGTTACCCGGGTTGGCTTTCGTGACGCCCTGGCATGCATAAAATTAAGGGTTATTTTTCATCTGCTCAGCATTGACTTTAAATGCGACTTTCAATGTTTCCCCTTGCAAATTATTACCCGCGGATTTATCAAAAGTAACCTTAAAGTGAAGTTGATTATTACCTCCGAGCATACAGGGTAAATTTTTACTAAAGGATACCGGGCCTGTCAAGAAAGTAGACAGCGCTCCTTCTGCTACCTTCACATCCGTCATAACACCACCTGACGTTTCAGGATGGAAAACCTCTACCCACAGCTTATCGGCCATAGCTGCGTTTCCCGACTCAATACTAGCTTCCGAACTTACCAGCCAAGCATCCATGGTGGACGGGGTGTGATTATAAACAGTTAATGTTCGCATGTGAGAATCTCCAGGTGCCCATACACCGGTTGGATAAATGCCATCATCATCATCTGGTGTGGCACCTTGAGCTGCAGTAACATAAAACATCGGGCCGGGGACAATATCACCTGCATCACGTTCATTTGTTATCACAAGCGTTCCAGCCGTGAAATTGGCATCAGCAGGTGAAGTACTGTCAGTGAACAACGCAAATGTTCCCCCTGCCACTAACCCCACCGTGCATAACACAATTGTTAAAGCCAGGAAAAATTTTTTCTTAATCATATAGGGCCTCCTTCATGAGGCCCACCGCAAGCTTTAACAGTTAGCCTGCGGCAGGACTTTTTCTAATTTAATTCCAACTACTCGGACCTGTTCCATCAGAATTAGTGTTATTTTTAGACTGAACAGCAAATACTTGCAACTGCAGTTCACCATCTGCATTCTTGTAAGTATTATCAGCATCTACATTCCAGCTGTAATCTACATCTAAAGTAATTGTCTCGTTTTCTGTAAATTCACCAAGCACTTGCTTTGTACCATCTACATCATAACTATCACCACTATTATTAGAAATGGTAATCTCCACGGGGTATTCCCCAGTGAAGAGATCACCGGAAGTACTAGCTGTCAAACCAAGCCATGCATCCAAGTTGCCGCTGTAAGTAACAGTCCAATCACCGACATCACCGGAATCGCCAGGGGCCATCGGGCCAATATCTACACTTGTTTCCAAAGGATCATTGATTGCAACAGTACCAGCAGTAAAGGTATTTTCGGCATTAGAAGTTTCTGCTGTAAAAAGTGCAAAAGTAGCGCCGCTTGCCAGGAGAGCAACAACGGCTACAGTCATCAGACTGAGAACTAAACGTTTCTTCATTATTAATTCCTCCCAAAAAATTTAAAAAACTTTCAAGTAATTACATCGCCAGGGCGTCACGAAAAACAACCTCAAGCTCCACTATGCTTTCCGGTCTCACCTTTCTGGGCCTTGGGCCTCTACCTCTTTTTTGGCCTTCTCTTCTTCAGAAAGCGCCTGGTATATCTTGTAAAACTCGTGGCCAATGATCGCTAAAGCGGGTAAAATAACACACAGGATAATACCAATTGGCTTATGAAAAAAATTTGATACATAGCCGAAACATGGTATTCGCCACGCATAGGTACCCGTTATTTGTTCTCTTTTTACGGTAGACATGTCTTTTGAGTCATTAGCATCTCCCTTGGTAACATAAGCACTGGGCTTCCCGTTTACACTGACTACCCCGACAACCCGGTGAGTAATCAGCATATCTTCCTTCTCCTTAGTATGGAATGTAATAATGTCTCCTTCTTTTATTTTTTTGTCTTCGGTTAAAGACTTAATAATTATTGCGTCACCCGTGTGTATTTTAGGTTCCATGGAACCGCTTAGTACAGTTAGCAGCTTATGTCCTTTTACGGTAGGAGCCCCATCATTGGAAAAACGGGCCGATACAACCAAACTAATTGCCGCTACAATAAATAAAATCAATATAGTAGTTACGCAAATATTTAAAATCTTCAGAATCAACCTCATTTGCAACTCCCCTTTAAAGCTAGTTAACAATTATGTCTAAATTAAATTACTGAAGTAAATTTTATTGGAATAATCACCTCCAAAATAAATCTCTGATTATTTTTTAATTATCAGCTTCTGCCATTACACAAATAAAATAGTACCAAAGCTAATACTTACTGACATCATCCACTGGTATAATCTTAATAACTAAATATTTAAAACTTTGCTTAATACTTATTAATACGAATAAAAGTCAAATAAATGTTTTATCCTTCGTCATACACCATTTTTGCTCTTTCTTCCAGAAAAAACAGAGTATTAAATTACCTTCTAAAGGCGTATAGGTCGTGAATTAACAACCGTGAGGGAGGTTTACTAGAAGATTCCGATCTCCAGAAAAATAATTTTAAGATTCCTTTATCTGTTTGCTAAAAGGCTGCGTAAAAAGAAAGACCTCCGGCTTGGAAGGTCTTTCTTTTTACGCATTATTATTATTCAACTGACTAACCTTGAAAATTAATAAGTATTAATACCGTCTGATGTAGTCTTAGCTTCATCCACCAGGCCAATTTTATAAGAATAAATTATGGCCTGGGACCTTGTCTCCTGGTTTAGCTTGCGCAAAATACTGCTTACATGTGCCTTTACAGTGGGCTCGCTGATAAACAACTCCCCTGCTATTTTACGGTTGGGGTAATTTTTAGCCATCAGCTGCAGTATTTCTATTTCCCTACGGGTAAGGGATCTGGCAGCATCAGGCATTTTATTTTTAACCTGACTTTCTGATTGAGAAGTTTTTGTCCCCAAGAATGAAACCAAGCTTTTAAAAGAACCGGGCATACAGAAAATACCCGCACGATATGCTAGTTCCACAGCTTTTACAATGCATCTCCTTCTAATATTTCTAGGCAAACAGCAATCCAGTCCGTTTGTTATAGCTTCCGCCAGGCTTTCTACTTTCTCACCTACCAGTGCAAATAACAGGCTGCATGGACACCCATTTTTTATTTCCTTAATTTTTTCATTGCAGTTTTGAAAACTATCATACACATTTAATAATACTACATCAGGCTGTACTGAAATCGCTTTTTCTTTAGCTTCTTCAAAAGAACAACAACCGATTATGTCAAAAACATTTTCCGTAGAAAATATTGTCTCTAATCCTTGACCGGCTGAGGAATCTTCGCTAACAATCAACAGGCGTATCTTATACAAAATTAAGCCCCTCCAATACTACTGTATTAAATTAGTGATAGAGCTTAACATATAAATAAAAGCCCCCCTTAATGAAGGCCGGTTGCACCATTTGCTCCACGCGGCTGCAGTGCCCAGGAATATATTTCCGCGCTTCAATGCATCCTTCTTTTCAATAATATATCAGAGGTATTACTCCTAGTCCTGGAAAAATTGTCAAATACAAATAATCTTTTTCCGATATTTTACGTCATTAGTTCAAAACCTTCACTCTTATTTAACTAAATATCTGCAATCATTACCTTTATTTTGATAACAGAATACTATTTTTAGTTACCACAAAAAACCAGAAAGACTGCTGTAAATCTATAATTGCTTTGTGGTTTACATGTGCAACCCGAACTACCCAAACATTTACCGCATTAGCCTTTTTCAACTTCATTGGACATTCTTTCTTATCCATTCAATTTTAATAGTATAAGTTTTCTATTAACAGCTAAACCTATTTTTTAAAAGGAGTGCTGCTGATGGATATAAACTTTTATAAATCTTTAGGGATAAATTTAGACTTAGCTCTTGAAGCCAAGGAAGTTGTACAGGGTGAAACGGGGCAAGAGATTCCCGGGGCCCGGGTAGATTCTGAAAAATATGATCACGCAGAGGTAAACATTGTTAATATTACAAACGAGCACGCAGCTGCTATCATGGGCAAACCTATTGGCGCGTATATTACCATTGAAGCACCTGTAATTCGTGAAAATAATAAGGAAGCTCATAAACAGGTAACGGAGATACTCAGCAAACAGTTGGGCAAACTTTTTGATCTCTCTATGAAATCAAATGTTTTAGTTGTAGGGCTGGGAAATTGGAACGCAACCCCGGATGCGCTGGGGCCCAAGGTTATAGGCAGCAGTCTGGTTACGCGGCACCTTTTTAACTATGCTCCGCAGGAATTGCAAGAAGGAATGCGCCCGGTAAGTGCTCTATCACCTGGAGTACTAGGAATTACGGGAATAGAAACAGCAGAAATAATAAAAGGCGTAGTAGACAGGGTACAGCCTGAACTTGTAATAGCTATTGATTCACTTGCAGCAAGCAATATTAACCGAGTTGTTACTACAATACAAATAGCAGACACTGGAGTTAATCCCGGGTCAGGAGTAAACAACCAGCGCACCGGTATAAATAAGGAAACACTGGGTTGCCCGGTAGTAGCAATTGGTGTACCTACAGTTGTAAATGCTACCTTTATTTGTAAAGAAGCCGTAGAATCGTACGCAAAGAAGACAGGCAGCATGGCACAACCGGGTCAAGACGATCCCAGAATAAGACAGACATTAGAGGAAATAGTAAAACCGTTTGGTGGAAACCTTACAGTCACTCCCAAGGAAGTTGACAGCTTGATAGACAGTACCGCACAAATAATTGCCGGGGGTATCTCCATGTCGCTTCACCCGGGGATAAATCCAGACGAATATGCTTACTACATGCACTAAAACCATAAAATAAAAGGGAATATAATCATTATAGAAAATATTCCCATTGGTATAAAATTTATTTTTTTGTTTTTACAGCTAAAAAACTAACTTATATCAATATAAGTGCCCTTACGGTTGATACGCCTGTGAATTTCAGCCTTCAATAATTTATTTTCGGACACTTTTAAAGCAGGGTCATCACGTATCAACTGGTATGCTTCTTTACGAGCAGCATCCATAATTTTAACATGACTTACAGGGTCAGCTATTTTTAACTCCGGCATGCCTGATTGGCGTGTACCCAGGAATTCGCCAGGGCCCCGGATTTGCATGTCTTTCTCAGCCAGCTTAAACCCGTCAGATATAACAGTCATAGCGTAAAGCCGCTCTTTTGCCTCTTCACTTGTCGGCTCACAAACCAGCACGCAGTAGGAAAGCTTATCCCCCCTGCCCACACGCCCCCGCAGCTGGTGCAACTGAGCAAGTCCAAAGCGGTGAGCATCCAGTATTACCATAACTGTAGCATTAGGAACATCAACACCAACTTCTATGACAGAGGTTGATACCAGTATATCTATTTTTTTCTGTCTAAATCTTTTCATGGTTTCTTCTTTTTCGTCTTGCTTCATCCGCCCGTGTAATAAACCTACTTTATAATTTATAAAAATCTTTTCCTGTAAATACCCGGCAGTTTCGACTGCCGGCTGAACATCAATCTTGTCCGATTCTTCCACCAGCGTACAAACTACGTATGCTTGCCGCCCGGCTTTAATCTCGTTTTTTAGCAGCATATATACCTTATCCATGCTGGAAGGCTTAACTGCATGGGTTTGTACCGGCTGCCTTCCCGGCGGCATTTCATCTATGATTGAAATATCAAGATCACCATATAAAGTCATTGCCAGAGTACGTGGAATAGGCGTCGCAGTCATAACCAGGACATCAGGAATAAAACCTTTATACTGCAAACTGGCTCTCTGCCGCACACCGAACCTGTGCTGCTCATCTATCACTACCAGGGACAAATTTGCAAACTCTACTGCCTCTTGTATTAATGCATGAGTTCCTACTACTACCTGTATCTCTCCGCTCTTAATTTTTTCTAAAACCGGCATTTTCTCTTTAGCTGTCATTGAACCGCTTACCAGGGCTGTCTTAACATTCAAGCCTTCCGTTTCTTCTAACAGGTTCAAATAATGCTGCTCAGCAAGAACTTCTGTCGGAGCCATCAACGCCCCTTGATAGCCACTCTCGGCAGCTTTTAAAAGGGCAAGCGTACTTAAAATAGTTTTTCCTGAACCTACGTCTCCCTGGACCAACCTGTTCATAGGATACAAATAAAGCATATCAGCTGATATTTCCTGCCACACCCTTTTTTGCGCATTAGTAAGCTGAAAAGACAGCTTACTCAAGAATTCGTTTACCAGGTTTCCATTTGAATCATATTGATGCTGTTTTTTTTGCAAGTTATTTTTTTGCCGCCTCAACGCAAGTACCAGCTGTAATATGAATAATTCCTCGAATATAAATCGCCGGCGGGCATTATTTGCACTTTGCATATCAGACGGAAAATGTATTTGACTCAATGCTTCCTGCAGCCCGGGCAAGTTATACTTGTTTAAAATTGCAGCAGATAGGAATTCACTTATTTTATGCCTCCACTCTTCCAATGCATAATACATAATTTGCCGCAGTGAGCGCTGCCCTAGTTTTTCAGTCAAAGGGTATATTGGAACAACACGGCCTGAATTAATTAATTCCTGCCCGCTGGAGATTATTTCAAAGTCATTAACCTGTACCTGCATAGCTCCAAAGTTTTTATCCATTTTACCCGTTACAATTATTTGGACACCCTTGTGTACCTGCTTTTTTATATACGGCTGGTTAAACCATACAGCATAAAATACTGCTTCGCCGTCGTGAACTGCTGCCTTAATTATAGTCAAATTCTTGCGAGGCTTTAATTCCTGGATTCCTGTTACTGTACCTTTCACAGTAGCAATATCGTTTTGCTTGTACTTATGTACCGGTTGAAAAAAAGAACGATCCTGGTAATCCCGCGGAAAATGATAAATTAATTCTCCAAAGGTAGTAATATTCAAGTTTTCCATAGTAAGGGCCCGCCTGGGACCTACCATCTTTATATACTGAACTGGCTTATCAAAGATTTCATTATTATTCATGTTTAATCACCCTGCTACCGGATATACAGTAGACTCCCCCCTCTCTTCGCTTCGCTGAGGAAGGAGTTCGCCGGTTCATAATAGGCCCTTCTTGCAGCCAAACTCCCCTGCATTTAACCACAGTCCCGGTGCACAATTTTTTATACTAAGAAGCCTGTATTTGCAGATCTTCTGCTATAATTATGCCGCATTGCTACACCAATGAATCCAGCATCTTATGGTGGAAGACCTTGCGCTGGTTGCGTACTTTCTAGTGCTAAGCGGGCAAGATTATCTTTATCTTGGCCCGGTTCCTGAAACCCTTCTGTTTGCGTGACAGGCTATTCTGCAGAATCTTGAGCTTGCGCTCAGACTTCTTCTACAGTGCATTATAGTTATATTATACCAATAAATCCAAGCTAGAACAAATGTTTTGTAAATAAAAACCGCCATTCATCCCCGCCCTTCGTTATCTCTTTAAGACAGGGACTTCCCGGCAAGTAATTTAAAGAATATACTGCTTGCACTACGTCAAGAGTTTTGATAAAATTAGCATGTATTGCAAAGGAGGTGTTTGAAAATGGCAAAAAAGTGCGCTATCTGTGGAAAAGGTGTTCAAACCGGGATGCAGTATAGCCATTCCCATATTCGCACCAAGCGTAAATGGAATCCTAATCTACAAAAAGTAAAAGCCATAATAAACGGTACCCCTAAAAGAATTCTGGTATGTACTCGCTGCCTGCGCAGCGGCAAAGTTAAACGGTCAATATAACAACATACCCTGGAAGTTTAAAAAACGGCTAAAAGCCGTTTTTTGTATTATATTTACTGTTAATTTTATGTACTTTTACAAAGCAAAGTTAAATTATTCTTGTAAGCCTGGGCGCTCTTGTCTGCCCGGGTATACGTCCACGTTTAGCAACAGGACGCCCGTTCACTTCTTTTAAATCCATGGTCATATCTATAGGAGAAGCCGCTGATATGTAACTTCCCACACCAAAAGAGTCAGCACCGGCTTTTATTAATCCCGGCATACGCTCAGGATTTACCCCGCCTGATACAAATATTTGCACGTGACTAAGTCCTGCCAGGTCCAACCGTCCCCTTATTTCCTTAACAAGACCCGGGGTAACACCGCCCCGCTCACTTGCTGTATCCAACCTTACTCCTTCAAGCCTTTCTTTTAGCGATTCACCTAACCGTAAAGATTCTTCTGCTTCATCTTTAAAAGTATCTACCAGCATAATAACCGGTGATTCCGGGGGCATTATTTCAGAATAGACTTCTGCCGCCTTCAGGGTATCCCCAACAACAAGCATAACGGCATGTGGAATAGTTCCCATGGGCTCTCTACCGGCCAACTTGGCGCCTAATATACAGCTAGCACCATCAGCACCGCCTATTATAGCACTCCTCTCCATGACTGGAGCAACAGCAGGATGAACATGGCGGGCACCAAAACAGACTACAGACTTATCTCCAGCTGAATTCTTGCATTGATTTGCTGCAGTCGCCCAGCCGCTTGAACTGGCTAAAATCCCTAGAAATGCCGTCTCATAAATGCTGAAGTAATCATAAGACCCGCTAATCTGCATAACTACTTCTTTACTGTCAAAATGTTCGCCTTCTTCCAGGGCCCGGACATCAACAGGCAGGTCTCCTAGTAAGTTCTTTACTTCCTGCGTTCCGGCCATAACACCGGCCCTGCCTGGAAAAATTTCCGCCGCAACTTCGGCTTGCGCTAAATTCTCATTCCTTAATATTTCACGACTTTTTATAAAATATATATCTGTAGTCCACCCGCTGGTTATTTCACTGTTATCAGCTGAAAAAAGTCGCTCTTTAGAAGGAGTGTAATTTTTTACTTCAGTAATGCTTTGAATATTTTTATATTGAGACATTACAATCTCCTTTCCTCCCAGGCTTTTACTGAACCTGGCCTTATAGAAATATATTAATTTTGCTCATTAATCGTGCACATTAAATTAGCCATCTCAATTGCCGTAACTGCAGCATCCCATCCTTTATTACCGGATTTTGTCCCGGCCCTTTCCACTGCTTGTTCAATAGTATCAGCAGTTATAATTCCAAATACCACGGGAATACCAGTATCTGTACTTGCCTTAGCAACACCCTTGGAAACTTCTGCTGCTACATAATTAAAGTGCGGAGTTGATCCTCTGATCACGGCACCAAGGCAGATAACTGCATCATATTTCTCAGTTTGAGCCATTTTTTTAGCCACCAGGGGAATTTCAAACCCTCCTGGCACCCAGGCAACCTCAACACCCTCTTCATCGACGCCGTGACGCTTTAAAGAATCCATAGCACCACTTAATAATTTATTCGTGATAAATTCATTAAACCTGCCCACAACCATACCTAATTTAAGCCCTTCTCCTACCAGGTGTCCTTCAAAAATTTTTGGCAAACTTACATGCCTCCCTACTTAGAATTTTTTTCTGCCATAGATAACAGGTGTCCCATTTTCTTTTTCTTTGTGGTTAGATAAAATCGATTTTTCTCTCCGGGACGAATTTCTATAGGCACCCTACATACAACTTCCAGCCCGTGCCCTTCAAGTCCGGCGATTTTCCGGGGATTATTAGTCATTAAACGTATTTTTTTTAACCCCAGGTCGGCAAGAATCTGGGCACCAATACCATAATCCCTCAAATCTTCTGGAAAACCTAATAATTCATTGGCCTCTACGGTGTCTTTACCCTCGTCTTGCAATTTATATGCTCTTATTTTATTTAAAAGGCCGATCCCCCTGCCTTCCTGGCGCATATAGAGCAGTACGCCCACACCATCTTCTTCGATCATTTTAAGTGCAGTTTTGAGCTGATCTCCACAGTCACAGCGCAGGGAGCCAAGTACATCTCCGGTCAAACACTCTGAGTGCACCCTGACAAGCGGAGCTTCTGAGGAAGAAAGATCGCCTTTGACCAGGGCTAAATGCCCTTTATTATCAAGAATACTTTCATAAGCTATTGCAGTAAAATCCCCGTACTTTGTAGGCAAGTTAGCAGAATCAACATTTCTTATTAACTTTTCCGTATGCCGCCTGTATTCAATAAGATCAGCTATGGTGATTATTTTTAACTGGTGATTACTGCAAAACTCCAGGAGTTCAGGAACCCGGGCCATAGTTCCATCTTCCTTCATTATTTCACAAATAACACCTGCCGGATAAGAACAGGCTAATTTTGCAAGATCTACCGCTGCTTCAGTATGACCGGCTCGCCGCAATATTCCGCCTTCCTTGGCCCGCAGAGGAAACGTATGGCCCGGGCGATTTAAATCTTCCGGGGTTGTACTCGGGTCGAGCAAAGCCTTGACGGTAGCGGATCTTTCATAAGCAGAAATACCCGTTGTCGTATCTTTATGATCAACAGACACTGTAAATGCTGTAGCATATGAATCTGAGTTTTTGCTTACCATTGCCGGTAACTCTAATGCATCAAGGCGATCTCCTACCATGGGCACACAAATTAACCCCCGCCCGTAAGTAGCCATAAAATTCACTGCTTCCGGGGTCACCTTCTCGGCAGCCATCACTAAATCGCCTTCATTTTCGCGGTCCTCATCATCAACAACAACTACCATTTTTCCCTCTTTAATATCTTCTATGGCTTCATTAATTGAATTAAATTTCACTGTGCCCATACATTACTCATCCCCTCTGATTTTCTTATAAAAAACCATTTTCCAGTAATGCTTGCATTGTAACACCGGAATTACCCTGGTATTTATTTTCTTCCCTGTAACCTAACAAGCGTTCAATATATTTACCAATTAAGTCCCCTTCCAGGTTTACTGAGTCGCCTTCACTTTTTTTGCCCAGTATAGTAGCACTGGAAGTATGTGGAATAATGGATATGATAAAATTGTTTTCTGCAAAATCCACTACAGTTAGACTCGTCCCATCTACAGCTACTGAACCTTTACTAATAATATATTTCATCACTTCACTACCGGCAGATATAGTTAACAATATAGATATATCATATTCCTTTTTTTGTAGAATATTTCCCACCCCGTCAATATGGCCGCTTACCAGGTGTCCTCCTAACCTATCGCCAATACGGAGTGCCTTCTCAAGATTTACAGGGTCTCCAACCTTTAATTTTCCCAGGTTGGACTTAGATAACGTTTCAGTCATAACATCAGCATCAAAAAATGCTTTTTCACAAGCAGAAGCAGTAAGGCATACACCATTAACTGCTACGCTATCTCCTATTTTAAGATCTTTTAAAAACTCCCCGGCCTCTATAGTTAAACGGGCAGAGTCCGCCCCTTTACTTATAAAACGCACTGTACCTAGTTTTTCAACTAATCCCGTAAACATTCCTTCCACCCCGGTTCAATTATAGAATTATTTCTGGGGATATCCTTTTACAATAAAATCCATACCACAGCGTTCAAATTTCATGTCGTACAGCCTTAATGCATTTTGAAGTCCCTGGTATCCACTACCTCCAACCGGACCTGGAGCATTCTCTCCGCCAATAAGCAGCGGAGCAATATACCATACTACTTTATCCACTAGTTTTTCTTTTATAAACGAGCCATGAACCATGGCTCCACCTTCAACCAATACACTGGTTATTTCTTTTTTTCCTAAAAATGCAAGCAGGGCATTTAAATCAACCTCACCCTTTTCACTGCTGGTAAAAGTTATCACTTTGGCACCTACATCACTCAATTTTTTAATGTTTTCCTGGTCCGCATTTTCAGTTACTGCTATATATGTAGATGCAGAAGATACCTGGTTAAGCATTTTACAAGAAGGTGGAGTACGCGCCTTACTATCCAGCACCACCCTAACCGGGTCACGTCCTTCACCACTGCCCAGTCGTACAGTTAAAGATGGATTATCACTTAAAACAGTTCCAATACCTACTAAAATGGCATCATAACAATTCCTTAAATAGTGAGCATTTTGCCGGGCATCTTCCCCGGTAATCCACTGTGACTGACCGCTAGAAGTAGCTATTTTTCCATCCAGGCTCATGGCAGCTTTGGCCACTATAAATGGAATTTTAGAAGTAATATACTTATTAAACACTTCATTAAGCTTTATTGATTCTTTTTCCATTATACCTGTTTCAACTTCAATACCTGCATCTCTCATTTCCTTTATTCCCTTGCCAGAAACAAGAGGATTAGGGTCCTTAGCGGCTACTACTACACGCCCTACTCCTGCCTTAATAATTGCCTTTGTACATGGTCCTGTTTTACCGTGATGGCAGCACGGTTCAAGAGTAACATAAAGAGTCGCACCGCGAGCATTTTCACCGGCCTCTGTCAAAGCAATAATTTCAGCATGTGATGTGCCGGCACGGGCATGAAAACCTTTACCAACAATTTTTTTATTCTGTACTAAAACCGCTCCAACTAACGGGTTAGGACTTGTTTTACCAATTGCTTTTGATGCAAGTTTTAGTGCTAACTGCATAAAATATCTATCCATAATAATCCCACCAAAATAATTAATACCCTGAAGCTATCCTTCAGGGCAAACTTAGTCACAGGCATACAACACACAACAGTATACCCGTATAAAACCTTCTCCCCTCCAGACTTTAACTGTCGGCCCCGGACTTTCACCGGATCAACCATGCAGGCTCGCGGGCTTGACTTATTACAGCCTTACCGCCGGTCAGGAATTTCACCCATCCCCGAAGGTTTAATTAAATTTTAAATTTATTATATGCATAAATAAGAATAGTGTCAATATAAGCTGTACAGCAGTTTACAAAGGTGTTATTACAAGTTATAATAAGATTTCAGTCTTTAATTTACCTAGACAACCTTATATTTCTTTTGCTAAAATAATAAAAGATAATGATAATTTACAATTCATTTGCCATTTCTTAAGTTTATTATTTTTTTTTGCATATTGCGCCAAATCTATTCTTTTGCCCAAGTTGCAGGCTAAACTTTTGACGCAAAAGAAAGGAGTGACTCTTTTTATTTTATTATGGATTCATCAAACATAACTGATGAAACGACAGGAAATAATAATTCGGTAAATAACAATAAGAACGGGAGAAGTGAGAGCAAAGTGTCAAAATTAAAAGTAGAAGAACTATATAAGATTTTCGGTGATCATCCTGAAAAAGCTTTTGAAATGATGGAACAAGGTTATAGCAAAGAAGAAATATTAGAAAAATCAAGGCAGACTATTGGTGTTAACGGAGTAAGTTTAGAAGTTGAAGCCGGAGAAACATTTGTACTCATGGGGCTTTCAGGAAGTGGGAAATCCACTTTGCTCCGCTGTCTAAACAGGTTAATTGACCCTACCAAAGGACAAGTACTTATTGATAGCGATAATGTGCTAGACATGAACCAGGAGCAGCTAAGAGAACTAAGAAGAAAAAAGCTGGGAATGGTTTTCCAGAGGTTTGGCCTGTTTCCTCACAAGACAGTTCTTGATAATGTAGCTTACGGGTTAGAAGTACAGGGTATTGAGCAATCAGAAAGGCGTGAATCTGCAGCTAAAGTACTTGACGTTGTAGGTCTTAAGGGATGGGGAGACAGCTACCCGGCTAAATTAAGCGGTGGTATGCAGCAGCGTGTGGGACTTGCCCGCGCCCTCGCCAGCGACCCCGACATCCTTCTGATGGATGAACCTTTTAGTGCATTAGACCCACTGATTCGCAAGGAAATGCAGGATGAATTGCTTTCTTTGCAAGCAAAATTGAACAAAACTATTGTTTTTGTTACTCACGATCTTGACGAATCTTTAAAAGTAGGAGATCGCATAGCACTGATGAAAGACGGGGTAATTGTACAGACCGGTACTGCCGAAGAAATATTGACTAACCCGGCAAACGACTATGTTGAAAAATTTGTTGAAGATGTAGATATTTCTAGAATACGTACTGCCGAAGGCGTTATGAAAACGCCCAGTGCTACCATAACTCCTAAAGACGGGCCCCGGCTTGCCCTGCGCCGCATGAGAGAACAGGGCATTTCAAGCATATTTGTAATAAGTAAAGATCGTAAACTAGAAGGAATGCTTACAGCTGAAGACGCATTATCAGCTGCAGACAATAATAAAGACAGTATTACAGATATTATTATAAAAGACATTCCTAAAGTTGCTCAGGACACCCCGTTAAATGAACTTATTCCTATTATAGCCGAATCTAAATATCCAGCAGTTGTAACTGACGAAAACAATGTCTTAAGAGGAATTATCGTAAGAGGAGCCGTACTAGCCGGCATGGTAAAGGGGGATAATGAATAAATGCCAGTAATACCTAAAATACCTATTGGTGACTTAATTGAAACAATTGTAGAGTGGGCGACATCAAATCTAAGCATTATTTTTGATGCCTTATCTGTAATTATAGATTTTCTGGTCAGTGCTTTAGTATCATCAATTATGTTTTTTCATCCACTGGTTGCAATAATTATCAGTTTAATCCTGGTTTGGTTTATTGCCAACAAAAAGACTGCTATTGGCACAGCCCTGGGGTTGCTGCTAGCCTATAACTTACAACTCTGGGCTCCTTCAGTAGAAACATTTTCACTGGTAATATCTGCTACCCTGCTTGCATTATTAGTAGGAATTCCCTTGGGAATACTCTCTGCTCGCAGTGATGTTATACATCAGATAGTTATGCCAATAATGGACTTTATGCAGACCATGCCGCCTTTTGTTTATTTAATACCGGCAGTATTCTTCTTTGGCGTTGGTAACGTACCCGGGTTAATTGCTACTATTATTTTTGCCATGCCCCCGGCTATCAGGCTTACTGGCTTGGGAATACGCCAGGTACCGGAAGAACTGGTAGAAGCTGCTGATGCATTTGGTTCAACACCTGGACAGAAATTAGTCAAAGTTCAGCTACCCGTAGCTTTGCCTACCATTATGGCTGGCGTTAACCAGGTTATAATGTTATCACTTTCCATGGTTGTTATTTCAGCCATGATTGGTGCCGGCGGGCTGGGTGCAATAGTACTTCGCGGTATCCAGCGGCTAGACGTTGGTATGGGTTTTGAAGGAGGTTTGGCCATCGTTATCACGGCAATGATCTTAGACCGCATTACTCAAAGTATTACAGAAAGACGAAAGGCCAAAATATAATATATTATAGTATGTAGTGAAAAGGAGGAGATGTGCTCATGAAGCGGATGCTAAAAGTAGTTGCCCTTATAGGGATCATGGCCATGCTGAGTATCGCTCTATTCGGATGCGGCGGCCAGGATGCCCAGGAAAATGAAGGGCAAGAAAATGGAACAGAACAACAAGAAGCAAAAGGTACAATTAAGTTAGGGTATGTAGAATGGGAATCTGAAGTTGCAAGTACCAATGTTTTAGCAGAAGTACTTAAACAAGAGGGTTATGATGTTGAAATGACTGGAGTAGATGCAGGCGTACTCTGGACCGGCGTAGCTGAAGGCGATATCGACGGCATGTGTTCAGCATGGTTGCCAGCTACACAAAAAAATTACTGGGATAAATTCCAGGGCGATGTTGTAAACTTGGGTCCCAGTATTAAACACTGTAAGATAGGTTTGGTTGTACCTAAATATGTAGAAATCGATTCCATTGCTGAATTGAATGATGTAAAAGACAAGTTTGACGGCAAAATTACTGGTATCGAGTCTGGTGCCGGTGTCATGCAGAATACTGAAGAAGCTATTGAAGAATACGGCCTTGATTTGTCACTGCAGGCAAGCAGTAGTGCCGCTATGGCAGCTTCCTTAAAGAGAGCTATTGATAACGATGAATGGGAAGTTGTAACAGGTTGGACTCCGCACTGGAAATTCGCCAAGTTTGACCTTAAATACCTCAAGGATCCCAAAAATGTTTACGGCGATGAAGAACACGTATCTACAATAGTACGCCAGGGCTTTAAAGAAGACTTCCCCGAAGCTGCCCAAATTATGGACAACTTCTTCTGGGAGCCCAAGCATATGCAGCAAGTTATGTTAGAAGTGCATGATGGAATGAAACCTACTAAAGCAGCACAAAATTGGATTGAAAACCACCAGGACCTGGTTTCCGAGTGGACTAGCGTAGAATAAAAATAATATTTAACTTTTAAAGAGCAGCAGGTGCTGCTCTTTTTTTTGTTTGCCCGGCATGTTTGCCGAGCCGGTGGGTTGAAAGAAACCCATGTCACCTAACCAGCGGGAAGACAACCCGTAGGCAAGGGCGCCACTGGCCAACGGTGGGGTCTGAAGGAAGCCGAAGGGGGAGCTTG
>JAIPEW010000031.1 GCA_021736985.1 Clostridiales bacterium | reverse complement strand
TAAAAAGTTTAATAGTTTCCGGTAACCATAACGGTGGGGATACACCCGTTCCCATGCCGAACACGGAAGTTAAGCTCACCAGTGCCGATGGTACTTGGGTTTACCCCTGGGAGAGTAGGTCGTTGCCGGACTTATTTTTAAATAAGTCCCCAATAACGGGGACTTATTTGCTGTATTTTAATAATTTCCACTTGAAACATTGATTTAATCTTGATAGAATTAATTGCAGTAAATTAATTGTTAAATGGTTTTGGGGCCTGTAGCTCAGTTGGTTAGAGCGCACGCCTGATAAGCGTGAGGTCGATGGTTCAAGTCCATCTAGGCCCACCATTTGGGTAGTGGGAAGTGAGAGGTTGGAAGTGGAAGACATTAGGATCCACCCTCGAAGAAGAGGACTTGTTGTCTCATATCTAACATCCCACCTCACACATCTCATATATGGGGGTATAGCTCAGTTGGGAGAGCACCTGCCTTGCAAGCAGGGGGTCACCGGTTCGAGTCCGGTTACCTCCACCAAAGCTCGTGGAAAAAATATATATTAATGTTGATTTTATAATAAAGTAGTTGTATAATAAAAGTAATATATGGCAAAGGTACAATGATGTATCTTTTTTTGAGGCAACGGAGCCCTCTTCTAGAATATACAGTTCTAGGAGGGGGCATTTTTATATATAATCGGTTTTTCTTGGGAGGAAAATTTCCATGAGCCAAAGAAGAGTAATTTTAGCAGATAGTGATGCTGCAGCAAGGAACGCAATAAAAGCTTTAGTAAAGAGATTGGATTACCTGGTGGTAGGAGAAGCTGCTGAAGGTGTTACTGCAATAAAATTGATTCGAACCAGGCAACCTGACCTTATATTAATTGAAGCGCAATTGTCTGGCATGGACGGGTGGGAAGTGTCCGAGATTGCATGGGAGGATAAACTTGCCCCCGTAATATTGCTCTCTAATAATGTTAACCAGGGAGTAATTGAAAATGCAAGATCAGTTAGGGGAGCTGCTTTATTACAAAAACCTGTTAATGAAGCGTCCTTATTACCTGCTATGGAATTAGCTATAAGTAACTTTGAAGAATTGATTAAATTAGATGATAAAGTAAAGGAATTAAAAGAGACATTGGAAAAGAGAAAAGTTGTTGAAAAAGCCAAAGGTATCTTAATGGATACATTGGGATTTACGGAAGCCGAGGCTTTTAAGAAGATACAAAAGCAAAGTATGAATAAGCGTGTTTCTATACGTGCAGTAGCAGATGCTATAATAATGACTCAAAACTTAAAATAATGGTACAAAGGAGTACCTGAAAAGGGCAGCGGCGCCTTTACTGGTTTAATACCGGTAAAGGCGTTTTATGTTTAATTATATATATATATGAGGAGTTGACATGATATGAAAACAGAAACTAAAAAAGAAATTTTAAGTAGAGCCAGGGAGTCAGGGGTTAAGTTTATACGTTTGCAGTTCACAGATGTTCTCGGTATATTAAAAAATGTTGCTGTTACAATTGAACAATTAGAAAAAGCATTAGATGGTGAATTAATGTTTGATGGTTCTTCTGTAAAAGGATTTACCAGGATTGAAGAATCAGATATGTACTTGAAACCTGATCCAGATACTTTTGAGATTTTTCCCTGGCGCCCAAAAAAAGGAGCGGTAGCACGTTTAATATGCGATGTGTATAATCCCGATAATACACCTTTTGAGGGATGTTCACGTAATACTTTAAAAAAGGTATTAAAAAAAGCATCTGATATGGGATATACCATGAATGTAGGTCCTGAATTGGAGTTCTTTCTCTTTCACATTGACCAGGAAGGTCATGCTACAGTAAATACACATGATAAGGCAGGGTATTTTGATTTGACCCCTGTAGACCTGGGTGAAGATGCACGAAGGGATATGGTATTAACATTAGAGGAATTGGGTTACGAAATAGAAGCTTCCCACCATGAAGTTGCACCGGGACAACATGAAATTGATTTCAAATACTCTGATGCATTGGATATTGCTGATAAGATTGTTACTTTTAGATTTGTTGTTAGAACTATTGCTCAAAGACATGGCTTACATGCTACATTTATGCCCAAGCCAGTATTCGGCATAAATGGAAGCGGAATGCATATGAACCAGTCATTGTTTAAAAACGGGGAAAATGCATTTTATGATGAATTTTCCGGCAACATGTTAAGTTCAATTGCCTATAATTATATAGGCGGCGTATTAGAGCATGCTCCGGCGCTGGCTGCAGTTACAAATTCAACAATTAATTCTTATAAACGATTGGTACCGGGATACGAGGCTCCTGTATATATAGCATGGAGTGAACGAAACAGGAGTCCTTTAATTCGCGTACCTGCCAAAAGAGGGATCAGTACGAGAATAGAATTGCGCAACCCGGATCCTGCGTGTAACCCGTATTTAGCCATAGCAGCTACTTTGAGTGCCGGGCTTGATGGGATTGAGAAAAAGCTGCAGCCAGCTGCACCCTGCGATTTTAATATATACGAAATGACTGAACAGGAACGTTGTGAATATAATATTCTTAGCTTACCTACAGATCTTCCCGAGGCCCTCTGTGAATTTAAGAAAGATAATATAATACGCAGCGCTGTAGGGGAACATGCAAGCAATATTTTTACAGAGATTAAACAAAAAGAATATGATGAATATAGAATGCAAGTTCATCAATGGGAAATAGATAATTACCTGGAAAAGTTTTAGGCAAAGGCCTAAATTATATACTCATTATCTACCTGTATTTATCCCGGCTGTATATATGCCGGGTATTTTTTTATAAAAAAATCGCCTGGTATTGGAGGGATACCAGGCGAAAATATTAGCCTTAAATACCGGTAACCGGTATTTAAGTAGAGGCAGGTTATTAATTTTGCCAGCAGTTATTAACTGACAAATTTATTAAAAAGTATTCGCGAAGTTCATTCACGAATTTTATTACATTAAGGGATCCATGGTTAAAGCAGGATGTCCTTTTTCTTCTAAGAAAGATAAGATTTCTTCTCCGCTAGTGCCAACGTTTTCGTCAGCAATTTTATCTAAGAATTCTTTACCTAAACCTTCACGTTCGGCTGCTTCTTCGAGCAGATCACGTAGATCTTCTTTAAGTCCTGAAGGTAGCCAAACTATGCGGGCCAGTCCTCCATCGGCAGGTACAAACTTGGGTGAACCAATATAAGCTTTACCAATTCCCATAAAGCCGGGCATTTGTGCACCGCCGCCAATGGTTCCGGCCAAAGTACTAAATGTCATTCCACAGGGTGTCATGCCGCCGTGTTCACGGTTAACGATCATGAAACCATTACATTCAGGAACCATGGTCATAATGCACTCAAAGCAACCGCAAGAAGTCATCGGGTATTCCATTATGGTGTAGAAGTTGACAGCCTCAACAGTACGCTGGGAGTTGCTGTATATAAAGTCGTTAAATGCAGTCCACTGACCCTTGTACTCATCAATAACACCTTCTTTAGGAATGGGCTGACAGGGACCATGTGGGTTAATTTCGTAAGTAGCCTTGGCATCTAGCCAGCTTATAGCACCGCACAGTCCAACCCGTTCAGGAGCAACAACACAAACGTGTGTAGGAGCAAAGGATTGGCACAGTGTACAGGAATAGAATGTGTCCACTTTTTCGTCACTGAGTTCTTTCAAGCGGTCATCGCGCTGTTTGTAGAAGCTCCTGGCTTCATCGCGCATTTCTAGTACTTTGTCTTCATCAGTGTAGATGGTTACCTGAATTCTGTCTACAATTGAGGCAAATTCAGATTTCATCTTGGCATAAAGCATATTACCCAAATGGTTCATGCGGAAACCTTTTGAGAACGCATCTTTACTTACACGCATCCAAAGAATATCTCTCTGAGCAACGTGCCAGGTACCTTCACCGTAGTTGGTGAAGTAGTGAAGCTGGCGTTCGAGCACAGGCTCAAAGTCTTTCTGGAACTTCTTCCCGTAAACATCTATAACTATTCCTAGAGGAAGCTTGCCGCCTTCTTCGACTGTATCGATATCCGGCCCGACAACCTCAACTTTACCGTCTTCAACTTCTTCTTCACTTTTTTCACGAACTAGTTCAAATGCAGGTGTCTTGGAACCACCGAATTCACAGTACATATCCTTTTTACGGATACTTTCACCCTCGAAAGCTGGTCCTATATTAATGGGTGCATCAATTTCAATAGATGTTATCTTAATTTGACGTGTTTCCATGCACTTTTGAACAATATTGTCATAGTCCGGCTCGCTAATGAACCAATCAGGGATTTGTTTATCTTCAGTAAGTTCCTGGTCAGTAATTACCGGGAACCCAACGTTTATAGCACCCATGGCAGCAGCAGTCTTAACCATATCGTGTTCACCAAGATACAGAATGAAAGCTAATACCCTGTCACGCTGGTACTGGCGTTGTTTTTCGTGATCTCCAGGGGTAATACCTCCGAACATCATTCCAGCTCTCAGAGCGTAGTTTGCAGCATGAACAACCTGGGTAAAGTTGCCCAGTGGATAAGCCATGTAGTCTATACCTAGCTTTACGTTTATCTCTAGAAGCTGTTCAATAATTTCATCACAGAGGAAAATCATAAGGCCTTTGCCCATTAAATCGTCAACTATTTTCTTAGCTGACTCAGGATCTTTAGCACGGCCCAGAATTACAGCTTCGCCAGGAATGGTCCAGTCCACCATTTTAATACCGTATGCGCGAACTACAGGATCACCAATAAATCCGGTCCAGGGTGGAACGTGCAGCGGGTTTTCTTCGGTATTACGCAGGTAACGAACGGCTTCGATAACATCTGCTGCGTACCATGTGGATTCACCCCATATACGCGCGTTTTCAAATGTTTTTTCAGGCCTTATAGCAGCACGGGCACGGTTTAGTGCCGGTACGCAGTCACCAAGTGTTTTTATCTTTTCGCCGCTCAGGCAGCGAATTACAGGTAAGAAATAAGCAGTATCATTATATCCTACAGGTTGATCTTCTCCGTAAGTGCGTATTGCCCGGTTTAGCAATATTTCTGCATAACTGCAGGCAGTAACGGCGCCTTCATATGCTTCTTTAAAAAGTTTTTTGGGTTCTTGTCCTGACTCAATAGCGCCTTCAAAAATCTGATCAAAACTAGAAACTTCTGCCATTCTTTCTTTCCTCCCTTCGACAAGGCGTATTTACCAGCATTGACATAGCTGTGTATCTTTATCTTCAGCTTGTTGACGGTGTATAGCAAGCTTCCATCTTCTGTATTCCAGTGCGTCAAGCAGTTTTTGACCTGCAATTTCGATATCGGGTTCTAAAATGAAATATCCACCAAATACGTCACCGGCAATCTGGGTTAAGATGCTGTATATTAAATCTGATCCTTCAACTGGGGGCATTGTACCTACGTGGGTGGGGAATCCAATAGTTACACACCAGGTACCTATACTGGTGGCCTTACCGCTCATTGCCTCTGGTGCGGAAGCAACGAAAGGTATCTTGGGAGTATCTACGCCCATATCTTCGGCCATGTAGTTTACCAGTTCGGCTGCCCGTGAGTTGTCAACGCAGGAACCATGATGGAATACAGGGGGTAGTCCAACGTCAAGAGTTGAGTTTGCACTTATACGCTTGAAGAAACTCTTTAGTCCTTCCCCGCAATATTCGTCTACCTTGTCGGGATCCATTAAACCGGCCTTAGCACAGGCTTGGGCGTGACAGCCTGTAGAAACAACAAATACATCATTTTTAAGCATTTCTTTAGCAATTTCAATATGCGCTTCGTCCTGGAATGTTTTTAAGTTACAACAACCGCACATTAAGGCTACGCCTTTGAGTTCGCCTGATAAGATTGCATCATTTAATACTCTGATAGGATTATCAGGGTTTACAGACTTAAATACGTCAAGAATTGCTTCGTTACTCCAGCCAGCAACAAGTTTTTCTTTAAAGTTAGGAATATGTGTTGGGCGAGTATTGCGTTCTCTATAAGCTTCAATACCGTGTTCTACAACCATTTTTGCATGATCTAATGCTTTTGCTTCCTGGAAATCAATATGATAAGCACCAGGGTTCTTTACAAGGTCAGTTGTGGTAATAAGCCTGGTACCGAAGCACTGGGCGACAGTATTAAGACCGGGCATTATGCACTGCACGTCCACAACCATGGCATCTACTGAACCTGTTGCAATGGCTAGTTCCTGGGATGAGAAAGAGGTGCAAAGGGGAATGCCCTGGCGCATTAATACTTCGTTACCGGTACAGCAGATACCTACCAGGTTAATGCCTGCTGCTCCAACTGCTTTAGCATCTTCTTCCATATCCCTGGCAGCTTCTATTACCATTTCACTGAGCAGAGGATTATGTCCGTGTAATACAACATTTACCTTGCTTGGATCCAGTACAGCCATGTTGGCTTCACTCATAACCGGTCTTGGAGTACCAAAAATAATATCAGATAAGTCGGTAGCAATCCATTTTCCAGCTAAGTCAGCTAAGCCTACCCGTACAGCACTGAATACCAAGTTTACAGGGTCATTATCCATTCCTACGTGGGCCTGGGTTACCAGGTCAGATATTACAGCATGAATGCCATGAGGCATTACGTTTTGAGTGCGATAAACTGTATTTCTTTGTTCTACAACCATGTCGGTTATCCAGGTAGTTTCACCTTCGTCTTTTAAGCGGGTGAAATCTTCATGAGCTTTGTCAGCTATTTCCCTGGCAAGAGCTACTTTATCTTTTCCTGTTGTGTCGATGCCTAACTTGCCGCACATCTTCATTACTTTTTCTTCATCTTTAATTTCGTAGCTCGGGGCTTCCCCGTCACATATCATGTGCATTGTATGTGTAATATGGTTACCGTGTTGGGCGTGAGATGCACATCCTGTGAGAATCATTAACCCAACGCTCCTGGCTACAATAGTCCAAGCATTTGCGCCGCAGATACCCCTGCTTCCGGGCCCTTCATCAGACTTTATACGGCATGGGCCCATCATGCAGAAACGACAGCATATTCCTTTATAACCAAACTGACATTGTGGTTGTTGGGCTTTTACCCGGTCAAATGCAGTTTCGACTCCTTGCTCCTGCACAACATCAATCATTTCAAGTGCTGCAGGATCTACGGAGCGTTTAACATTCTTAGGATCAACAACCCTTGGGGACTTGCTTGACGGCTTACTTGTCAAGCTTGGATCTTTAAACCTTGGCATTCTGTGACCTCCTTTTTTATAGGGCTTTAGTGGTAAAGTAATTGTAAAAAGACTATTACTGTTCTTTTTTTATAACCACCTGCCTCTAAAAAGTTAACTAGTCTAGTAGAGAATGATTGAGTATTATTTAATAGTAGATTTATGTTAATTGAAACTTATTCTATATTACCATTATGCTAAACCTTTTAAAAATTTTGAGCAATTGCCAAATATAAGTATGTGAGTTGAATATAAATAATATATTTTAAAGAACTTGCTTATACTAATACAAGCATAATTTCACGACTAGTTTAAATTTTTTAAAAAATAAGTAAGTTAAATTATTAATTATTATACAATAAATTATAACAGATAAGAAGCCCCATTTTAACGGGCTCCTATCTGTTATAATTTTACATGACGGGGTTGCGTGGAGATGCTGGATAAGAAATGTCTGAAAGTGCTTGTCCTGCTTCGTTTTCATAAATGTTTTGAACAGACATGTCACCCAGGGAAACCATGCCGATAAGATGGTTGTTATCGACAACAGGTACTCTGCGTATTTGATTTTTAGCCATCAAATTTGCTGCTTCATGGACATCCATTTTAGGATCTCCTGTTATAATTTCTTTCGACATTACTGATTCTACAGGAGTAGTATCTGCATCAACTCCATTGGCAGCGGTTCTTAAAGAAATGTCTCTATCTGTAATAATACCTACGCATTGCCCGTTTTGTAGTACTGGCACTGCACCTACGTTATATTGCCTCATTACTGTTGCTGCATCGGATACCGATTGTTCTGAAGTTATGGATGTTACATTTCGGGTCATAATTTGTTGAAGCTCGGCCATAATTTATTCCTCCCTCTTTACTTTATCCATAAATTATGATTCCTATTGCATTAGTTTTTTATACGTTGTAACTTTTCAATTAGTAAATGTTTGGTGAATATTAATAATTATATGTTACTATTATCTTGATAAAATAGAAAAAAAGACTTATTAAACATATTTAATAAGGAGGAATTATAAATGATTGAACTTGGGGAAGAAAAAGCATTACCCACAAATATAAAAGTTGTTGGCATAGGTGGAGGGGGGAATAATGCTTTAAATCATATGATTCAATCAAAATTGCAGGGAGTTCAATTTGTAGCTTTAAATACTGATTTACAAGCCCTCCGGGATTGTCTTGCAAAGCAAAAGTTGCAAATGGGTAAGAATACAACGGAAGGGATAGGGACAGGTGGGGACCCCCAAGTAGGAAAAGAAGCAGCAGAGGAATCTAAAAAAGAGGTTCATGATATTTTAAGTGATGCAGACATGATATTTTTGAGTGCAGGTATGGGAGGAGGGACCGGTACTGGGGCAATCCCTGTTATTTCACAGGTTACAAAAGATTTGGATATACTGACAGTGGGAGTAATAACAAAGCCTTTTATTTTTGAGGGGAAAAAAAGATTAAGATACGCAGAGCAGGGAATAAAAGAGCTAAAAAACACTGTGGATACTTTAATTGTAATTCCCAATGATCACCTGCTGGAAGTAGTAGATAAAAATACATCTCTTATTGAAGCTTTCACCCTTGCTGACAGCCTTTTAAAACAAGGGGTGCAAGGAATATCAGAGTTAATAACCGTACCCGGGTTAATAAATCTCGATCTGTCTGATGTGAAAAGAGTCATGCTAAACAGTGGGTTTGCTGTAATGGGAGCGGGTAAGGCTTCTGGTAAAGAAAGAACAAAAAAAGCAGCTAAAGAGGCTGTTTCTAGCCAGTTATTAGAGACAAGTATGAAAGGTGCCAAAAGTGTGCTGTTGAATATTAGCGGGAGTTCTAACCTGAGCCTTTTTGAAGTTAACAAGATTGCAGAGATAATTACTGAAAATACTGATGTAGATGCAGAAATAATTTTTGGTACAGTTATTAATGAAGAGTTTAGAGATAGTATTCAAGTAACAGTAATTGCTACTAATTTTGAAGAAAACAATAAAAAGGGAGTTAATTCAAATTTAATTGTATAAACTAGTTTATATTAATGGCCTGCCTGGTATAATCTTATTAATGGTTCTTGACTAGCTTAATAGTAAGAGTTAAAATATAACTTTAGTTTAAGTGTATTATTTTTTAGCTAAATAAGTATATATATTTAAAATTAACTTACCTGGAGGGATAATCTTGTTTATTCCAGAGGAATTAAAGAAAAAACTCCCGCCTGGGCTGGACCAGGATCTGCAGGAAGAGTTTGCCGATGCCGTAAAATATTATGCCAACGACCGCAGGTGGCGGGATATATTAAAAAAGGTAAGTAAATATGACTCTTCAGAAAAGGCAGCAGCAGTAAAACAGTTAGAAAATAATTCTATGGATGAGTTAAATAAAAGCTTTGCTTTAAAACTTATTGATGGAAGTTTAGCGGACAAGCTGTTGGAATGCATTCATATTTATGACCAACAACCATGGTAAAAAAAACTTTGTAGGAACTGCTGATATTAATGCAGTTCTTTTTTATGTGATTTACTCTATAATATAATAAAAGAATGCAATAAGCAATTTTTTTATTTAGTATATTATAAACTCATGTGAAATATTAATTAAACTAACTTGCTTATAAAAATGTATTATGATAAATTATAAACTAATATGAGTAATTTGGAGGTGAAAAGTATAATGGCTTTTATAGAATATAATGCTGCTAGGGGTGGTTTGCGTCCCGGGTCAGCTAAATTAACTAAAACACATTTGATTTTAAGCCCTGATTTAGTAGATAAGATTTCTTCATATAATATACAGGTGGCTTATGATCCTGATACAGAAAATTTAAGATTAAAACCAGTTGAGAGCGGAGGTTTGAAGATATCAGGAGGAAAATTGCAAAGCAAAGGGTTTTGTAATTACTTTTTAATAAAAAAGAAAGGTTTATTTGATGCAAAATGGGATGATGATGAAAAGGCTATATATGTATTATTAAAGTCCAGTAATTAAATAAACTATATATGTTTTTAATTTAGTAAAAAAAGCCCAAAAGTTTTTGGGTTTTTTTTATTTTAAGTATATATGTTTTAAGGAAGTGTAAAATATTAAGATTAGAATATCAATGCTGTGATAATATTACTTATATATTTAATTATAACAGCAAATACTGGAGGATTTTAATGAAAACAGCTAAAAAAATATTAGCTGTTCTTCTATTTGCAACAGCTATGGTACTGTTTTTAACTGCATTAATTAAAGAAATTACAGGTTTTCCATATGCACAAAAAAACTTAAAGAAAGAGGTGATGGGTTTTTATGTAGGTGAAGAGCCTCAAATACCGTCATCTTATCATGTTTTAAGTAAAGAATATGAAAATATAAGTTCTATAGTTCCCTTCTATTATAGATTAAAGAAAGATAGTCCTGCATATTTAGAATTGTTTGGCCCTGTTACAAAAAATAAGGCCCGGCAGGTTATAAATATTGCTCATGCAAAAAATATTCGTGTTTATGCTCTTGTCCATAATTTACTTTATAATAAAGCAAATAATAAAGAAGTAGTACACCAGGTACTGTCTGAACCCCAAAAAAGGGAAGAGTTAGTTGAGAATATATATTCTGTATTAAAAGATAATTATTATGATGGAATATGTCTAGATATTGAAAATATATATGCAGATGACAGAAATAAGTATATTTCTCTGTTAAAGTTAGTATATAAAAAATTAAAGTCTGCCGGGTATGAAGTTATTGCGGCAGTTCCTGCCAGGATAAGTGATGAGCCGCGAGGTGGGTGGGGAGATAATTTTAATTATGCGCAGGTTAAGAATTATGCTGATAAGGTAATAATAATGGCGTATGATGAGTACGGTAGTTTTAGCGGGCCGGGCCCGATTGCATCTAAAGAATGGGTAGATAGTGTAATACGTTATGCTTTAACAAAAATGTCACCCGACAAAATTATACTGGGCGTTCCAGGGTACGGCTTTGATTGGAACATTGACAGTGGCCGGGTAAGATACCTGTCATACAATATGGCTGTTAAAACAGCAAGCAATTACCAGCAAAAAATACGCTGGAATCTTGATTACGGTGTACCGTATTTTACATATGAAGATAAAAAAGGTAGTGAACACAGTGTATATTTTGAAGATGCCAGGAGTCTGGCGTTAAAACTGGATTTAGTAAATGATTATAATGTTGGAGGGGTGGCTCTCTGGCGGCTGGGTATGGAAGATCCCGATTGTTGGAAAGTAATTCGAGAAAAGTTTTCTGTTCACCAGGATAATGAGTAATTATAATACTTTCCTGGTATTGCAAATGATTCTCATTTAAATTAGACTAGAACGTAAATTATTATAATTACAATGGAGTGAAAATATTTTGGTTAAATTAACCACCCTTTGTGAAAATACAGCTATGGGTATGGGATATACTGGTGAGTGGGGATTAAGCGTTTTAGCAGAATCCAAAGAAGAAACGGTTTTGCTGGATACCGGTTTTAGTGATTCTATCTTACGAAATTCAGTAACTGCTGGTGTCGATCTAAAAAAGATAAATAAAATAGTTTTAAGCCATGGTCATTCTGATCATACGGGGGGGCTTCGCCCCCTTCTGCAAAAACTAAGTAAAAAAATGGATATTACAGCTCACCCCCGGGTTTGGGATAAAAAGTATACAGCTCGCTCTACCGGGGGAAGCAGTGGTTACCGTTTTATTGGTATACCTTTTTGCAAGGAAGAGCTTGAAGGACTGGGGGCATCATTTTCATACAGTAAGGCCCCTGTTTGGCTAAATGATCATATGGTCACCACCGGTGAAATACCCATGGTTACCCCGTTTGAAAAGATAGATAAAAATATGCTTATAAAAACGGAAGATGGTTTTGTTCCTGATCCTCTTCTGGATGACAGGGCCCTGGTTATAAAAACGGGTAAAGGATTAGTAATTATCCTGGGATGTGCTCACCGTGGTATGATTAATACTATTATTCATGCCCGTGAAATAACCGGGATAGAAAAAATTTATACAGTAATAGGAGGTACTCACCTAATACGTGCCGGTAAAGAACAGTTAGAACAAACTATAGCTGCATTAAAAGATTTTAACGTGGAAAAATTAGGAGTATCTCACTGCACTGGACTGCCGCCGTCAGCAGTTCTGGCCTCAGAATTTGGAGAGAATTTCTTCTTTAATAATGCCGGTAATGTAGTGGAATTATGAGGTGGTAATCATGTCCAGGAAAAAGTGTCATTGCTGGTGGGATGGTACTTAATACACTCCTTTTAAAGAAAAAATACTTAAAAAGGGGTGTATAGAAAATGAGTACTGTAATTGTAATTTCATTGCTGGCAACCGGGATTCTGGTCGGTACGGCTTCGGGCCTGATTGGAGTAGGCGGCTGTTTTATCATGGTTCCTGCTCAATACTGGGCTCTGAGTTCAATGGGGATTGATCCCGGTATTGCAATTAAAGTAGCTTTTGGAACTAACTTGATGGTTGTAATACCTACTGCATTAAGCGGTGCCCTGTCTCATCATAAAAAAGGAGCTGTATTATGGAACGCTGCTAAAATTCTAGGAATAAGCGGGGCAATAGGTGCTGTTATAGGTGGAACGTTTGCAGCTTATTTGCCCGGTAATGCACTTAAGATAGCTTTTGGTGCTGCAGTTCTGCTGGGAGCTGTAAGAATGTTTACAGCAAAACCTTTAAAAAAGGATCAAGATGAAGAAGAATCACCTGTTGAAGATATAAAAACCCTGCTTTTATGGGGACTTCCCCTGGGGATTGTCTCCGGTATTATAGGAATCGGCGGGGGAGTGCTTCTTATCCCGGTAATGGTTCTGGCTTTAAACTTTAAAATGCACCAGGCTGTTGGTACTTCTACTGCGTTGATGATGTTTACTGCAATCGGAGGTGCACTTTCTTATTTAGCTAACGGAATTGGGGTTACAGGATTACCGCCTTATTCAATAGGCTATTTGAATTTATTGCAGTTCATATTGCTTGCAGGTACTAGCGTGCCCATGGCAACAGTAGGTGCCAGGTTTGCACATAAAGTTCCAGCCAAGCAGCTTAAGTATATTTTTATAGTTGTAATGGCTTACATGGGCTTAAAGATGATTGGTGTGTTCGGTTGGTTGAACTTACCCATTTAACTTTAAAAAATCTCTTGATTCTTCAGCATTTAGTCCATCTCCACTGTAGAAATGCTAGAAGTATATTTTTTACCGCTATTAATGCAGTCCTTTAAAGTACACTGAGTGCTGGACTTATTTCGGCATATAAAATTGTTTGAGCTCATCGGCACCGGCGCTTTCCACGGGCTCATTCGTTCTTTGAATGTGCCTCAGTATGTTCGTTCTGAGTACAACCGGTCTTTAACTGGTTGTTAAAAAAGTTTTCATACTCTGTTGTGAACAAAAAGCTCGTGGGCGTTTAATTATAAAAAAAGTCACTCACTATATATTTGTTATATAGTGAGTGACTTTTTTTATTCATGATATTAAGGAATAAAAAGGTTTTAAATCAGCAATCAGCTGGTGTATTTGTTCTAAAGTTAGTGATTGATGCCCGTCGGAAAGAGCTTTTTCCGGTTCAGGGTGCACTTCTACCATTATGCCGTCAGCACCTGCAGCTAATGCTGCCCTCGCTACGGGTGCTACAAGTTCCTTGCGGCCTGTTCCATGACTTGGATCTGCTATTAAAGGGAGGTGAGAAAGGTTTTTTACAGCAGGTACAGCGTTAATGTCAAATGTATTGCGACAATAAGAATCAAAGCTGCGTATACCTCTTTCACATAGTATTACTTTGTGGTTGCCTTCATTGAGAATATATTCCGCAGCTAGAAGCCATTCTTCCAGGGTTGCACAAAAGCCGCGCTTCAGTAAAACAGGTTGTTTAATTCTACCGAGTTCTTTGAGTAAGGGGAAATTCTGCATGCTGCGGCTTCCGACCTGTAAGATATCAGCGTGCTGGCATAATAAGTCCAGGTTTCTAATGTCAGTCAATTCGGTAATAACAGGTAATCCTGATTCTTTTCGTGCCGTATTTAAAATTTCCAGTCCTCTTTTGCCTTGACCTTGACAAGAATAGGGAGAAGTGCGGGGTTTGTAAGCTCCGCCTCGCAAAATATGTGCTCCCATTTTTTTTAGCTCCATGGCTATATATACCATTGTTTCTTCGTCTTCTACGGCGCAGGGCCCGGCAATTATAGTTTTGTTTTTTCCGATTTCAATATTTTTTACATTTATTACAGTGTCACCGGGTTTATATTCACGGCTGGCTAATTTATGTGCAAGCAACATGTTCACCACCAGGAGTCAATGCTTTTTTTATTTCGCTAATTTTTTCCCCTAATTTGGTTAAGAACTGTGCATTGTCTCTATGCTGGTATATAAAATCTACCAGTAAACTTCCTATTACTACAGCATCGCAGCATGAGGATATTTCTGCGGCATTCTGTGGACCGGAAATACCAAACCCTACAGCTACAGGAAGGCTTGTATTTTTTCTTACCCGGGAAGTGAAATCTTGTAAATTGGTTTTTATCTTATCCCTGGTACCTGTTGTCCCGGTAACTGATATGCAGTATATAAATCCTTGCGCGTTGTCACAAATGTTAGTTATTCTTCTATTGCCGCTGTTAGGTGCGATAAGGGGAATGATGGCCATATTTTTTTCTTTCAAGACATCATGCAGGTGACCTGATTCTTCTAGCGGCAGGTCCGGTATAATAATGCCGTCGATACCACTATCGTGAGCAGCAGCTGCAAAATTTTCAGTCCCGTACCGGAACACCGGGTTATAATATGTCATTATGACCAGTGGGATATCACTTTCCTGCCGTATTCGGGCAGCTGAATCCATAATATCTTTTATTTTGATTCCCGATGATAATGCTCGTGCGGCAGCTTTTTGAATTACCGGGCCGTCTGCTACCGGGTCTGAAAAAGGAATACCGATTTCGATAGCATCGGCCCCGGAACGGGCCATTGTTAAGGCAATTTCTACGGTAGTGTCCAGGTTGATATCGCCAGCCATAATGTAAGGTATAAGTGTTTTTTTACCGCTGTTTTTTATATATGATAGTTTTTCCAGCCTGTTGTTCATAAATTTACCCCCAATTTTTCTGCTGCAGTATTGACATCCTTATCTCCACGCCCTGAAATGTTGACTATTAAAATGTCATTTTCTGAAAGGGATGGTGCTGTATTTACTGCGGCTGCTACTGCGTGGGCACTTTCCAGTGCCGGAATAATTCCCTCGGTACGGCACAGCAGTGTAAAAGCTTTTAATGCTTCTTCGTCGGTTGCTGCTTGATAAGTAACCCTTTTTGTTTCTCTTAGATAGCTGTGTTCCGGCCCGATACCTGGATAATCAAGTCCTGGCGCAACGGAATGAACAGGTGCTACCTGGCCGTCATCATCCTGCAGCAAGTAACTTAAAGAACCGTGCAGTACACCGGGGGTTCCCCTGTGCAGCGTAGCAGAATGCTCTGATGTATTGAGTCCCCTGCCTGCTGCTTCAACGCCTATTAATTTAACTTCGCTGTCTTCTAAAAAGGGATAAAATATGCCCATTGAATTGCTGCCTCCCCCTACGCAGGCAATGATGTAATTGGGAAGGCGTCCTGTTTTTTCAGTGATTTGTTGTCTGGTTTCTTCACCAATAATTTTCTGAAAGTCTCTTACTATCAGGGGGTAAGGATGGGGCCCTGCCACTGAGCCTATAACATAGTACGTGTTTTCTATATTACTTACCCAGTCCCGTATAGCCTGGTTCATCGCGTCTTTAAGTGTTTTGCTTCCAGTGTAAACCGGCAATACTTCTGCGCCTAAAAGGCGCATGCGAAATACGTTTAGAGATTGACGTTTTATATCTTCTTCGCCCATATAAATGCAGCATTCCAGGCCAAACATGGCTGCTGCTGTTGCCGTAGCTACTCCATGCTGGCCCGCACCTGTTTCAGCAATGATTCTATTTTTTCCCATACGGCGTGCTAATAGTGTTTGGCCAATTGTGTTATTGATTTTATGGGCACCCGTATGGTTTAAATCCTCGCGCTTCAAGTAAATATGTGCTTTCCCCAGTTGTTTAGATAGAATAGGCGCGTAATATAGAGGAGATGGACGCCCTATAAATTCTTTAAAGTAATATTGCAATTCTTTATTAAAATCACTGTTATTT
Source organism: Clostridiales bacterium (assembly GCA_021736985.1). GTDB lineage: Bacteria > Bacillota > Desulfotomaculia > Desulfotomaculales > VENG01 > JAIPEW01. The sequence continues at coordinate 14,095 of JAIPEW010000031.1, read as the reverse complement.
TTTGCTTTTTTATATGCTCCTTCCAATTCTTGCAATGCGGGCATGAGTATTTCAGGTACAAACTTGCCGCCGTATGATCCGTAATACCCGGAGGAGTCTGGCATTAAACTCATAATGATCCCCCCTTGGCTTTGTTTATAAATTCTTTTATCTTATACGTGTCTTTTTTACCTTCTGTTTCTACACCGGTGGATACATCAACTGCGCAAGGCCTGGTTTTTTTTATAGCTGTAGCTACATTACCGGGGGTTAGCCCGCCGGCTAGTATCAGGGGTGATTTTATGTTTATTTCCCGGGTATAGTCCCAGTTGAAAGTTTTTCCGGTTCCCCCGGCAAGATGAGGGTGGTAAGTATCCAGCAGTACGGCATCTGCTTTTAAGGTATTAATCTCTTTTTCACCGGGCTTGTTTTTTACCCTTACTGCCCTGATTAGCGGTAGATCGAGTTTAATTTTTTCTTGTCCTGTATACCCGTGCAGCTGTATTATTTGTAAATTGCAAAAATATGCTATTTCTTCTATCTCTTCTAATGGGGTGTTTGTAAATACTCCCACGGGGTTTACGCGCGGGGAGAGGTGGTCTATTATTTCACGAGCTGTTTCTGGTTTTATACAGCGCTTGCTTTCTGGTGCAAATATAAAACCCAGTGCATCTGCTCCTGATTCTACGGCTACCTGAGCTGTATTTGAATCTTTTATGCCGCAGATTTTAACATTTACTTTAGTATTGTTGTTGAAAAACATTATCCAACCTCCCGGGCCCCGTTGTTTCCGGCTAGTTCTCTCGCGGTTGTATAAGGGTCTGTACTTCTCATGAGTGTTTCCCCAACCAGGGCAGCATGTATTTCATGTTTAAAAAGTTTATTCATGTCTTCCCGGCAGTATATTCCACTTTCACTAACCACGGTTATTCCCTCGTTTATTTGTTTACGCAGTGAAAATGTTGTTTCCATGTTGGTCTGAAAATTTTCCAGGTTGCGGTTGTTAATGCCTATGATTTTTGCCCCGGAGTTGATTGCCAGGTTTATTTCTTTAGCATTGTGTGTTTCTACAATCGTTTCCATCCCCAGTTTTTCAGCTAGTTTTATAAAGTTTTGTATTTGGCAGGGAGAAAGTATGCGGGAGATTAAAAGAATTGCGTCTGCACCCAGCGCCCGCGCCTGGTACACCTGGTAAGAATCGAGAATAAATTCTTTGCATAATATAGGGAGGTTAGTATTTCCCTGTACAATTTTTATATATTCCGGTGCGCCGCCAAAAAACTTGTTATCAATCAATACTGATATTGCTGATGCTCCTGCCAGAGTATAAGTTCTCGCAATCTTTGCAGGATCAAAGTTTGAGCAGATAGTCCCCCGGGAAGGAGATTTGTGCTTTATTTCTGCAATTAAACTTACCCGGTTATTTTTTTGCAGCTGTTTTTTAAAAGCTCTGCAGGGAGGCATTTTAGATATTCTTTTTTCTAATATATCAATGGGTGTTGTGTTCTTAGATTTAGAAATTTCTTCTTTCTTGTTTTTGATTATGTCTGTAAGGATATTTTTCATAAGCCGGATACTTGCCTCTCACCGTGTTTTTTTGTAAAGGCAGCAAGTTCCTGCAGTTTGTTACTGGCTTTTCCTGAATCTATAATTTCGCTCGCAATTTGTATCCCTTCCTGGAAGTTTTTAGCTTTATCTCCTGCTATTAAGCCCGGTGCTGCATTTAGCAGGACTGTATCTCTTTGCGCACCTTTTTCACCGTTGAGTACTTTTATTATTATTTCTGCATTTTCCCGCGGTGTTCCGCCCGTAAGCTCATAAACAGGATGCCTGGGAATGCTGTATTCTAGCGGGTCAAGTGTGTAACTTTTTACTTCCCTGTAATTTACTTCGCATATTTTAGCCGGGCCCGATGGTGAAATTTCATCCAGCCCCCCGTCACCGTGTACTACAAATGCCCGCTTTGTATTTAACCTGGCCAGGACTTTTGCCAGCAGGTAAGTAAGTTCACGGTGATAGACCCCCATAACTTGCAGTTCTGCACCCGCGGGATTGGTAAGGGGCCCCAGCATATTGAAAACTGTCCTGAATCCTAGCTCCCGGCGAGGACCTGCTGCATGTTTCATGGCCTGGTGCAGCGCGGGGGCATATAAAAAGGCAATGCCAGTTTCTTCAAGGCAGTGTTGTAAGTTTTCAATGTTTAGATTTAAATTTATCCCGAGTTCTTCCAGTACATCTGCGCTTCCGCAGTAACTGGAGACAGACCGGTTCCCGTGTTTTGCTACTTTCATGCCGGCTCCTGCCAGCACCAGTGCTGCAGCAGTAGAAATATTAAACGTGTGCGTGCCGTCGCCGCCTGTACCGCATGTGTCTATTAAGGTGGAACAGTAATTGACGCGGGCAGCTTGTTTTCTCATTGCCCTGGCAAATCCTGTGACTTCATCTTCATTTACATTTTTTATTTGCAGTGCTGTTAGAAAAGCGCCAATTTGGGCGGGAGTGGCATTTCCCTGCATAATAGTTTCCATGGCCGCTGCAGCTTCTTGTTCGGTGAGGTGTGCTCCCCCGGCTGTTTTTGCAAGAATATCTTTTAACAACTCTTCTCTCCTCCTTCTAATCTCTTCAATCTCTTCTCATCTTTTCTACTCTCTTTTGATAAGCGAGAGTGCGCACTTTTTTAATTAGCTGTATTACTCTTGGCTTGTGTATTTTAGATTATCTACCTGCCCTTTGAGTTTACAGGTTGTAACTGCGTTTTAAACCAAAGTTTTCATATTAACCCTTCACGAGCATTTTGCTCACAACGAAGTATGAAAACTTTTCTGGGCACCCTGGATTCCGCTGCCTTTTTACAAATTGTTGACTGCGTTTGGAATTAGAGTTTTCGAGTTTACTAAATCTGCAAAATTTTGAAGTAAGTCTGGCCCGTATTCAGTAAGCATTGATTCCGGGTGAAACTGTACGCCTTCTATGATCATACTCTTATGCCTGATTCCCATTATGTTGCCTTCTTTTGTCCACGCGCTTATCTCAAGGCACTCAGGTAAACTTGATTTGTCTACAGTAAGCGAATGATAGCGCACAACGTTAAAGGGATTGGGAATTTCTTTAAATATAGTTTTTTGATCATGATATATTTTTGATATTTTACCGTGCATAAGTAAAGGGCTTTCAATAATCCTGGCACCGAAGGCTTCTGCAATGACCTGGTGTCCCAGGCATACTCCAATAAGCGGGTAGCGCCCGCGGTTTTGCTGGACTATATCCAGTGATATTCCTGAATCCCTGGGTCTGCCGGGGCCCGGTGATATAATAATAAATTCTGTTTTGCTGTTAAAAATTTTATTTACCTCTATGCTGTCATTTTTGTAGACATTTACATTGTGTCCCTGGCAGGCTAAAACTTGAACAAGATTATAAGTAAAGGAATCGTAATTATCGATCATTATGACCATACAGTATCCCTGCTTTCTTCCAGGCCGAGTGCATGCATCAAGCTGCCTGCTTTTTTTATTGTTTCCTGGTATTCCTTTTCAGGAACAGAGTCGGCAACAATTCCGCCGCCGGACTGGATATAAGCTTTTTGTTTGCTTATCACCATGGTGCGGATAGCTATTGCCGTGTCCAGAACTCTATTAAACCCTGCATATCCTACTGCGCCGGCATACACACCCCTGCGGCCGGGTTCTATTTCATTAATTATTTTCATGGCGCGTATTTTTGGGGCCCCGCTTACGGTTCCTGCAGGAAAACATGCTTCCAGTGCCTGCAGTGGTGAGGTGTTCCGGTTTAGTATCCCTTCGACTTTTGAAACCAGGTGCATTACGTGAGAAAACTTTTCTACCTGCATGAATTGTGGAACCTTTATGCTTCCTGGAATACATACTTTACCCAGGTCATTTCTTCCCAGGTCGACTAACATAAGGTGTTCAGCACGTTCTTTTTCATCTTGTAGAAGATCTTTTTCTAACTGAACATCCTTTATAAAGTTGTTATTCCTGGACCTGGTTCCTGCTATTGGGTTAGTTTGCACGGTGTTGTCTTCAACCCGCAAAAGCATCTCTGGTGAAGCCCCTAAGATTACCGGGTCTCCAAAGTCAAAGTAGAACATGTAGGGAGAAGGGTTTGATCTTCGGAGGCGCTCATAGATATATAATGAATCACCGGTATAAGGTACGGAATAACGTCTTGATAGCACTACTTGAAGGATATCTCCTTTTTTAATGTACTGAAGTGCCTTTTTTACGTTTAAAAAATAATTATTTTTGGAAATATTAGTGCTTATTAATTCCGGTACTGCTAACGGGAGATTATTTACAGGGCTAAAAGGTATTGTTTGGTTAATAATGTGTTTGACGTGTTCTAGCAGTGATAACGCGCTTGAGTATGCTTTTACAGGGTTGTTTCCAGGCTGTGCAAGGATCACATTTTTCATTAAATGTTGATCGTGGTCAATGATTATTACGATGCGCGGGAACATGAAAAGGCAGTCCGGCATATCCAGTGGGTCTGTTTTTTGCAAGGGAAGTTTTCCAATGCAATGGGCCGTGTCATATGCAAAATAGCCTGCAGCACCCCCGAAAAAATGTGGTAATCCAGGTAATGCTGGTACTTTATAATCATTGAGAAGTGATGATAAAATTCTTGTAGAAGGTCCTTGTTTTTGGAATATTGAACCTTGTTCGTTTCTTACGTCATTTTTATTATTTTTACTTCTCAGGGATAAAAATGGATTACAGCCTATAAAAGTATACTTTTTTTGCTCGTTATAGTTTTCTAATAGGAAAGACGGTCCCGGGAAAGCGTGCCTTAATTTTGAATAAATTGACGTGGGATCTTCGTTGATGGCAGTGCATGTAGTAAAAACTGGAATGAGGTTATAGTGTTGGTTCATAGCGACAAATTCCTGCTGTGAAGGGGTAACCACAGCTGCATACCTCCTTTGGAGGAGCTGCTGAGAAGGGGGGGAAAATAAAAAACCTCACTCGGATGAGTGCGGTTATTTTCAGATTATTTATATCTGCTCATCTCAGCTCCGCTCGTACTTTTCTTTTCTAAACTCAGCTCATCTTTAACTTCTAATCTTAAAACTTTTTCAACATGTTAATTTAAAAATAATAAGTTGTCAAGTATTAATGCAGGGTTTTTTTATAGTCTTTTAAAATACCAGTTTTTTCTTCTTCATCATTGGTGATATCTGATTGCATCAGTTCCTGTATTTTAACCATTTGATTTATCACTTCGCCTGTTATGTAAATAGGAACACTTGTTCTTAGTGCCAGTGCGATAGCATCGCTAGGACGTGCGTCCATCATCATTTTTTCTTCTTGTTTTAAAAAGTGCAGTTCTGCATAGAATGTATTATCTTTAAGGTCATTTATTACTACTTGTGATAATGATACGTTTAGATTAGTACACAGGTTTAAAATCAAGTCATGAGTAAGCGGGCGGGATACTTGTTGTTTTTCTATAGCCAGGGCGATAGATTGTGCCTCTGTAATTCCTACCCAGATTGGTAATATTCTTTCTTCACTCGTATCCGCAAGAAGTATAATAGGGGTGTTAGATTCATCATAAGCAATGCCTTTTACGTTAACATTTAACATGCCTTACACCTCCTAGTATAATAACACTCTTATGACTATTTCTACTGGTGTTCGGCTAAATTTTATAGAACATAAATACAATAATTAATTAATGATATTGTACCAGTTTTCTTATTATTGTCAAATTTATTAATCAACAAATATAAGATTCAATATCCAGCCAATGATCGAGGTGAATATTGCACCCCAGAAGGCTCCTCCAAAAGTGTATATATGAAAGCCGGGTACTAAAAAAGCAGCAAGTCCAAAAGTCATGGCATTTAATAAAAGTACGAAAAGTCCCATGGTTAAAATTGTTAATGGAAGTGTGAAAAGCATTAATACCGGGCGAATAATAGTATTTACAATACCAAGTGAGAATCCTGCCAGTAGCGCAGGAATAAAGCCTTCTAGCTCAATACTATTTAAAATAAAGTCAGCCAGTACTATGGACAGGGTGTTTAAAAGAATCATAGTAATCCAATTCATATTGGAACCATCCTCTATAAGTTCTTAATTATATGTATTTTATATTTAATTACAATACCACACTTTTTATTAAGCGTGAACTCCCCCTTCCTTCGCTTCGATCAGGAAGGGCTTTCCCGGCGGGTGAGTTAAAGTCAAGTTTTTTTACCATCTATTGCTAGCATAAATACCGTACTGGTTTTACAATCTAATAAGGTAAGTTATTTTAAATTATGGAGGTGCTTTTAATATGGAGGGATGGACCGATATGGAAAAAGGGGTCCAGGTAAGACCTTCTATAGGTAATCACGTGAATATAACATATACTGGTTTATTGTCCAGTGATGGCGCTGAAGAAATTTATTTGCACTGCGGCTATGAAAACCCTGATGAGTGGTATGATCCACAAACTATGCGTATGAATCGCACAGGCCGGGGTTGGGAAAGAAGCGTACCTATGAATAATAACCTGATGTCATTTTGTTTTAGAGATAATGCAAGTAACTGGGATAACAACAGCGGGTATAATTGGGTTATTCACAAAGATTAAAACATCCCGGCCTGGTGCCGGGATGTTTTATCTCTCGTAAATGTTTTATAATATCTAAATAATTTTATTTGAAAGGTATTAATAATTAAGGTATAGAAATAAATCTAAACAGCTAAATATATAGTAAACCTGTAACTATACGTAATTTTGAAATAGCAAAGGTGGTACATACTGTCATCATGGGAAAGTACTCGTATTCAAGATGGTTTAAGGCCAGGGTTAAAAGGGCAATCGCTGATTATAAAATGATAGAAAACGGTGATAAAATTGTTATAGGATTGTCCGGGGGAAGGGACAGCGTAGTTTTGTTAAATGTTCTTTCTGAGATAAAGAGAGAAATATCTGTAGAATATAATCTTTATGCAGTTTTTATCCACATGGGTTGGACTATGAATACAGATCTCCTAGAAGAGCTTTGTTGCAAGCATGATATACCTTTTTTTTGTAGATATACTAATATTGGTGAAATAGTATTTAAACATTGTAAAGGAAAAAATTCTTGTGCATTATGCTCAAACTTGCGACGGGGAGCGCTTAATAATGTAGTACGTGAGCTTGGTTACAATAAGTTAGCTTTAGGTCATCATTTAGATGATGTTATAGAAACATACTTCATGAGTTTATTATATACAGGTCAGTTCCGTACTTTCTCACCTTATACATATATGGATCGTAGCCAGGTTACCCTGGTACGGCCTTTAATTTATCTCAGTGAAGCAAATGTAGGTACCTATAAAGAAAAATATGGTTTACCCGAAGTGAAAAATCCCTGTCCGCTTGACGAATCAACCAAACGCAGTGAAATGAAGCAGGTAGTAAGCAATTTGGGGGAATCCTATCCTGATATAAGACGCAAATTTTTGAATGCCTTGAAATCATCAAGTACTAAAAGCCTGTGGCCTCAACCGTATAATAAAGAAAAAATTTAAATTTTTATTGTATTATTAGTTTTTTTAGTAAATCTAAATCTCCTTTAATTATATCTTTTAAACCGGGATTATAAGTTAATGCACCAGGGTGATAAGTGGGAAATACTTTAGATTTTTTATAAGAGAACATTTTCCCATGATAATTACTAATGGACGCTTTTTTATCACCAGATAATTGTCTTAATGGAATATTTCCCAGGGTTACGATAACTTCTGGGTTTATTATATCCAATTCTTTTTCCAGGTAGTAAAAACATGCACTTATTTCAGAAGTTTTAGGAGCACGATTTTTTTCCCCCAGGTAATTTACTGTCGGGCGGCATTTTACTGTATTAGTTATAAAAACTTCATCACGGTTCAGGTTTAGATAGTTTAAAAATTCACTGAAATTGCTTCCTGCCGTGCCTATAAATGGTGTGCCTAATTTTGCTTCTTTTGCGCCTGGAGCTTCTCCTACAAAAGCTATATTCACTTTTCCCGGGCAGTATCCCTTTACTATGGGGGAAGTACTGTTCAGGGGACAATCAATATTACAATTTTCTAACTCGGCATATAATTTTTGTATTCTTTCCATAGTTTAATTGCCCCTCTTACAATATTGGTGAAAGTAATCTTGCACTTGATTCTTTAAACCTGGTTATGAGTCCTTTTTCCATGCAGTCCCTGTAAGTTATTATTTTACTGTTCTGAAGGTCACTATAAAAGCTTTTTTCCAGTTTTTTCGCAATGTTACTGTTATATATTAGCGCATTTACTTCAAAATTCAAATTAAAACTTCGCATATCCATGTTAGTTGTGCCTACAGATGCCATTATTCCATCAATTAATAGTATTTTAGAGTGTATAAACCCGTTTTGATATTGGTAAACTTTTACCCCTGCTTCTATTATCTCAGGAATATAAGACATAGAAGCCCAGAATACAAGATGGTGGTCAGGCTTGTTAGGTAATATTAATCTTACATCTACGCCACTCAATGCTGCCGTTTTTAAAGACATTGATATGCTCTCATCAGGAACAAAATAAGGTGAAGCCAGGAAAATTTTTTCCCGGGCAGATACAATAGCACTAAAATGTGATTGTTGTATGCTGGGCCATTCCGTATCCGGACCGCTGGTAGTTATTTGTACAGCTTGCTGTGCGTATTCGGGTAGCTTAGGGAAATACTTGTTTGCCTTGATTTTTTTACCGGTTGCAAAATGCCAGTCATGTAAGAATATCCTTTGTAAAAAATAGACTGATTCACCTTTTATTTTTAGATGTGTGTCTCTCCAGAAACCTAGTTTTCCTTCTCCCAGGTATTCATCTCCTATATTAAGACCACCTATATACCCGATTGTACCGTCTACAATTAAAATTTTACGGTGATTTCTATAATTTATTTTCCTGCGCAGGAATGGAAATCGCACTGGAAGAAAAACACCTATTTCTACACCGGCTTTTTTTAACGGCTCCAAGTAATTGGAATTTAAATGCCTGCTTCCTACCCCGTCATAAAGAATACGTACTTTTAAGCCCTCGCGTGCTTTTTTTATTAACATTTGTTGTATTTTACATCCAATTTTATCTGGTTTTATAATATAATATTCTAAATGCAGGTGTTCTTTTGCATTTTCAATAGAATCAAGAATTGTATCAAAAGTTTCTTTTCCGTTATTCAGTATTTGAGTAGCATTATTAACAGTAAAAGGTGCTTCGGAATTTTTTAATACAAGGTTAACGAGTCTTTTATGGGAGGTAATATTATAATCTAATTTTCCTTGCAAGTTTTGGAGCATCTGCAGTTGTTCATTTATAACTGAATTTAATTCAGCTACTTCGTTATCTTGCAAGTGCTGTTGTACTTTTCGTTTTTTACGGGGGTTTTGCCCGAAAAAAATATATAAGATGAAACCTAATACAGGTAAAAACACAAGAACCATAAGCCATGCAATGGTTCTTGACGGATTGCGGTTTTCTAGTATGATTAGGGTTGCTATTAAAATAGTGGAGATGCCAAATATAATTGATAAATTTTGTGCAACTAAGGAAATCATTTAAACCACCATAATGTTTTTATTTATCATGATATATTTTATTACATTCTTTGTCGAGTACTTTTATGCCGCTATAATCATTTTTATTATTTTCATAAATGTTTTTGAAGTCATCAATATGTTTTATGTCAAGCATTTCCGGCTCGTCAATAGTCTGAGCGATCTGGATTAAGTGCTGGCTGATATTTAAATATGCATTAATTAAATCAAGATGAATTTTACTGGTATTTTCTGATTCAATTATGCCCCGGCTCAAGCGGCGTATATGGGCTATACGTGATCTAAACTCTAACTCGTTAATTTCGTCCTGCAGATAAACTGCCCACTTAACCATCTTAGAATCGCCAGTTAAAATTATATTATTTACTATATTAGCCAGTTCGTATAACTTTTCATGGAAGATGTCCAATTCCTGCTGTCCTTCTTCGGAAAACTCACTGTTGTTTATTTTTTTACTCTCAGCTAAGTAAACCAGGTTTTTTTCTACTACATCTCCTATGTTCTCCAGTTCGTTTACAGTATTTATAAGAGTTAGGCACCTGTTAAATTCAAACTTAGAAAGTGGCTGTCTTAATACCCGGGTAAGGTATTGCCTGGTTTCTGTTGTATGCTGGTCTATGCCATTCTCAACTGTTAACATATCTTCTATTAGATTTGAGTCATAATTATCAATAGCCTGCTTGGAGTCTTTTAACAGTTTTATTGTATTATCAGATATATAAATAACTTCTTTTAAAGCTAATCCTATAGCCAGAGAAGGTGTTTCAATTAAGGTATAGTCCAGGTATTGCGGTTCCATGCTGCCGTTTTTTTTGTCGGGCAGTATCTTTTCTAATAAAATTGCAAAATGGGAGGTGAACGGTAAAAATAAAAAACCAATTAGTACATTAAATATTGTATGTGCGTTTGCTACCTGGTGAGCAGCTCCGGGAGTAAGAGAGCGTATAATGTTAGCAAAGGGTACGGTAAAAGGAAGAAATATAAGAACACCTGATAATTTAAATAAAAAGTGTGCGGCAGCAACCCTCTGAGCTTCCCGGGATGAACCAAGGCTGCTGATCAGTGCGGTAAAAGAAGTCCCTATATTGGCACCGTACAGCAAGTATATTGATGGTATTAAATTCACCATTCCCTGCATTGCTAAGAGTATTATTATACTAATAGTTGCAGCACTGCTGTGTACCAGGAAAGTAAATATTGCAGCTAAAGAGATAGCTAAGAATGGGTTTTCGCAAATATTTAACAAAAAATTTTGAAAAAATGGTGCTTCTTTTAAAGGCGACATTCCTTCTGACATTATTTGTAGTCCCAGGAATAGTAGGCCGAAACCCATTAATGTCTGGCCTATGTACTTGTATTTGTCCCGCTTGGAAAAAAATATTATTGTTGCTCCTATTCCTACGATAGGTAGTGCTATTTCTGTTATTTTTAAAGCTATAAGCTGGGCAGTAACAGTTGTTCCAATGTCTGCTCCCAGAATAATTCCCAAAGTTTGCTTTAGAGAAATGATAGAAGCACTGGTTAATCCTACTAGTATTACTGTAGTAGCAGTGCTGCTCTGAAATAAGACCGTAATTATAGCGCCGGTAACCAGGCTTATTATCCTGTTCTTGGTTAAAGAACTGAGCAGTTTCCTTAATTTATGGCCTGCTATTTTCTGGAGTCCTTCGCTCATTACGTACATGCCGTAAAGTAGTAAACCCATTCCGCCGATCATGCTGAAAATTATTTTATAATCAATCATAGTTAACACCACATTAATAAAATTGTTGTATAAATAATAATTGTACCATAAAATTAAATATATGTTTATTACAATTTTTAATAATAAACGGTAAAGAATTCTAATTGTATTTAGATGCTGTGTTGTATATGAATGTTTTAATTAATATAATTAATTATAGAATTTTAATTATATTATCAATTAAGGGAGGGAGTTGCGAGCTTTGTTTGCAAAGGCATTGTTTCCTATTGATTTAAACCAAACTATGGAAGAAACAATTACCAGGGCAAAATTCATTAGCCAGTTAGGTACTAAGTATATTCACTTTTTGCATATAATGCCCCCCGGTCTAGGTAACCTGGGACATGCTCAAAGAAGACTGGATGACATTGCAGTAATGCTGCATTCCTATGGGTTTGGAATTACAAGAAAAGCCAGAGTGGGTTCTCCTGCTGATACTATTTGCCAGGAAGCAAAAGACAATGATGCATCCTATATATATATTCCCGGGAGATGTAAAAATGTTATGTATTATGCTCTTCTGGGAAGTACAACAAGGGATGTTATCAGGTTAACTGAAAAGCCTGCATTTGTGCACAAGAAGCGTCCTGATCCGTGGAAGCAAAAAGGATTAAGTAGAGTTATTTATGCAACGGATTTTGAAGAAACTGCAGAGAGATCATTAACTTACCTTAAATCACTTAGCTCAACGGTTTCTGATATAACTATTTTGCATGCAGGACAGCGAGGTAGTGACCCTGTTTCAGAGAAGAGACGCCAACTAAATGTGAACAATAACCTGGAGCATCTGGAAAAAGAATTAGCAAAGGATTTTGCTGAAGTAAAAGTGCGTGCTGGCGTAGGCTTACCTGACAAGCTTATCCTGGAAGAAGCAGAATTGAGTTGTGTTGATCTTGTAGTGTTAGGAAGTCTTAACCAGGGACTAAAACAAAAAATTATCGGTTCAACGGCAGAAGAAGTAACAGGCAAGTCAAAGTGTTCAATATTGTTAGTTCCATAAAATGGGAGGCGGTTGGTTTGTTCCGTGGCGTAGTTTTTCGGGTTTCTCTTATTATAGTATTAGTTTTAGTTGTCTTAGGTATTTTTGATCCGGATTTATTAAATCGCATATCTACAATTAGTTATTCTAATATAATTACCCATTTTGGATGGAGTTATTTATTAGCTGCTTTCTTATTTCTTATATTCAGTATTGTATTAGCTTTTAGTCGCTATGGTAATGTTAAACTGGGTAAAGATAATGAGAAACCCGAGTACAGTTATTTTGGGTGGTTTAGCATGTTGTTTGCAGCGGGAATGGGTATCGGGCTAATTTTTTGGGGGGTAGCTGAGCCCTTAAACCATTATATGAACCCACCTGCTCATATTGCAGGAAAAAGTGGGGATGCTGCTGCTTTTGCAATGCGATATTCTTTTTTTCACTGGGGGCTGCAGCCCTGGGCTATATATATAATTATGAGCTTGTCGATAGCTTACTTTTCATTCAGGCGGGGAATGCCGCCGCTGATTAGTTCTTGTTTTTATCCTTTGCTGGGCGAAAGAATTTATGGTGTCTATGGTTATATTATTGATATACTGGCTGTTTTTGCAACAATATTTGGGGTTGCTACTTCCCTTGGTCTTGGAGCTTTACAGATAAACAGCGGTCTTAATATAGTTTTTGGGCTTCCTGGTACAACAACAACTACGCTTGTACTTATAGCTGTTGTAACAGTTTTGTTTATGGTTTCCAGTATTGTAGGATTGGATAAGGGAATTCAATTTTTAAGTAAATCTAATATGTTAATAGCCGGGCTGCTGTTGATGTTTACTTTTATAGTGGGACCGACTTCATATATATTAAATGTTTTTAGCAGTACACTGGGGGAATTTGCTAACCAGTTTTTAAATATGAGTTTGCAGCTGCATCCTTTTGAAGGGTATGAATGGACAAAATCCTGGACTTTATTTTATTGGGCCTGGTGGATTGCCTGGTCGCCTTTTGTAGGATTGTTTGTTGCGCGCATTTCACGGGGGCGAACTATTAAAGAATTTGTACTTGGTGCATTATTTGTTCCTACCCTGTTAACTTTCTTTTGGTTCAGTGTGTTTGGCGGTTCTGCAATGGAATTACAACTTGAGCAGGGTATAAACCTGGCAAAAGTTGCAACGACTGATACGCCAACTGCACTCTTCGCAATGTTTGCTCACTACCCGTTGAGTAATTTACTGTCAGTTGCAGCTATATTTTTATTAGTTGTATTCTTCGTGACTTCAGCTGATTCGGCAACTTTTGTACTGGGAATGATGACTTCCGGTGGAAACATGTGTCCTCCACTGGGTAAAAAAGTAATATGGGGTATAGTTCAATCTACTGTGGCGGCAATATTATTGCTTTCCGGTGGGCTTCTGGCACTGCAAAAAATGGCTATTAATGCCGCGCTGCCTTTTACCTTGATTATGGTACTGATGTGTTATAATTTGCTAAGAGCCTTAAACCAGGAAGAAAAAGAAATGTATCCTACTTCTGATGTGAATGTTGATGCTCCAGAACAGAGCTGCTGCAGAAGATAAATTAAAAGCACCGGTTTTCCGGTGCTTATTTATATTTAAATAGAAAACTCTAAAAAAAACCATAAAGATGCACGGGCCACCTTTAAGACCTTAATTTTAAAATCACATTAGAATAAAAATTTACACTATTGCTGTTTCACCTTCAGGACGCTCAATGACGTAGCCTTTCTTTTGTAAAAGTTTGAGTGCTGATTCTTCGGGACTTTTAGGTTGCTTTCTTTTATAGTAATCGTCTCCAAGTTCATGATAAG
>JAIPEW010000060.1 GCA_021736985.1 Clostridiales bacterium | reverse complement strand
CTGGGTGGAGGTCCGGTGGTTTCCTCCAGTCCGGCACTCAGTGCGCTTCTTAAAAAATTATTCTATAAGTAGTATATTTTTACTTCTGGCTTTTCTGCATTAGAGATGGGCTGAGTGCCGGACGTATTTTTACTGGGAGTATAAAGTATGTTTTAGATACCCGCTCAATGATACTACACAGCAAATTTTTTACGCCCTTAGCAGCCGGGGTATCAGGATTTGACGGGCTATGCAGCGCACCCAGACTCCGCTACCTTCCGGAAATCCACCGGCCCTGGCCATAGTTTTCAGTAGTTTTCTGATTAAGATATGTAACATTAACTAACTGGTTGCTATAAAGCCGAAGAGAATTCTCTTCGGCTTTATCAATTAGAATCGTGTAATTTTAAAGATTTTTTATATGAACAAGAGCAAAAAACCGGATATGGCAAAGTAAGCCGTTACAGGCAGTGCCAGGAACATAACCTTAACCGGATCTACTTTTTCGTTAATTATGCCACCTACAACGCCTACAACAACAAAAGCTGTTAACCCAACCGGAGGCATAGACTGCCCGGCCATTGCCAGGTGAGCAGATCCAAGAGCTGCATTAACTCCACTAACATCAAGGCTTTTTAGCGCCGGGCCCAAAAATGTCACTATAGTAGTCTGGGCTGTAGTCTGGGAACCTGTAAGCATTCCAACCAGCATTACAGCAATACCGCCGCCTAATTTCATTGCTGTAGCACCCAGGTTTTCTGCAAAAACTTTAACTATATCAATAAGACCTGCTTTGTAAAATGCCCCGATCATTACCCCGGCACACAATTGTATCTGTACTGTTTTATTTACTTTTACAATCCCTTCTTTAATAACACTTCCTGATTTTTTGTAAACTGCCGGAAAAAAGAAACTCATTATCAAAACTACCACGAGGGCTTCAACAACCCGGAAAGTAATACCCTGGATAACAGGTATACTGCTTAAGAATTTATTAATGGCAACAAAGAACGCTAGTTCTTTGAAAATATTATAATTAAATGCAGATGCAAGTACAACTATAGCTATGAGAACTAGCAGCGGGAGAAGTGTATACCACTTTTCAGAAAGAATCTTAGCAGCACTTTTCTCTGGAATTAGATCTTCAGGAAGCTGCTTGATTTTCACAAAACGCCAGGCAATTAATATTGCTATTAAAACACCTATTCCTACAGTAAGATAAGCTAGTTGAATTACTGGTGCAGGCGATTCCATGCCCACTAATGATGCTGATAAATAACAGGCCTGGCTGATAGGAGGCATAACAGAACCCAAAATTGCTCCGGATAATATTATACATCCTATATGTTCTCCTTTTAACCCCATTTCATGAAGTCCCATAACTACAAGTACCCCGATAACAGTTGCTGCTGCTATTGCGTCACCTAGCAGTGAACCGCCTATAGTAAGTACTATTATAACTGTAGCAATAAGTCCTTTGGGAGACTTACCGAATATCGATCGAAATGTATCTAAAACAGTATCCATGGTACCAAGTTCAACCTGCGACTGGGCATATATACTTCCAAAAAATGAAAGCATGATAACCCAGGCAATTTTATCTATACCAAAAACACTGGCGCTTATAAACCCGTCTATTCCTAAACCGCCCAGCAGTGCTGCAGTAATACCGGCAATAAGCAATCCTGCCCTTGGCTCTCCCCCGATGCGCGGTATTGACGGAACAAGAATTATCAAAAACAGTAAAGCAACAGGTAATAATATAAGTAACAATATTTCAACCCCCATTGTGAATTTTTCAACAATTCATTATAATTAAAAAGTTTTGAACATTAGCTACAAACTACACTTAATAATTACAGCAGAATCAAAAAGATCTACCAGTACCCCGGGTAATTTTTTTATATATATTAGAATCATTGCCTTTTTTGCTTGTACATATTTTGAATATTCTTTAATAAATTAATAAATATATAATTTCATATGTCAAATACAAAACCCGTGCTTTATCAATACCCACAGTTTACTTTAGCTCTACCCCCCCCTTTGGCAAAAAATTTTTTAAAAGAACTGCTTGTCTGAACACCCCCTTTATCCTGTTAATAAACTTTGCTTTATATAAATCAATAATCTTAAATGCTAATTTACCAGGAGGACCGGGAAGTACTGGTCCTCCTGGTAGCTATTAGAAGTGTTTTCATTCTCCGTTGTGGGCAAATACCCGTGAGCATTTAATTAAAACGTTTTATATCGAACACACTATCATCAATAAAGGTTTTCCCATCTATAATTAAGTCAGAGACAATTTCTCCTGTTACAGGTGCAAGTGCTATTCCATCTCCTTCATGCCCGGCAGCCATGAAAAAGCCTTCAACATTCTCCATGAATCCAATTACGGGCAGCCCGTCAGGCGTATACGGCCTTAAACCGGCAAACACCCGGATAATGTTCAGGTCTCTTATTCCAGGAACCAGCCTGGTAGCATATTTTAAAATTTCTTTTATGCCTTCCCTGGTAACACTTGTATCATAACCTACGAATTCACGAGTTGCCCCAATCATGATGTTTCCTTTTTCCATCTGGCTCAGGGCAAGCCCGACACCCAGTTTTATTCCCGGGTCATTAGAATTTTTTAATATATCAGGGTTGTACTTGGCAGCAATATAACGGGCTGATAAAATATCGCCCATTACATACGGAGGTACTTCTTCCGTAATAATAATCTGGCCGCGGCGAGGCTGAATGGGAATGTTAATACCTGCCATTTGGGCAATTGCAGGGGCCCATGCTCCCGCACAATTTATAACTATTTCACTGTCAATATCACCGTCACTGGTTTGGACACCTGTTATTTTTCTGTTCTCTTGCTTTATTCCAGTAACTTCTGTATTAAGTATTACTTCTGCCCCCAGCTTTTTAGCAGCATTAGCATAACCAATAGTTAATTCCATAGAATTAATATGTGCATCCTGGGGACTATAAGTTGATCCCTGCAGGTGTTCGGCAAGACCACCCTGGAGTTTTGCTGCTTCATTTCGGTCTAATATTTCTACGTTAAAACCAAATTTTTTCTGCTTTTCTACAATGCCTTCCATTGTTTTCATTTCTTCTTCGGTTTCTATAATGATCATACCGCCGGTATTTTTATATTCAATGGGATGGTTCAATTCATCTTCCAGCGTTTTATATATTTCTGCACTCCTCATAGCCATCTGCAAGTGCACCCCGGGACTTTTGGACTGTAAGATAATTTCCTGGTCACATGATCCTGATGCTCCAAAAGCCAGGTCCCCTTTTTCCACGAGGATTACTTTTTTACCTTTTTTAGACAGGTTATATGCAATAGAAGTACCTATTACCCCCCCGCCTATAATGACTATTTCACTGGTCTTATTCATTTTCAACTTCCTCCCCCTTTACCATGTCATCAATTTTAACAGTTCTCACGGGAGGCCTGGTTCCAGGTTTTATTTCATTCATGTCAACATACCTGGCCAGCATTCTCTCTATCAACTTGCGGCATGTTCTGCCCTGGCACAATCCCATTGTTGCACCCGTACGATTTTTAACACCTTTTACTGTCCTTGCTCCATCTTCTATGGCCTTTTTAATGTCGTCTTCAGTAATCTCCTGGCACCTACATATATAAACAGGTTTTTTCTCAGACACTATTTACACCTCTTTCGTTCAATGCTCCGCACTTCCAATAAGTACTCCCTGGGAATTTCAACGGTAAGCAGCACTGTTGCATCAAATTTTTTGGGGCTTTTTACCTGTATTACTTTCCCTTCGACTACAAACTGGCCTTCTCGATTAACACAGCGGACATTATCATCCTTTTGTGGACAGGGATGATATTCAAATGGAAATTCTACGATAGATGTTTTAGCCGTATAGTTCTTGTGGAGCTTAAATATTGCCAGACCCGGGCATGCTGCTACACACATACCACAACCAGTACATTTTTCTTCATTTAACTTGGGTAAATTTGTAATTGGTTTCCCCACTTCTATCGCATCAAAACGGCATGCTTCTTCACACGGGTTGCAAGGTATTTCTTGCACACACTCTATAAAAGCAACGGGACCTTCTTCCAACCGTGCCTCGCTTGGTACTCCGGGTATATTTTTTAACTCTTCCCGGGAAGGAACTCCGGTTTTCTTAATACCACTACCCAATCTGCTCACCACCCTCTGCCAGCTTAATGAGCTTATCTTTTTCGTCTTTTCTTTTCTGTCCAAACGGACCTTTTCTCAGTGTATCAAGTCTTGTCCATACTTCTTGCTTTAATTCACTAGCTTTTTGATTATCATATAATCCCAGGCTTTCTGCACATGCAATCCCGGCCAATCGTCCTTCTTCCATTGCCGAACTTGCTTCTTCTACTCCCGAAATATCACCGGCAACATAAAAACCCTTTACAGTAGTTTCCATGTTTTTATCATGCTCGGGAACATGTCCTCCCAGGGCTGGAATAAAAGTGAAATCGCATCCGACCAGCCGTGCAAGTTCAGTTAAAGGATTAAGTCCTACTGAAACACATATAGTATCAGCTTTAATATGTTTTTCAGTTCCTTCAATCTGCTGCCAATTTTCATCAAGTTCTACTATAACTGCTTCTTCAACACAATTTTCTCCTACTACATCTTTAACTGTATGCGAAGTATATAATGGAACACCGGCACGCCTGATTTTACCAGCATGCACTCCGTATCCACCTATACCAGAAGCAGCTTCAACAAGCGCTACCACGTCTGCCCCTGCTTGCATTAGCTGGTATGATACGATTAGCCCCACGTTTCCAGAACCAATCATAATTATTTCTTTACCAGGAAGTACCCGGTTTACATTAATCATTGTCTGAGCAGCGCCAGCTCCCATGACTCCCGGCAAAGTCCCCCCGGGAAAAGCAAGGGCATTTTCAGAAGCCCCAGTAGCTAATATTATTTTTTCAGCCTGCAGCGCTTGCTCTTTATTGCTGTTGATATATCCTACCGTAAAATTATCAAACACATTGTATACGGGCGAATCAAGTAAAACTTCTACTCCCAGTTCCTCTGTATCTTGAAGAAGCTTCTCTGCAATTCTAAATCCCCTTGTTCCAGCCTTATGCTCTCTAGATCCAAAGAACTTGTGTATTTGTTTAAATAACTGCCCGCCAGGTTTTTGATTTTCATCGAACAATGTAACCTTTCCACCGGCGCTAGCAATTTCTATTGCTGCTGCCAGCCCTGCAGGACCAGCTCCAATTATAGCTACCTGTGTATTTTTCATTTATTTTCACCCCATCTGCCATGTCCAATCTGTGTTTCTACAACCATTCCTTCTTCTACCGGTGTTACGCAAGTCCTAACATTAGGGACACCGTTAACAGTCATAACACAATCAGTGCACCTGCCTATGCCGCAAAATATACCTCTCGGCTGGCCGGTTTTTGGGGTATTTCTAAATATCTTTATTCCTGCTGCCAGCAGTGCTGCAGCAATTGGTTCTCCTGCCATCGCTTTTATTTTTTTACCATCAACTGTAATGTCAACAAATTCACTTCTATAATCTTCGCCCAGTATAGGATGGCTTTTTACTCTCACCTGTCCCCCCCCTTTTTTATTAAAAAATAACAATTTTCTAATATTTAGAAAGAAAAATAATAATTGGTGCATATAAACCACGCATTACAATTTGTTTCTTTTATCGTAATACATGGTCATACATAAAAACATTTATTAAATTATAACACATTTCGACACTAAACTACATGAAAAAGCATGGAAATATAGATGCCATAGCTAGCGAACATCCAGCTTAATTGTTTATTGTAAAAATCTAATCATTTAGAAAATCTTGTAGAAAAATTAGCGTATTGTTGTTGTCCATTGCTGTATCAATTACTGGCAGGTTAACTTTTTTAGTCACACAATTTCGCAGCTGTTCCCTGTCAACATATGCCGCTTCATAAGTTTTTAATTTAAAATCATAACAGGGATAAAACGGGTTTATTGTTATAGCTAGAAGATTAAGATTTTTTTGAAAATATATTTTACCCTTTCTTGCTAAGACTTTTTCAAATAAATTATGAATTTGCTGCAGATCATTTCCTACTATAAGTTTTACCGGGTCTGAAAAATAATATTTTATTCCCTCCGGGAATGGCATATGTAAAATTGTATCTAAACAAGGCGACATTACAAGGCCCGGGCAATAAAACCCTTTAGCATTATTAGCCTGATCTTTCAAATCATCTAACTGGCCAGATGTAAACAAGGAAGCACCGGTCTGTCCGAGAATGCGGCCGCCGGCATCCCAGATTACAGTCTGCTGAAATTCTTCAGGGGGAAGCGCCTGATCTGTTATATTACATATCCGGTTCATGTAAAATGCATCCATGGCAAGTTCAGCACAGTCCTGCTTGTACGATGCCCCGGTAGCCAGTATAAACCCGTCTGCCTCCACCATAGGGGCAATCCTGTTAAGAGCTCCGTCAATCAGTGCTATTTCCACGCCCAGGTTGTATAAATAATTTTTTACTTTTCTTAGATGATTGCTCTGGTTCGGGCCGGCAAGAACCAGTAAACCTTCCTGCTCTACTCGCCCGCAAACAATTTTCCCCAGTGAAGTTTCAGTATCCAGCGTTTCAATAACTTTAATACTAGCTGTACTAACTTCAAGGCATTTTTCAGCGGTTGCCACGTATACACCTTTTCTTACATAAAGCCTGGGCTTGGGCAAGCCGGTTATGTTATCCATTCTTTCTCCATCATAGCCAATGCTGGTAAGTCCAACACATATACCTTTATCATATAGATAATCAATTAAACACATAGTAGTAGTGGTCTTACCCGAGTTTTTTGCAGTACCTACAATACCTAGGGCTTTATTTTTCATTCTTCGATCACGGTATCCCTACCGTTCCTGCCGGGATAAGCACCATCTTCTCGGCTGCCCAGGACCCCGTCATACAGGGCCTGCACAAAATCACCCTTTTCTATTACTTCGTCCAGTACTTTTTCTATTC
>JAIPEW010000002.1 GCA_021736985.1 Clostridiales bacterium | reverse complement strand
CGGACGTACGGAGGCGCATTCAGAGAGCGATTGAGGCCGAGGAAAAGCGCCGGTGCATGTCTGAGCGAAGCGAGTTCTCCGGCGCCCGAGGCCGATTGAGCTCGGACAATTTTATGTGCCGGAGTAGGGAGCGGAGAGTTCCACCGGCCTAGCAAAAACAAAGTTTCTATTTTCGTGTTAACTAAATCTTTTGCGCAGGGGGAATACAGGTGGATTTTTATACCGGCCTAAAAGAAGAATTCAGGCAAAAGGTAGAAGAGCGCGGCCTGCTGGCAGAAAATGTTCAAGTAAAAGGACATGTTTTATCTACTGAAGAAGCAATTGGTACACCGGAGAGGGAAGATTACCCTTTGCTCCAGGGAAAGGAGTATATGGTAGAGGCCAGTTTAAATGGTTACAGGGGACAGGCTTTTACTGATGATCCCGGTGATTTTTCCGGCAGCATTGAAGATATACTTGATCTCCCGCTTGATAGTACAAAAAACAGGGCTGTTTTTATTGCAACTTTAAATGCAGTTATGCGGTTGCTGGGATCAAGCGAGAGAACAATTCATTGTAAAAATGAAACGCTAGAAAAATGTGCAAACAAATTGGCTGATTATATTTATGATAAATTTGGAGATGTAAAAATAGCGCTGGTTGGTCTGCAGCCTGCAATGTTGGACCAACTCCGGCACCGTTTTAAAATCAGAGTGCTGGATTTAGATCCAGATAATATTGGAAAAGAGAAGTACAGTATAACCATAGAACACGGGCAGAGAGATTTTGAAGAAGTAATAAACTGGGCAGATATATTATTGGTTACCGGCAGTACAGTGGTAAATGGTTCTATTGTTAACTTTTTAAATTTTGATAAGCCTGTGCTCTTTTACGGGAATACCATCGCCGGAGCGGCTGTTTTAATGAACTTGGAGAGAGTATGTTTTTACGCAGAGTAATGTCCTATTGTGAATACTGCTCAGAGCTTGACATATCCCTTTAACAAAGTTAAAATACACTAGTGTAATTTATGTACAGATGTACCGCACGGGGCAGGTTGTATAAAAGGAACAGCAGTCCTGCCTGGCTCCGGCGAGTCCTAAAGAAAAGGGGGAAAACTATGTACGCTTTAATTGAAACCGGTGGTAAACAGTATCGTGTAAATGAAGGTGACAATCTTTTTATTGAAAAACTGGATGCTGAACCGGGAGATACTTTTGAGGTAGATAAAGTACTGGCAGTAGAAAAAGACGGTGAATTTAAGGTGGGCACACCTGTTGTTGAGGGCGCCAGTGTTCGTTTTAAAGTAAAACGCCATGGTAAGGGTAAGAAGATAATAGTTTTTAAATACAAGCCTAAAAAGATGTACCGCCGCAAGCAGGGACACCGTCAACCTTTTACTGAAGTTGAAGTAGAAAAAATCAATTCTTAATAGATGAATTATTGAAACGGAGGTGAGGATATGGCTCATAAAAAGGGTGTTGGTAGTTCTAAGAACGGTCGTGACTCGCAACCTAAGTTTCTAGGGGTTAAGCAGCAAGACGGCCAGTATGTAACAGCAGGGAGTATTATAATACGCCAGAGAGGTACCAAGTTTCATCCCGGTAATAATGTGGGTATAGGGGGAGACGATACTCTTTTTGCTAAGTCAGATGGTTATGTTATTTTTAAGAAAAAAGGCAGCAAGAAGAGTGTAAGTATATGCAAAGAAAAAGAAGTAGCAACTGTTTAAATTAGATAGATTAAACCGGTCACTGGCCGGTTATTCTTTTTAATGAAATTAAAACAGCCTGGCAGGGATTTTTAAATCTATAGAGAATAATAATCTAACTAAAGTATTTGGCCGAAGCCAAAATGTTATTATAAATTCAAAATATAATACAGGGTAAATATGCCACGAAGGCAATTGCTGTTTTGAAAAACAGGCTTGTCTTACGTGGCTTTTTTTATTTATATAAGAATTTGACGCTCATGAGCCTTTGGCTCACAATGGAGTATGAAAATTTTTTTTGACAGCTAGGCGGAGGGCCGGTGGTTTCCTCCAGGAGACTCCGTATTTTTACTTTGAGCAGAAAGTTTGTTTTAGTGTAAGCGCACTCTAATACTGCACAGCAAGTTTTTTATGCCCTAAGCAGCCGGGTTTTCGGGATTTGACGGGCTATAAAACGCACCCAGACTTCGCTATCTTCCGGAAATCCCCCGGCCCTTTCAATTTGTTTTGTGTTTAAAACCATAGTCTTTAGGGAGTTTTCTTATTAAAAATTTTAGAAGGAGGGAGTAATAATAATGTGCATGGAAAAGACAGACTGGGAAAAGTGTGTTGACTTTCACGGGCATTCTTGTCCTGGACTTGCAATAGGATATCGAGTATCTCTGGCAGCCCTGGATAATCTTGATGAGATGCGCAGCGGCGATGAAGAACTGGTTGCCATAGTTGAAAATGATGCTTGCAGTGTTGATGCTGTTATGTTTTTGACCGGTTGTACATTTGGCAAGGGAAATTTTATCTATCGTGATCATGGGAAACAAGTTTATATTTTTGGCAGCCGTAATAGTAATAAGGCCTTGCGCCTTGCTGTAAAGGACAAAGTTTCTGAAGCTCAAGAGGGCTTAGATTGGGAAGCACGTATTAATACCATTCTTGAGATGCCGGAGAATGACCTATTAGAAATAAAAGAGATCGATATGGAACTTCCGCCGAGAGCTTCACTGTATAATTCCGTAAAATGTGCCGAATGTGGTGAAACTGTGATGGAGGCACGTGCCCGGGTAAAAGAGGGAAAAATAGTATGTATTCCATGTGCTTGTAAGTAAAGTACATTTTTTATAGCATTTTTAAATATGAGATTATATATTGGAGGTGCACAAATGAAAAAGAAATTTTCTGCTGTATTGATATCATTGTTTGCTGTAATGCTGATTGCTGTTGGATGCGGCAGCAGCACAGAAAAAGCAGAAAAACCTTCTACGTATACTGTTGCAGATTCTACCGGTGACTGGGGATATCCCAGCCCCTATGCTCATTATTCCCGCGGGCCCGGGTACATAAGGATGAGCTTAATATTTGATACCTTGATCTGGAAGGATCAAGACGGTTATATACCTGCCCTGGCCAGGGATTGGAGTTATAATGAAAATGAAAACTCCTATTCTTTTACGCTTAACAAAAATGTTAAATGGCATGACGGTGAAGAATTTGATGCTTCTGATGTAGTTTTTACATTTAATTATATAAAAGACCATCCTTACCAGTTTGTAAATAGTTCAAATATTAAAAAAGTTGCAGCAGAAAATAATTATGAAGTTAAAATTTATCTAAATGAAGCATACGCTCCTTTTTTAAGCAATATTGCAGGAACGCTGCCTATACTGCCCGAACACATATATAAAGGTGTAGAAAATCCAAAAGAGTTCAGGGGCGAAAAGGCGCTGGTAGGTACTGGCCCTTATATGCTTGTAGATTACAGTAGGGAACATGGAAGTTATCTTTACGAGGCCAATGATAATTATTACGGTGGAAATCCGGCCGTAGATAAATTAAAATTTGTAAAAGTGAGCAGAGAAATGTCAGCCTCGGCTTTAAAACAAGGTGATATTAATGCTGCAGATATTCCTCCTGAAACTGTAAATAGTTTAAAGAAATCTAATATTAAAGTAGTAAAAAGTCCTTACCAGTGGAATGCAAAACTTCTCTTTAATCATAAAAGTGAGCCATTCTCAAGTAAAAAGTTCCGCCATGCCCTCGCGTATGCCATAGATTGTGAGAGAATTGTAGATGTCGCGCTTAGAGGACACGGTGCTGCAGCAGGACCGGAGATGCTTCCTCCGGACAGCCCCTGGCATAATCCCGGTTGTAAACAGTATGAGTATGATCCAGGGAAGGCCCAGGAAGTATTAAAAGACCTGGGATATGAAAAATCTGCTGAGGGTATATTTACAAAAGACGGAAAACAGCTGCAGCTGGAAATGTTAACCTGGCCGAGATTTAGCCGAGAAGCTGGAATTATAAAAGAACAGCTTGCTAAAATAGGGATAGAAGTAGATATTCGCAGCATGGAGGCAAAAACCGTGGATATGCAGGTAACTAACTGGAGATTTGAAATTGCTCTTACCGGTCACGGGGGACTGGGCGGAGATCCTGAGATATTAAACAAGATGTTCCTGGGCAAAACTTTTCACAGCTCAAGGTATTATGAAAATGAACAGCTGGTTGATTTATTGCAAAAACAACTGCATGAAATGGACAATAAAAAACGCAAAAAAATTGTGTATGAAGTACAAGAAATTTATGCTGAAGAACTGCCGGCTTTGAGTATTTATCACCCGGCCTGGTACTGGGGACATGACGGTTCACTTCCTTTGTTTTATACTAAAGGAGGAGTAGCCCATGGTATTCCCCTGCCTCATAATAAGTTATGTTTTTTAAAATAGCTGGCAGCATTCTCAAATAAAGGGAGGTAACTTTTTTGAAAAGACATGCCGTGGCAGTATCAAATTATATAACTGCGTTTATTATTATAATATCTCTTAATTTTCTTTTGCCGCGGTTAATGCCTGGTAATCCACTGCAAGCCATATATGGAGAGGAAGCGCTAATTGCCATGACTCCCGAGTTAAAGGCTGAATTAATTAGCCGCTTTGGTCTGGATAAATCTCTATGTGAGCAGTTTTTTAATTATTTGATGAATCTTTGCCAGGGCGATTTAGGTTATTCGTACTATTATAATGCGCCAGTGTTTGAAGTTATACTGGGTGCACTTCCGTGGACGATATTGTTGGTAGGGGCGGCACTTGTGCTTTCCACGACGCTTGGTGCTGTACTGGGTGTTGAGGCTGGATGGCGCCGCGGTCGCGCGGGAGATAAGGTTTTACTGGCTGGCCTGATGGTATTGAACGGTTTTCCTGATTTTTTTATTGGAATGCTGCTGCTGTTAATTTTTGGAGTGATGCTAAATATATTGCCGCTTTCCGGGGCGGTTAGTCCTTATGCTAATCTTACAGGGGTTGCACTTTTGTGGGATATCTTTAAGCACCTGCTGTTACCGCTGTCTGCACTTACCCTGGCTGGAATTACGGGTTCTTTTCTGTTAACCAGAAATACTATGATCGGGGTGCTGCGTTCTCCTTTTGTATTGACTGCCCGGGCCAAGGGACTATCTCCGGCAGCTATTCGCTACCGGCATGCAGGAAGAAATTCCCTGCTGCCCGTAGTAACGCGGGCCGGTGTTATGGCAGGTCGCATGGCTACAGGGGTGCTTTTTGTAGAAATGGTTTTTTCTTATCCCGGGCTTGGCCACCTGGTAAATACTGCTCTTACAGCCCGGGATTATCCTGTTTTGCAGGGAGTTTTTTTGGTAATTACTGTTTCTGTTTTAACTATTAATTTGTTTACAGACATTTTATATACCAGGTTAGACCCGAGGGTTTCTTATGCATATTAATTACTGGCAGATATTTAAACAAAATAGAGTGGGGATATACGGGTTAGCGATATTGTTCGCTATACTTATATTTGCGCTGTGCGGCCCTGTGTTTAGTCCTTATTTCCCGCAGAATACTACGACTTTAACATTAGATCCCCCGTCTTTACAGCACTGGTTGGGTACCAATGATGTGGGACAAGATATTTTTACCCGCCTTTTGTCTGGGGCCCGTACATCCCTGGCGGTAGCGGTTGGTACTGCTTTACTTTCTACCTTACTGGCAGTACTGATAGGTATAACTGCTGCCCTGGCCGGGGGGATAACGGACAGAATTTTAATGAGGTTCACTGATGCACTGCTTACTATTCCTGTAATCGTAGTAGTTATAATGATAGCTGCTTACGTAAGGCCCGGGGTGTTAAACTTGATTATTATTTTATCTTGTTTGGGATGGCCGGTAGGAGCAAGGGTTATCAGGGCTCAGGCTATGACTCTTAAAGAACGCTACCATATTTATGCTGCTCGCGTGTTTGGCGGTGGGATGTTATATATTATGTTCCGGCACATCGTACCTGATCTGCTTCCCCTGTTGTGCGTCAGTTTTATCCAGGGGGCCAGGCGAGCGGTTTTCATGGAAGCAGGGCTGGCATTTTTAGGGGTTACAAATCCTGATATGATAAGCTGGGGGATGATGTTGCGGCATGCCCTGGAATACTGCTATCTTGATGCATACAAATGGTGGCTGCTGCCAACTGGTTTTGCTTTATCCGTAACTATACTGGCTTTTAGTTTTCTGGGTTACAGCCTGGAGGAAATGACTGACCCCAGGTTAAGGAGGCGTGAAGATGCTTGAAATACATGATCTCAGGGTGGCATATGGTAACAAGAATATATTAAATGGAATTGATTTATCTATACGCCAAGGAGAAACACTGGCAGTTATAGGTGAGTCCGGAGTGGGAAAAACTACCCTGGGTCTCTGTATTGCTGGCCTGGTGCAAGGGAAAGTAAGTGGACAGGTGCTTTTCCAGGGGATGGATCTGCTTAAATTATCAGAACAGGATTTAAATAAGATGAGATGGAACCGTTTTTCTTTAGTACTGCAGAACGTAGAAAATGTATTAAATCCTGTCATGACTATAATTAAGCAGGTCACGGAACCCATAGTAGAGCATGGAATAAGGAAAAAAAAGTATGCCGTAGAAAAGGCTGTAGAGGTATTATCCCGGGCAGGGGTGCCTTCTTCCCGGTATGAGGCTTATCCCCACCAGCTGAGCGGCGGCGAGAGACAGCGGGCAATGATAGCCATGGCCCTGGCTAATGACCCTGAATTTATCATACTGGATGAACCAACTGCTTCCCTTGATACTCTTACACGCCTGGAAATATTAAAACTGCTGCGCGAAGTAGGAAGAGACCGGGCACTGCTGGTGATTACACATGATATATCTGCTGCTGCCAAACTTGGTGACAATATCGCAGTTCTTTACGGGGGAAAGTTATTGGAAAAAGGCCCGGCAAAAGAAATTTTGACAGCTCCTTGCCACCCATATACCAGGGGCTTGCTCCGGTCTTATCCTAACATGACAACTGTAAAAGATTTGCAGGGAATAAAAGGACGATTGGAAATTCCTCAAAAGGGCTGCTGTTTTTACCCGCGCTGCACGCAGGCTGTGGATATTTGCAGGGAAGAACACCCGCCTATTGCACGGAAAGGTGAATGCTACCTGGCCTGTCACCGTGGTGGTATAGTGCCGCTGCTGCAGCTAAAGGATATAAATGTTAATTACGGGCCCGTTGCAGCAGTAAAAGGAGCTAATATAAAAGTATATGAAGGAGAAACAATGGCCATGGTTGGAGAAAGTGGTTCCGGTAAGAGCAGTCTTGCTTACTCAATAATGGGAATTACTAAGTCTTTTTCTGGCAGTATTTATTTGGATGGAAGTAAGGTTAAAAAACGGAGTAAGGAATTTTTCCGCCGGGTACAGATGGTATTTCAAAATCCTGCCGAGTCAATCAGCCACCGCCATAATGTGCTGCAAGCTGTACGCGAGCCGCTGGATATTCAAAACCTGGGATGTGACGGAGAACGTAAAGAAAAGGTACGCCGTGCGCTTGATGAAGTGCAACTTTCCTCAGATGACGAGTTTTTGTCGCAATATCCTTATCATTTGAGCGGGGGTGAGGTGCAGCGCGTAGCTGTTGCCAGGGCTTTAATTCTCAAGCCTGCAGTTATTGTAGCTGATGAGCCGACTTCTGCCCTTGATGCCAGTGTACAGGCAAAGGTGCTTAAACTTTTAATGGAATTGCAGCAGAACAGGGGGCTGGGGATACTTTTTATAACTCATGATATAGCGCTTGCCCGCAAAATAAGTGATAGAATAACTGTTATGCAGGCCGGGGAAATTGTAGAGGAAGGTCCTGCAGAGAGGTTAATCACAAGACCAGGGCATTCCTATACCAGGGCCCTTCTGGAGGCAGCCCCGGATATGGATTTTATAGAACAAGAACAGAATGGTGTAGATTTAAGGGAAAGTAGTTTATCATCATGTAGTTTTTTGGCTAAAAATTAAAAAATTCCACACGCAGAGTGGTTTTTTTTTAAAAGAGATTGTTATTGTGATAATTAATACTAAATAGGGTAAAAAACTGGGCACCTTATGCTTATAATGCTTATAAAGCAGTAAGGGCCATGTGATGTCCTGTTAAAACCGGTGGTGCGCTGGTCTTTTACGGTTTACTTTATTTAGCCTGAGGTCTCTTTTATTTTTATTCTCGCACCATACTTCAGCGCGTACAAGTTCCATCTGGTAAAATGGTTTCTCGAGGTTTTTTAGTATCCATTGTTTTAAATTCATATATACACCTCCTAAATGTTTTTAATAAGTAAAAGTTATTCTACGCATAATGTTTTGTAATCAACTATTTTTGGTTTGATCTACTCTTAATATGAGGTAAATTATTCATTTTTTGCACCATACTTTAGTACGCAAAAGTTCTATTTGGCAAAATGGCTTTTCAAGATTTTTTAGTATCCATTGTTTTAATATCATAAATAGCCCCCCCTTTTTTTTCCATAATTTATACTTATCCTGCATATGATGTTTCATAATTAACTGGTTATGTTCTGATCTATGCATATAATGTACTACATATTGTTTGCGAATGTCAACACATAAGTAAAAGTTTAATAATTTTTACTTATGGTTAATAATTCTTTTCACAAAAAAAAGAGAAACCAGGATATTATAATATCCTGGTTTCTTATGTACCAATACATGCTTGCCTTTACTAAGAATAATTTACATTGGGAAGTAAGTTTCAAAAAGAGGTTCAATACCAAACTCAGATATAAAATACTGTAATTCATTAATTACTTCTACTAGCTCAACAGCTCTGGCTTCGGATTCATATATGGTTCTCCCAAAAGCAGTAGCTCCTTCTTGCTGCATATTGGTTTTTTCCACAATAGTTATACCTGCATTTTTAAACCATTTTTTAGCTGAATAATAAGGTATATGAAAACAGAAGTAGTAATCACAGTCATCTATTAAGAATTCATATAGACTGTAATAATTATACTGCTTAGTACATTTAGAGCACCCTCCGTTATTATCGAGGTATTCAATGTAACTCAGGTTTTGATCTTTAGCCCTGGCCTTGCAGGATGGACAAAGAATGGTTTTATTGTTACCCTGAGTAAAACTTATCTGTAATATATCATTGTTTTTATGGTAATATTGTACAAAAGCATATAAGACGAGTTCTTTTAAGTCATATAAGTAATAATTACCTGTTTTGGCATAATGATTAAGGTGAAACAGGAAATATGAGCTTCGTAATATTTTCTGCCTGTATTCAGGAAGAAATGCTATATTTTCTAAGAAAGTTTTTTTGAGTCCAAGTTTGTGTTGATAAGATTGGTGCCGTTTATTACGCTGCCTGGCTAATTTACTGGCTCCATGTATGTAGTCGTCATTCTGTTGCCAGTGTTTTTT
Source organism: Clostridiales bacterium (assembly GCA_021736985.1). GTDB lineage: Bacteria > Bacillota > Desulfotomaculia > Desulfotomaculales > VENG01 > JAIPEW01. Next base: position 214,443 of record JAIPEW010000002.1, on the reverse strand, counting down.
TATCCGGGGAATTAAGGGTATTAGAGAGTCTACCTGCTTGTTAGAATATAAGTACATTTTACCGTTTTTCAAATCAGTTATTTCATTAACTGCAAGATATCCTTCTTTATTTAGCCTTTGAACATTATTTAGTGTTATGTTAAGTATTTTACTTACCTGTGCAGTATTTAATAAAACATTACTAGCTGCCATCATAAATTCCTCCTGTTTCTACATGTAATCAAGAACAGGTATTAAAATTAATAAATATATTTTTTAATTTTAATATAAAATGTTAAAATTTTTCTTATAAAGTGTTATTTGTTTTTTAGAAGAAGAGACTTTTTTTTATGTTATAAAAAAATAGGAGGGGTATCAAGGTTTGGATGCTTATAAATATATGGAATTGATTTCGTATTTGCGTCATAATTTTTTAAATCACTTGCAAGTACTTTCAGGTTACATACAACTTGGGAAAAATGAAAAAGCCCTGCAATATCTGCAAAAAGTTAATGTTGATTTTAAAAAATTAACTGGTATAGTGCACCTGGATGTGCCGGAAGTTGCCGGTGCATTTTTAGCAGGAGAAGAGATGGCTGCTAGCGTTCAAGCTGAAACCAGCTATAATGTACAGTGCGATCTAAAGGGATGTACTATTCCGGGGCCGGCATCCGGCAGGGCAGTTCTAGATTGCATGCGTGTGATTACAGATTGCATGGCTTCTGGCCCCTATAATGAAAAACAGTATTTATGGTTAGAGATATATGTAAAGGAAAAAAATAATAAATATTGTTTGAGTTTTAATTTTATCTCACCAAGGGATGTGGATGATTTAATAATATCTTTTAACAAGATAAACAATGAATTATCTCTGCATGGTGGATACCTTAAATGGGAATTTTCACAGGATGGAAGTAGGCTAGGACAAGTAGAAATTTTTCTTTCCTATAACTAAAGAAGATAGTGGTTTGCAGAGAATGTTGTATTTGAAGTGTTTAAAGTTTCCTTTATCGCTGCGGGGTAAGCAGCGAGCAATGAAATAAGAAATAATATTAAAAAGGTGATAAAAATATGTTCTACGATCATGCAAAGATTTATGTAAAAGGTGGAGACGGCGGCAATGGATGTGTTGCTTTTCGCCGGGAAAAGTATGTCCCCGAGGGGGGCCCCTGGGGCGGTGACGGCGGCCGGGGAGGTAATATTATACTTTGCGGCAGCCGCGGGCTGCAAACTCTTGTTGATTTTAAGTATAAGAAGCATTATAAGGCAGAAAGGGGACAACACGGCCAGGGGAAAACCATGCACGGTAAAGCTGGAGAAGATCTGGTCCTCTCTGTCCCGGTTGGGACCATAGTGAAGAATGCAGGTGCCGGGGAAATCTATACAGATATATTAGAAGAAGGACAGGAAGTTGTAGTATCCCGGGGGGGACGTGGGGGCAGGGGAAATGCCCGTTTCTCATCATCCAGAAACAGTACTCCCTCTTTCGCGGAAAAAGGTGAGCCAGGGGAAGATTGCTGGTTAGAACTAGAATTAAAGCTGCTGGCGGATGTTGCTTTAATAGGTTTTCCCAATGTAGGAAAGTCAACTATAATATCACATATATCAGCAGCTAAGCCCAAAGTAGCGAGTTATCATTTTACTACATTAAAACCCAATCTAGGTGTTGTAAAAATAGAAGATACGGCGTTTGTAGTAGCAGATATACCAGGTTTGATTGAAGGTGCGCATAAAGGAGTAGGTCTCGGGCATCGTTTTCTGCGTCATACCGAGCGTACTCGCCTGCTTGTACATATAATAGATGCTTCGGGGAGCGAAGGACGTGATCCACTGAATGATATTAGTATAATAAATAACGAGCTGAAACAGTATAGTCCACAATTAGCCAGAAGACCTCAGGTAATTGCAGCTAATAAAATGGATATACCAGGGGCTGGAGAAACAGTGCAATTGTTGAAGGAAGAGTTAAAAGGGGAGTATGAGATATTCCCGGTATCAGCTGTTACCGGGGAAGGTTTGGATGACCTTGTATATAAAGTTCTGGAAATGCTGCATGAAATACCGGAAGAATTGCCAGAGGTGCAGGAGGAAAAAGAAGAAGTTACTCACCGGTACCAGCCCAGGTTTACGATTGATAAGAAGGACGGGGTTTTTGTAGTGCAGGGGAAAGAAATTGAAAAGCATGTATCCATGACTGATCTGGAGAATGAAGAGGCTCTGCATCGTTTACAGCGTATTATGAAGGTTATTGGGCTGGAAAATGCTTTGAGGGATGCCGGTGCTGTAAATGGGGCCCTGGTGCGTATAGGTGATTTTGAATTTCATTTTGTAGAGTAATTGTACTGTGTTATATTAGTATAAATATTATAATTGAGGTAATAAAATGGAAAGTCTAAAAAGAGATCTTAATAATGTCAAAAGGCTAGTTGTAAAGGTTGGTTCCAGTTCAATTACTTACAATGAAACTGGAAAGCTTAACCTTTATCAATTGGAATGCCTGGGACGACAGCTGTCGGACCTGTACAACCGCGGACTGGAAATAGTATTAGTTAGTTCAGGTGCTATAGCAGCCGGGGTTGGAAAACTAGGGTTGCAGCAGCGTCCCCGTGATATTCCCGAAAAACAGGCGTCTGCCGCTGTTGGCCAGGGAGTCCTTTTGCACATGTACGAAAAATTTTTTGCAGAATACGGGGTTATAGTAGGTCAAGTTTTGCTTACCAGGGAAGATTTTTCTGACCGCAAGCGATTTTTAAATGCTCGCAATACAATCAGGGCACTTTTTAAGCAGGGGGTAATCCCGGTAATAAATGAAAATGATACTGTGGCTGTAGAAGAAATAAAGTTTGGAGATAATGACAACCTGGCAGCACTTGTAGGTGGTGCCATAGATGCAGATATGCTGGTATTGCTTTCTGATATTGAAGGTCTTTACAGCGGTGACCCCAGGGTAGATGGAAATGCATATCTCATTTCAGAAGTTAATGAAATAACTTCTGAAATTGAATCCCTGGCCGGAGGGGTCGGTACAGATCTAGGGGCCGGGGGGATGGTTACTAAAATTCAGGCAGCACGAGTAGCAATGCACTCAGGTATGGTAACTGTACTTGCCCGTACCGGTGAAAATAATATTTTACAACAAATCCTGGATGGCCAAAAAGTAGGTACTGCCTTTTGGCCATCCGTAAAACTTGATAATAAGAAACAATGGATAGCTTATGGATCAGGGGTGCAGGGAAAGATAAATGTAGACAGGGGAGCAGCTAATGCCCTCATGGAACACGGTAAAAGTCTGCTGCCTTCTGGAGTTATTGGGACAGAAGGGCGATTTGACGTGGGCAATACAGTAAGCGTTTATTTTGAAGACATGGAGATTGCGCGTGGAGTTGTTAATTACTCCATTGACCACTTGAATGCCATTAAAGGGAAACAAACAGCAGAAATAATCGAAATACTAGGTTATAAAGATTTTGATGAGGTTATACACCGCAATAATTTAGTTTTAGATATTTAAGAAGGGAGTTGTTGATACATGGAACAGGAAGTTTTTAATAAAGCCAAAGAAGCTAAAGAGGCTGCAAGAAAGCTTTCTTTTTTATCTGCTAATGAAAAAAATACAGCATTAAATGCCATGGCACAAGCGCTGCGAGATAATAATGACTACATACTGCAGGAAAATGCTAAAGACGTGGAAACCGGCAGAGAAAAAGGTTTATCCAGGGCACTTATTGACCGCCTTAGCCTGTCTCCGGAACGGATTAATGATATGGCAGCCGGGTTGGAAAAAGTATCTTCTCTTGATGACCCGGTAGGAGTCGTAGAATCAATGTGGACAAGGCCAAATGGTTTACAGATAGGGCGTATCAGTACACCTGTAGGTGTTGTAGGTATTATTTACGAGGCACGTCCAAATGTTACGGCTGATGCTGCCGGGCTTTGCTTGAAAACAGGCAATGCTGTAGTCTTACGAGGAGGATCAGAAGCAATAAATTCTAATAAGGCCGTGGCCGGGGTGCTTGCCGGGGCTGCTGGAGCTGCGGGAATACCATCTGCGGCTGTACAGCTAATTGAGAATACTGACCGTGCTGCTGTTAATTATATGCTTAAGCTCAAGGATTATTTGGATTTATTAATTCCCCGGGGAGGCGCAGGTTTAATTCGAACTGTTGTAGAAAATGCTACTGTTCCGGTAATTGAAACCGGGGTGGGGAATTGCCATGTTTACGTGGATAATGAAGCTAATTTAGAAATGGCCAGGGATATAATAGTAAATGCAAAATGCCAGCGCCCCGGGGTTTGCAATGCCCTGGAGTCAGTGCTTGTTCATAGAGATATCGCCGCAGCTTTTTTGCCTGCAGCTGCTGAGAAACTTAAAGAGGCTGGTGTAGAAATAAGAGGATGTGAACAAACTCAAAAACATGTATCCTGGGCAAATCTTGCTACTGAAGAAGACTATTCGTCGGAATTTCTAGACCTGGTATTGTCTGTTAAAGTAGTTAAGGATATAGATGAAGCATTAGACCATATATATGAGTTTGGCACAGGTCATTCAGAAGCCATTATTACGGATAGCTATCAAAAAGGGCGCAGATTTCACCGGGAAGTTGATGCTGCAGCAGTATATATAAATGCTTCAACTCGTTTTACTGACGGCGGCATGTTTGGTTTCGGGGCAGAGATAGGTATTAGCACTCAAAAGTTGCATGCCCGTGGTCCTATGGGACTTAAAGAATTAACAACCTCGAAATATATTATCTTTGGCGAGGGACAGATCAGAGAATAATAAAAGTTGGTGCTGTTAAGGGCACCAACTTTGCTTTACTATTCCATAATCCACGACTTAAGTTTATCCTTGTCTAAAATAAAGATAATTTTCTTGTGGATTTCAACTACTTCTTGTTTTTCAAATTTATTTAATATTCGATTAGCAGTTTCCCTGGAAGTACCGATTAGTTTACCCAATTCTTGCTTGGTTAGAGATATATTAATTTTAGTTCCCCTGCTTGTTCTTGTTCCATGTTCTGCAGAAAGATATAACAGCATACTGGCCATCCTGCTTGTTGTGTTTTTTAAAGCTAAATCGTTGATTTGTTGTTGAGAAAAACGCAATCTCCGGGCCATTATTTTTAACAGGCCAACGGCTATTTCAGGGTTTTCTATTATTAACTTTTCCATGTCTTGATTATGTATAATATGAATTTCGGATGGTTCTGTTACTGCTGCTGTAGCTGGATAGCTGTTATCTCCGAAAGGTACGACTCCCCCGAATGTTTCTCCCGGGTTAATGAAATGCAGAATTTGCTCCCTTCCCTCCCTGTCATTTTTAATAATCTTGATCCGTCCGGATTTTAAAAAAAATACTCCTTCGCCTGGTTCACCTGCTAGAAAAATTATATTACCGTTGGTGTAAAAACGTTTTATAACTAATTCACTTATCTTCTGTAATTGTTCATCACTTAAGGCTGTAAAAATTTCTATATTCCTCAATTCTTCAATAAAACTAGACAAAATTTTTTCTCCCTTCATCTTTATAGTAAATAAAGAAAAAGTTTAATAATTTATTTTAACTGTTTTAATTTTAGCTAGCAATAATAGGATTTTAGTCCTAATCTGACGGGAATTAAGTCTCTTCTAAAAAAAAGACTATTACGACATAATTTTACATGAAAGTATTTATTGAAGGAATAAGCCTTAATTTTTTGCTCGGTAAAAATTTCCGGGGGGTGATGAAAATAATGAATACACAGGTAAGTGTGTATGAGGATTCTAAAAAAACATATTTGTATTCTACAGTTATAGATGAAAATAAAATAAATAATAATTATTTCAAAGAGTATATGAATTATTACAGTGGATTAATAATTTATTTATCGAGAAAGTATGATATTTTCAATAGAATGGAACGTGAGGATATTTTACAGGAAGGTTATTTCATATTATGGGATGCCTTAAATAAGTATGATGATACTAAGAAAGCTAGTTTTGATTCTTATTTTACCATGAGAATAGAAAAACATTTTTTAAATATAAGAAAACATATGTGCTGTAAAAAAAAGAGAGGTCTTACGGTAACTATAGATAAGGAAATTGGTGAAGGTTTAGGTGTTTATTTTAAAGACATTTTGCAGGATTCTAAGGCCGGTGTTTCTTTTGAAGATATTTATTTTAATGATTACATAAATTATATTTTTGAAGAATTTAGTTTTACTAATATTGAAGCGCAAGTATTAAAAAATGTAATTTATTATAGAGAGTTGGGATATTACCGTGTGTCTCCGATTTTAGAGAAAGAATACGGTATTGCAAAAAAAACAGTTGATAATGCATTAACAAGAATAAGAAAAAAGTTACCAATTAAGTATATTATTGAATCAGATTGTTTGAATTAAACTTCCACGAACGTCTGCTCACAACTGAGTATGAAAACTCTTCTAACAGCTGGGTGGAGGGCCGGTGGTTTCCTCCAGTCCAGCACTCAGTGCGCTTTTTTAAAAAATTGTGCTATAAGTAGTATATTTTTACTTCTGTCTTTCCTGCATTAGAAATGGGCTGAGTGCTGGACGTATTTTAATTTGAGCATAAAGTATGTTTTAGGTACCCGCTCTATGATAGTGCACAGCAAGTTTTTTACGCCTTTAGTAGCCGGGGGTTCGGGGTTTGACGGGCTAGCAAAACGGACCTAGACTCCGCTACCTACCGGAAATCCACCGTCCCTTTCATCTTATTTTGCGTTTAAAACCATAGCTTTTTAGGGAGCGGAGAGTGCTGTCGGCCTAACAAAAATTAGCTCATGAGCATTTGCTCAAAAAAGGTGAGCATGAAAATTTACATGCTCACCACACTCCTCTATTCACTTTATAAGCCAGCTAACACTCAAGCTCAAAGAATTCCTACCCATTTGCCCGACATTACTAAGCTCGGGAAGAAAGTATTTTAACTTTATGTACGAAAATAAGTGAAAATGCGGTATGATCAATTAATGATAGAAAAAGTCCCTGGTTGCAGGTAAATCTGCCCGGGGATTTTTTTATTATGCAGGCAAGGAATGGTTTCCGTGTGATGTATATCACTGAACAAGGGGCTTTGACCCTATATAATATTTTACAAGCTTTTTGCTCACAACGGAGTATCAAAACTTTTCTGACAGCCAGGTTACAAAAACAAGGAACAAACTTTAGGTGATGCCCTGGAATATGTACATGATACCCTGACCAAGTCGGATCTATTACATATTGGAACAGGATGACAATGCCAATTGGCGGGGAGGATATATTACTTTTTGCTGACAGCTGGAGTCGATTAAAATATGAATTAATCAGTAAAAAAGGGGGGATTAACTTGGATAATGATAATACTTCTTCAAAAAAAATAAAAAAATTTTTAGTCCTGCTGGCGGGGATAGTTCTAGTTGGCGGCATTGTTTTTTTTGCAATGAACAGGTTAAAGACTATACAGGAGGTTCCTAAAAGGGAGCACGTGGGAGTTCCTGTTAATACTGTTGAAGTGGAAAAGGGAGCCATAAGTGATGTGATCACTTATACCGGTACAGTCCGGGCGGAGCATAAAATTTCTCTTGCCCCCAAAATAATGGCCGGAATTGAATCGGTAAAATGCAGTATAGGGGACCGGGTTAGCCGGGGACAGTTATTGATAAAATTGGATGACAGCGGGCTGCCTGAAAAAATAAATAAACTGGAAAAACGCTTGCAAAAGGTAAAAGTTGACTTAAAACACTGGGAGAAGGAAGTTAAAACATATAAAGTCCTTTGGAAAAAAGGAGCTGTCTCCCGACAAAAATATGAAAACATTCTCTATAAAAGGAACAAGGCTAGGGCCGGGGTAGAAGAAGCCAGGGCGGCACTGCGAGAAGCCAGGCAGGGGCTGGATAATACAGTTATATATTCTCCGCTGTCCGGTGTGGTAACCGGCAAGATTATGGAAGAAGGGGAAATGGCTGCCCCGGGGAAACCGGTTCTTAAGATAGCTGGTACCGGTTCTTTGCAGGTTATGGTTAATATTATTGAAGAAGACCTGGCAAGATTCGACCGGGGCACAAAGGTAAAAATAAAGCTGCCTGGTGTAAGGAGTAAAATAGAATCCAGTGTGCAAGAAATTTACCCTTCGGTGAATACTTCAACTCGAACGGCCGTAGTAGAGATTGATTTACCCGCTGATACTAATGTTGAGAATATGCCGCGCCCGGGAATGAGTGCGGGCGTATCTATTATTTTAAATCACGAAAATGAAGCACTGCTTGTTCCGGCACGTACTGTACAAAAACGAAACGGAGATAAATTCGTCTTCAAGGTGAAGGGAAAACACGTAGTAAAACAGGAGGTCTTCGCCGGGATAAAAGGTAAGCACAATGTGGAAATAACAGAAGGTTTATCTGCCGGGGAAATAGTCGTTAAAGATCCTCCCCCACAGCTTTATGACGGAAAGCAAGTCTATATACCGAAAGGGGAGTTTGTATCTTGAAGCGGCCAGATCTCTTTCTTCGCCATCGCTATACTGTTTTTGCACTGGTACTGGTCATAATAACCGGCGGCATTTATGCCCAGCAGAACCTGGAGGTAAGCCTTTTTCCCAATACTTCACCTCCCACGGTTAATGTGCTAACTTCTTACCCGGGTGCGGCAGCAGAAGATGTGGCCCGGGATGTGGCAGAGCCGATGGAAGAAGAATTTGCTACCTTAGAGGATGTGAGTTCGGTAAAATCCACTGTTCAAAACGGGCTTTCAGTTATCGGGGTAGAATTCGAATACGGTACGGATTTGGACATTGCAGCAGTAAATGTTCAAAATGCAATTTCTATGGAAGGCCGGGAACTGCCTCCCGGCCTTCCTGATTCCAGGGTGCTAAAATTCAGCACTTCTGACCGCCCGGTGATCACTTACGGGTTAACCGGCAATAAAGTTGATTTAACCGGGGTGCGCTCCCTGGCCGAAGATGAAATTAAGGATCGTTTGCAGTTGGTTGAAGGTGTAGCGGTAGTTGATGTTTTTGGAGGGCATCAAAGACAGGTAAACGTGCAATTGGACCGGGAAAGGCTAAAGGCAATGCATATCGCGCCGGCACAGGTAGCAAAATCGCTAAAGCAAAAGAATTCATCCGGTTCTGCCGGTTCCATTGATTACGGTGACAAAAAATATACCATACGGTTTACCGGGGAATATGCCAGTGTAGAAGAAATTCAAAAAACTGTTATTGCCGCCCGAAAAGGTAGTATTGTCCGGGTGGACGATGTTGCCAAAGTAGTGGATGCAGTGAAAGATACTAACAGTGCTTACCGCTTGAATGGTAAAAAAGCTATTGCCCTGTATGTTTTAAAAAAAGACGATGCCAATACTGTAAAGGTAGTGAATGCCGTACAGGAAGAAGTAGATGCATTGGAAAAAGATTATCCTTATCTTGGGTTCAATGCAGCGGATAACGAATCAACCTTTACCAGGCAAGTGGTAAGCGGAATGACTGGTAGTATAGGTTATGCCCTGGTACTTACGGTGCTGGTTATACTTTTGTTTATTGTCAGCCTTAATGAATCCCTGGTGGTTGCGTTATCTATGCCTTTGACATTTCTGTCTACCCTGGGCTTGATGAATGTCTTTGGCAAAGAGTTAAATATGATTACCATGTCTGCATTGATTTTAAGTGTCGGTATAGTAGTTGATAATTCCATTGTTGTGGTTGAAAACATATCCAGGCACCGTAGTGAACTGGGAAAAGATTTTTACCGGTCGGCAGTGGACGGTACTGCTGAAATTATGCTGCCCCTTTTTGCCGGGGCGATTACTACGGTAGTAGTACTAGTACCGATGTTGTTTCAAAAAGGGTTTGTAGGAAAAACCTTCGGTCCTTTATCGTCAACTTTGATTATGGCAATATTGTCTTCCCTGTTAATTTCTGTAGTTATAATTCCGCTGCTGGTGGTATTGCTGCACGGGCGAACCTGGGTGGCCGGGGAAAAGATGGCCGGTTTTATTGCTATTCCTTTTTTTCGGGGAATTAATTTATTTAAAAGTTTTTACCTGGCGATTTTAAATAAAGCCATTAAAAGGCGTACTGTAACTATTATTTTGGCAGTACTGATACTTTTTGCCGGTGCGCGCTTAATAGCCGGGCTGGGAATGGAAGTACTCCCTTCGATGGATGCCGGGACCTCCTTTATTTCTTTCCAAACCCGGCCCGGAACGAATTTACAGGAAACTACCGCTGTGGCCGGTAGAATAGAATCAATTTTAGATAAGGAAAAAGAAGTAATTAATTATAATACCCGGCTTGGTTATGAAAAAGGAAGTTCTTACCTGGGTGAATCAGGAGTAATGGATACAAACCAGGGTTATATTACGGTAAATTTTACATCCAGGAAGGAAAGGGAAAAAAGTATATGGGATATCCAGGAGCAGCTGCGCGGTGAAATTGCTAAAATCCCCGGGATTGACACGTTTGTGGTCAAAGAGCAGGGGAATACTGCCGTAGCTACCACTGCCGCCCCCGTAGATATACGCATCAGTGGTAAGGACCCCAAAGTACTAAATCACCTGGCCGGGCAAGTGATGAAGAAGTTAGAGAAAGTCCCCGGGGGAGTTAACCTGCGCAAAAGCTGGTCCTTGCAAAACCCGGAAATACAAGTGGATGTGGATGAAGAACGGGCTGCACAGCTAGGACTGAGCCCGGAAGATGTTAAGCAGCAAGTTTTCTCTGTTATCGAAGGGAGCCCGGCTTCGGAATTGGTAGGGGAAGAAGTGGATATTAATGTGCGCTACCGGGAAAAGCAGCGAAAAAACCTGGAAGATCTTAAACAGCTGCGCCTTTCTTCTCCCCTGGGCATACAGTTTCCTTTAAAACAAGTAGCTATAATGAAAATAGCTCCGGGCCCGGACCTGGTGACCAGGGAAAATATGCAGCGTACTATAGATGTATTGGGAGACACGTACAGCAGGCCTTTTAGTCACATAATGGGAGACATAGAAAAGAAGGTACAGAAGGTACAGTTGCCCGAGGGGTACAGCATAGAAATTGCCGGTGAGCAAGCGGACCTTGCGTCCGCCAGGTCGGATTTGCTTTCTGCACTGGGCGCGGCAGTTATTCTCGTGTACCTGGTGCTTATGCTGCAGTTTAAGTCTTTTGTACATCCAGTTACTATCATGCTGGCTATTCCACTGGTACTTGCCGGAGTAGCTCTGGCTTTGCTGGCAGCTGGAAAATCTGTATCTATGCCAGTATTGTTGGGCTTAATTTTGCTTGCCGGTACAGTAGTTAATAACTCTATTCTATTAATTGATTATATAATAAAAGAACGTAATGCGGGATGCAGGCGTAAGGATGCTGTCTTTAATGCCGTTTCCGTGCGCTACCGCCCTATTATGATGACTGCACTATCGGATGTTGCTGGTATGCTCCCGCTGGCACTTGAATTAGCCCTGGGTTCAGAGAGGTTTTCTCCACTGGCAACTGCGATAATAGGAGGCATATTGGCATCTACTTTGTTGACCATGGTAGTTGTTCCAGTAGTATACACTGTTTTTGATGATTTGAAAAAAATTATAAGGCCAGGGTCTTCAATATTGGACCAAAGACATTTACAAGCATAAAGGAGGAGCAGTATGGTCCTTGTGATAATATACGGAATAGTAGTTCTCTGCCTGGGTGTTTCACTGGTATATGACAGGGATAGAACAATGAAAGCATTCAAAGTAACCTGGATGATGTTGAAACGCATGCTTCCCCCCACACTGGCTATAGCCGGTTTTATTGGCATGGTAATGGGTTTTGTTCCCCGGGAAGTCATTTCACATTACATGGGAAATAGTTCTGGTTTGTTGGGTGTTTTTGGTGCGGCTGCAGTAGGAGCGGTGGCGTTTATCCCCGGCCTTGTTGCATTTCCCTTTGCCGGTTCGCTGCTTGACCAGGGAGCTTCGGTTATGATAGCAGCATCTTTTGTTACCACGCTGACCATGGTGGGCGTGGTTACTGCACCACTGGAAGCTTCTGAGCTGGGACTTCGCTTTACACTGTGGCGCAACGGCCTGAGTTTTGTTTTTGCGCTGATCCTGGGTGTGCTTGTAGGGGTGGTGCTGTAATGAAGGAATTTTGGAAAAAATACTGGAGCTTGCCCGCAGCGGTGGTTGTTTTTTCAATGGTAGGAATTATATGGCCGGGTAAAATGGTAGATATTTTGCCTGAGACTTGTAATTTTCTGCTCCAGGTGATACTTATAGTGCCGGCTGTACTCCTTTTAATGGGATTATTTGAGGTATGGGTTCCCAGGTCACTGGTAAAAAAGCAAATGGGGTCGGGATCAGGAATAAGGGGTATAGTACTGGCTTTTGTGTTCGGAACAGCTCCGACCGGGCCCCTGTACATTGCCTTTCCCATAGCAGTAGCCCTGTTAAAAAAGGGGGCCCGGGTTTCCAATGTTGCTGTATTCCTGGGGGCTTGGGCAGCAGCAAAGGTGCCGCAAATTATGGTGGAAATCCAGTTCCTGGGCCCTGCCTTTGCTGTGGTAAGGTTAACCATGACTTTTATAGCTATTGTTATAATCGGGTACTTGGTAGAGTATTTTTCAGGACCAGCTAATATTAGAGAATAAAGAGTTGCTGACAGGCACCAACTCTTGCATAGTAGTAAATGAACAAAGGAGGGGGAGGAAATTAGCGATTTCTTTATTATAAAAAAGTGTTTTCACTGCTCCAACCGGGTAGTAGACCTGGACAACCTGGAGAATAAATTGAGTCAAGTTATGGAAAATAAGCAGTTTAATTCACGGCAGGTAAGCCGCCTGAATACAGCTAAGCCTATGCATCATCAGGTTTTCCAAATTTCTCTCTCAGGTTGCCCTAATTCCTGCAGTCAACCCCAGATAAAGGATTTCGGTGTGCAGGGGCAAGTGATTCCGGAAGTAGGAGAAGGTTGTACTCAATGCGGAAAATGTGTAGAGTCCTGCAAAGAGGGAGCGATAAACTACCAAAGTGGGAATATAGTAATTGATTATGGTGTGTGCCTCAAATGCGGGCAATGTATAAATATCTGTCCTGAAGGTGTTATGCAGGCAAAGGAAAGGGGGTTCAATGTGCTGGCAGGGGGGAAACTGGGCCGTCATCCAAGGTTAGCAAGCAGGTTGTCTCCCATGGCTGGTGAAGACCATGTACTAGAGTACCTGAAAAGCTGTGTGGAGTTATTGCTTAAAGAAGGAAAGCCCGGTAAAAGACTGGGCAGCATAATGGATAGAGTAAAGTTTAACTCGAAAACTCAATTTTAACTGCTTGCCATTGACTCTCGTTCACTCCATTCACCTTACAGGCCAAACTAAAGCTCGGGATCAAGGGGTTTCCGCTCTATTCGCCATTCATGGCTCACTGGGCAACCTCAAAAGCCCTGTTTTTGGGGAATTTTCTCAGGTATGATTTCGATTTATGAAAACTTCTCTTTTTCCAAAAATTTCAGTCCGTTAAGCCTGGCAACTGTTTGATTCAATTTACTCTCTACGGGTCGACGGCAAGCCCGGTAGTTTTCATACTACGTTGTGAAGGTTTAATTAATACTAATATCTGTTTTTTGTAGATATTTTTTGTTTCTAGTTGAAACTGTACGCAGACTAATTTAATAAAAACTTAATTGAAGGGTGGAGAAATGTCTGCTTGTTTATTTTCGGAAACATTTAATGTATCTTGTTTTTCTGTAAAGTAATTAGTACCCCAGACTCCAAGTAATATTATTCCTCCTCCTAACAACTGCCACGGTCCCAGGTGTTCATTAAGAAAAAACACGCCGGCCAGTACGGAAACTACAGGTGTAAGGTTTAGGAATACCGCGGTACGAGAAGCAGTTAAGTTTGATAAAGTGTAATTGAGCATAAAAAATGCTATTATAGAAGATAGTATGCCAAGATATAAAATGCTGGTAATTACAGGTGGCTGTTTAATGGCATAAACATAATTGGCTAAATTCCCGTTAAACCAGCTTTGTAGAATACCTACCAGGTTAAATGTTATGGCTCCCAGCCACATCATAATGAAAGTGATATCTAGCGGGCTGTGCCATGTAGAAGCACGGCGGCTAAAGATATTGTAAAAACCGGCAGCTAGTACTGCTCCAAAAAGTATTAAAAAACCCAAAAATTGAGAGGACTGTTTTTCGCATGCAGCACCTGGGTTTCCTAATGTCATTATTATAACGCCTATTACTGCAGCATTTATAAATATACCCTGCTTAAAATTTATTTTTTCTTTTAAAATAATCAGGGAAAGTATTGCCGTTGTTACTGGAACTAGAGCAACAATTATGCCTGATTCTGACGCTGAAGTGTATTTTATACCGTAAGTTTCACAGGTAAAATATATTACTGGCTGCCAGATTGCTATTTTTAACAAGTTTTTCATGTGTGCGGGGCGCAAGTGCAGGGGGATTATTTTAATTATTGCAAGAAAAGTCATACATAATGCTGCGGTGGCGAAGCGCAGGCCAATTAATTGAAAAGGGCTTAGGTAAAACAGCGCGTTTTTAGTAAAAATAAAGGAAAAACCGAAAATAACGGCTACCAAAACGGCAGCCAGTAAGGGATAATTATTTTTTTGCATAAATAGTTCAGCGTCCTCTTTTTATATAATATAACTAAACTTGTTTAATGCATTGGGAGTTGATTGTATCCAAAAATATTATGGCTAGTTTCTATGCCAGTTGGTATATCTGTATTATTTTGTTTTAGCAGGTATTTATTAGCACTGAGAGCAGCTTTAGCTCCTTCTCCTGCTGCTACAATAATTTGTTTTTCCGGAATATTGGTGACATCTCCTGCAGCAAATATTCCTGGAATAGAAGTAGTGCAGTTGCAATCAACTTTTATTTCATTATTCTGGTTTAATTCTAACATGTCTTTAACTATACTGCTATTAGGTATTGTGCCTGATTTTATAAAAATGCCGTCGATGTATAAACTTTGTTTTTCATCTTGTTCTGATGACTGCAGTGTAATTTCGTTAACCATGTTTTCCCCGGAAATCTTGTTGATGGTCCAGCCGATTAACCTGGTAAGATTATCTGCCTTATTTACTTTGTCAACCAGTATCCTATCTGCTGATAGTTTTTCCGGAGATATTAAGTATACATGTTCAGCTATTTTTATTAAGTCGTGAACAGCTTCTATAGAGTCATTTCCGCTGCCTATTACAGCTGCTTTTTTACCTGAGAAAAGTGGTGCATCACAAGTAGCACAGTAGCTTACGCCTTGCCCTGTAAAGCGTTTTTCCCCGGGGATACCCAGCCGGCGGGGAGATTCTCCTGTTGCAATTATTATTGTATTACTCTGATATTCTTTTTCATCTTCACATACTATTCTAAAATAAGAATCTTCTTGATATATATTGTTAACTTCTTCTCTGCTCATTTCAACAGGATATTTTTTTACTTGCTCTTCAAAACGGTTCATTAACTCGGGGCCTTTTATATATTCAAATCCCATGTAGTTTTCTATCTCGCTTGTCAATACTGCCTGTCCCCCGTATTGTTTTCCCAGCATAAGTACGCTTAAGTTTTTCCGGGCAGCGTAAACCCCTGCGGTGAGGCCGGCCGGGCCCATACCGATTATTATGCAGTCATACATATGTGTGCCTCCTTAGAAATAATTGTTTGCTTCTAATTATTATTTTTATAAGCACTCATTTTTTTTATGTACCCGGCCAGCAAAGTTTTCGATTTAAAATGCCTATGAGTTTCCGGCTCATAATGGAGTATGAAAACTCTTTTAGCAACCGTGTTAAGGCGGAGATACTCGGGGCGGACGAGGAAAGGTACATGATTAATTTTTTAAACTGTGAATGGGAGCAGGTATTCTCCCCCCCCGGCGTACGAATTCAGCTGATGAAAATTTATTGGTCGGCATAATAGGAGCTTTCCCAAGGAGACCGCCAAATTCTACGTATTCGCCTTCCTTTTTACCGGGAGCAGGGATTATACGTAAAGCAGTTGTTTTTTGATTTATTACACCTATGGCTACTTCATCAGCTAATATGGCAGCCAGTGTTTCCGGGCTGGTATTACCGGGTACGGCTATCATGTCGAGGCCTACGGAACATACGCAGGTCATAGCTTCTAATTTATCAATTCCCAGGGAACCATTTTCTACTGCCTCTATCATGCCTGTATCTTCACTTACCGGGATAAAAGCGCCTGAAAGGCCGCCCACGTAAGAAGAACCCATGGCTCCACCTTTCTTTACAGCATCGTTTAATAGAGCTAGTGCAGCTGTCGTGCCGTGGGTTCCGCAGCTTTCCAATCCCATTGATTCCAGTGTTTCAGCTACACTGTCTCCGGTTGATGGGGTTGGTGCTAGAGAAATGTCTATAATTCCGAAAGGTACATCTAATCTGGAAGCAGCTGTTTGTCCTACCAGTTCTCCCATGCGGGTTATTTTAAAGGCAGTTTTTTTTATGGTTTCAGCAAGAGTCCCAAAATCAGTGCCCGGTATTCTATCTACAGCACTTTGTATTACCCCGGGCCCGCTGATTCCTACGTTTATAACAGCTTCTGCTTCTCCTATACCATGAAAAGCCCCGGCCATAAAAGGATTATCCTCTGGAACATTAGCAAAAGCGACTAGTTTGGCACAACCCAGCCCGTCTTCTTTTTCAGTTTTTTGAGCTGTTTCTTTTATAATGTGTCCCATTTGATATACTGCATCCATGTTTATTCCAGATTTAGTAGTAGCAACATTTATTGATGAACAAACTCTTTCTGTGCTTGCAAGAGCCTGTGGTATGCAAGAGATAAGATTTTTATCGCCGCTTGTAATTCCCTTGTGAACTAGGGCTGAAAAACCACCAATAAAATTAACTCCAACTTCTTTTGCTGCCCGGTCTAAAGTGTCGGCAAACATTAAATAATTACTGGTGTTTGAAGCTTCAGCTATTATTGAAATTGGGGTTACAGAAATTCGCTTGTTTACTACTGGAATTCCCAATTCTTTAGATATATTTTCTCCTTCTTTAACCAGGTTTTTGGAGAATGAGGTTACTTTATCATAAATTTTTTGACAGGCGAATTTAGGGTTGGAATCTGCACAATCTCGTAGATTTATTCCCATGGTAATAGTTCGTATGTCTAATTTTTCATCTTGAAACATTTTGGAAGTTTCTACTATTTCTTGCAGTGAAAACATTATTGATTTACCTCCTAAATCCTGTGCATATAGTTGAAAACATCTTCGTGTTGTGTGTCAATCCGTACTCCCAATTCTTCCCCTTTAACTTCTAATTCTTTTTTTAAAGATGATACATCAATGTAACTTCTTTCCATGTCAGCAACTAGAATCATAGCCAGAAATTCTTGCAGTATAGATTGACTAATATCCAGTATATTAATATTATTTTTAGATAGAATTTTAGCTACGCCGGATATTAAACCTACTTTGTCAGGTCCTAAAACAGTAATTATAATCCTGTTTTTCTTTTGTTTGTTTGTACTGGACAAGTTGAGTTCACTCCTTACTGATTATTAAACGAATTTACAACATTCTCGTTTTAAAAAAAATATCCTTTAAAGTTTAACCTTTAAAATCAAAATAATAAAGCAGTAATTTACACACAGTTTAGCGTATTGTTCTGTTAAAATATAATTAGATATAAGTAATATATATAATTAGAAATAAATAAGGGGATGTGCAGTTGCTAAATATTAGTAAATTTGTTGCGCCAGAAATAATATTTGGGCTTGGTGCTTTGAGCCAGATAGGAGAAAGTGCACAACGCCTTGGTTCTAAAAAAGTCTTTGTTGTTGCTGACAGGGGAATAATGGACACCGGCTGGATAGAAAAGGTGCTTAATTATCTTAACCAGGCAAATTTAGAGTATCATGTGTGGCATGATATCACAAGTAATCCCAAGGATGATGAAGTGATAAAAGGAGTAAAAAAATATCTGGATTCTGGTTGTGACGCGATCCTGGGTGTAGGTGGGGGAAGTCCGATAGATGTTTCTAAGTCTGTGGCTATGCTTGCAACTAACGAAGGTTGCATACAAGATTTCGAGGGAGTTAACAAGATAACCAGGCCTCTTCCCCCGATGCTCATGATTCCTACTACTGCAGGCTCTGGTTCTGAAGTATCTCAGTTTGCAATTGTAATGGATCACAACCGTAAAATAAAGATGGCAATTATTTCTAAATCCCTGGTTCCTGATATTGCCATAGTAGATCCTTATTTGCTGCAAACAAAAAGTTCCAGGCTGACTGCTGCTACCGGTGTGGATGCGTTGAGCCATGCTATAGAATCTTATGTATCACTGGCTGCAACGCCGCTTACAAATGTCCAGGCATTAAATGCTATACAGCTTATAGCAGGAAATTTAAGAGAATCCGTGACTTGTAGAACTAACCTTGAAGCAAAGTCTTCAATGGCAATGGCAAGTTTGCAGGCCGGGCTGGCTTTTTCTAACGCAATCCTGGGAGTAGCTCATGCAATGACTCACCAGGTAGACGGGCTTTTAGACCTTCACCATGGTGAAACTAACGCAGTATTACTTCCTGCCGTCATGAAATTTAATATGATTGCCTGTGCCGATAAATATTGCGAAATAGCAAAAGCTTTCGGTGAGAATATAGAAGGTCTTAGTAAATGGGAAGGTGCAGAAAAAGCCGTAGAAGCAGTTAGCCGCCTGGTACGTGATATTAGCATACCCCAGGGACTTTCAGCAATGGGGTTAAAAGAAGATATGATAAAAAGAATAAGCAAGAATACTTTAAATGATGCCTGTATAGTAACTAATCCCCGGGATGTTTATGAAGAAGATATAATAAATTTGTTTAAACAAGCCCTGTAGCAAATATATGCAGATAACAAGAAATGGGGGATATAAATGTCTGAAAGACTTTTTGACGAGAAACTAAAAACAATAGAAAGTCTTACAGGAGTGAATTCTTCGAAACTTAATTATTACCTGGAAGCTAAACAGCAAAGTGAAGAAGTAATAAAGCAAAATAATCGCCTGGAGATAATTCACCAGATTAACCAGGATATCAATATTGATATGTCATGGGAAGATATTCTAAAGAGAGTATATCAGAGATTTCCCCAGGCTATCCATTATGACTTTCTCGGCCTGGCCCTGTTAAAAAGGGAAAATTTGTATATGAGTGCCCTTGTGCCCGGTTATGTTTGTGAAAATGAGCAGATTCCTGGTGATTCTGAGCTGTGGGATGCAGTTAATAAAAAACAAATTAAAGTTTATGATTCCAGGGTTAAAAGTATAAGATTATTAGAAAATCTTCCTGTCAAAGATTTGTATTTTTCATCTGCAGTTATAGCTCCATTAATTGTTAAGGAAAATGTCATAGGAATATTACTGCTGGGCTCAAAAAATGAAAGATCATATGATTGTGACGAAATAAAGTTTATAAATCAATTAGCTGGTCAATTAGCCATGTGCATTGAAAATGCCAGGTTGTATGACCAGGTTTTGAAAGATAAAAAAGAATGGGAAGAGACTTTTAATGCTGTTATAGATCCTATCTCTTTAATAGATCTAAATTATAACGTATTGCGCTATAATAAAAGTATAGAAGTGCTTCGGGGAAAGGAAAACAGTAAAACTCAAAAAACTAAGTGTTATAAACTGCTGTGGAATCGCGAAACCAAGTGTGAACAATGCCTGTTGGATGAAGTGTATAAAACTAGTAAATCGGTTTATAGGAGGCTTCAACTTTCTACCGGGAAAGTTTTTGACGTTTTTTATTACCCGGTGTTTAATGAAACGGGCGAAATTTATGCTTTTATCCACCACATGAAAGATGTTACAGAACAGGTAAAAGTAGAGGCCCAGTTAATGCAGTCTGCCAAGCTGGCAGCAATTGGTGAAATGGCTGCCGGGGTAGCTCACGAACTAAATAGTCCTATGACGGCAATTTTAGGTAATGCTCAAATGCTGTTGAGAGAATTAGAAGAAGATGATCCAAATACTGAATATGTAAATGATATAGTAAACTGTGGGCTGCGCTGTAAAAAAATAATACAGAATTTGTTGACTTTTTCGAGGCAGGAGGAGAGGCCTGTATCTTTTGTAAATATAAATGACGTGGTGGAAAGAGTAGTTGGTTTTGTAAAATATCAAATAAACCGCAATAACATAAATATTATCAAAAAGTTGGATAATGAACTCCCGGAGATACAGGCCAACGGGCACCAATTAGACCAGGTAATTTTGAACTTATTATTAAATTCCAGGGATGCCCTGGAAAATAATGAAAATGAAAAGAGAATAATTGTTTTAACTGGCCAGTGTGATTACATGGGAGAAAAGGCGGTATTTATATCAGTGAGAGATAACGGGGAAGGAATTGCACCTGAGTGCAGGTATAAAATATTTAATCCTTTTTATACAAGTAAAGAACTTAATGAAGGTACAGGACTGGGTTTATCTGTTAGTCTTGGCATTGCAGAATCACACGGTGGAAATATAGAAGTAGAAAGTAAGTTAGGAGAAGGGAGTAAGTTTTGTTTGTTGCTGCCTGTAAATAAATAATATAAAAACAAAAATGCATCGCAGTAAGGGGGGATATTGTTGACTAGAGTGCTTGTTATAGATGATGAAATTGAAATAGGGAGTTTTTTTAAAAGATTATTAGAACGCAGGGGATATACTGTTTATATTTCATATGATGGTAGTGAAATAAGTACTTATTTAGATACATGGGATTTCCATTTAGCCCTGGTTGACTTAAAACTTCCTAATACCAGTGGATTAGATATATTAGAAAATATAAAAGCTGTACAACCATACTGCGAAGTCATTATTATGACCGGGTATAGTACAACTCGTACAGCAGTTAAGGCTATTCAACTCGGTGCTTTTGATTATATTGAAAAACCATTTGATGATATAGCTCAAATAGAAATTTTAATACAAAAAGCACTGGAATACGGGTGTCAGAATTCAGGTGGTGAAGAGGGGCAACCGGAGTGGTTCAATGCTGCTTTTCGCCTGGGACTCCAGGTAGGGTCAAGTCAAAAAATGAGGCGTTTAGTCGCGCTAGCTCATAAAATTGCCGGAAAAAATATTAACGTACTAATCCAGGGGGAGACCGGGACAGGTAAGGAAGTTCTGGCCAGGTTTATACATGGATGCAGCAACCGTGCAGATAATACTTTTATACCTATAAATTGTGGGGCATTTCAGGAAAGTTTGCTCGAAAGTGAGCTTTTCGGGCATGAAAAAGGTGCATTTACCGGTGCCTCAGGTTTACATAAGGGAATATTTGAAATTGCTAATGGTGGGACACTTTTCCTCGACGAGATAGCTGAATCCAGTTCATCAATTCAAGTAAAATTATTGAGAATACTAGAAACAGGCGAGTTTTTTAGAGTTGGCGGTGAAAAAGCTATTACAACTGATGTAAGAGTAATAGCAGCCAGTAACGTGGATTTGTGTCAAGCTGTAACGGAAAAAATTTTCCGGGAAGATCTGTTTTACCGTCTGGATGTAATACGTTTGGAAATCCCTCCTCTTAGGGAAAGAAAAGAAGATATTCCCATGCTTGTAAACTATTTTTTAAGGCAGTCCGGGGCGGAGGAGTCTATTCAAGTATCTCCCGAAGCAATGCAGATTTTGCAGGAATACTCGTGGCCGGGAAATGTGAGAGAAGTGCTAAATGCTATTGACCAGGCTCTGGCTATGGTAGAGAATAATATAATTATGCCGGACTGTCTTTCGAATAAGATATTATACGAAGTTAGAGGAATTGGAAAGGATTCAATTGCTGGCAGTAAAGAATTTAACAGCAAAAACATAGTGAATGGCTTGAAAAAGATATTAAGTAGTCAGGACAATTGGGACGAGCTTTCAGAAGAAGAGTTGTTAACTGCTTATAAGCTGGCGGAAAAATTAAAAGACAAGATAAAAGATTTTATGAATCAGAAGGGAATTGACGGGCCGCCTCCTCCAACCCTGGAGGAAGTGGAAAAGAAGATTATAAAAGAAACCCTTAATTATTACAGGGGAAATATAAGCAATGCAGCTCGGTCTTTAGGGGTAGGACGCAATACTTTTTACCGCAAGTTAAGTAAGTATGAAATAAGTTATAAGTAAAAAATAAATTTTTTCTCCATTAAGTGTAAAAAATAAACGCTGTATGGAGATTTTTTTATGTTACAGCTGTTTTTTATTGGAACAAAGTAGTGTATCAAAATATTGCAGTGGTTCCAGGTTAAAGCACTTTCAGTTATCCTTTGTGTGTCCTTACGTGAGTTTAATGTTTATACTGCTTACCATTTATTTAACAGTTCTTATGCCGGCATAAATAACTATTCACCTTTTAGGTGTTTCAGTTTTGTAGACGAATATTCTCCAATATTTTTATATTGGTACAGGATTTGCTACTGGTAATTTTAAGAAAAGTAAGAATACTTCAGATATTTAAGGAGGTAATTTTAATGCAAGGATTTAGAGTACCAAGAGATATATTTTTTGGTGAAGGAGCCCTAGAATACCTTAAGTCTTTGAAAGGTAAGCGGGGCATCTTGGTAACTGGTGGAAGTTCTATGAAACGCTGCGGTTTTTTAGAGCAAGCTGCTGAATATCTTCAGGAGGCTGGTATGGAAACTACTACATTTGAAGGTGTGGAGCCAAACCCTTCTGTGGAAACTGTGAACCGCGGAGCCCGTGTAATGCGTGATTTTTCGCCTGACTGGGTAGTAGCTGTAGGAGGAGGTTCAGCTATAGACGCTGCCAAAGCAATGTGGATATTTTACGAATATCCCGATCTGACTTTTGAGAATATTTTGTCTCCTGACTCTATACCTCCATTACGCCAAAAATCTAAATTTGCTGCTGTTCCCTCTACCAGCGGTACGGCTTCTGAAGTAACAGCATTTTCTGTAATTACAGATACAGAAACACATATAAAATATCCCATTGTTTCTTATGAGATGACTCCTGATGTTGCTATACTGGACCCGCTAGTTCCGGCTAAAATGCCTCCTCATGTTACTGCTCATACTGGAATGGATGCGTTAACCCATGCTGTTGAAGCATATGTATCAACTGCTGCTTCAGCATATACGGATTCTGTTGCTGTGAAAGCAATCAAGTTAGTCTTTGATTATATTTATGCTGCATATACTAACGGACATGATATTGATGCCCGGGAAAACATGCACAATGCATCTACTCTGGCTGGAATGGCTTTTACTAATGCATCTTTGGGCTGTGTGCATAGTATGGCCCATAATCTCGGCGGGCAGTTTGGTACACCTCATGGTCTGGCCAATGCAGTATTACTTCCATATTTAATTGAATATAACTACTCGGCTAGCAGCAAGTTTAAAGAAATTGAAAAAGAACTGGGAATAAATAGCCTGGCAGATTCCGTTCGTGAGCTTAATAATAAGCTGAATATTCCTTTTAATCTAAAAGAATGTGAAGGTATAAAGGAAGATACTTTCAAGAAAGTATTAAGTGAAATGTCTAAGAATGCTTTTAATGATCCTTGTACTCTTACTAATCCAAGAAAGATCGGTGCTGAAGATATAGCAAAACTATATGAAGTTGCATATGCAGGAGGATCTGTTGTTTTTTAGTAATATCATGCCCCATTTTTTGTTCAAAAATGGGGCATGTGTTTCAAAATAATACACCGCGTTGTGTTGCTGTAGTACATAACGGTTATTAAACAGCTGTCAAAAGGAACCTGTAGATGGCATGTTCTTTGCATTGTATAATGTAATAAAAGATATGAATTTGTCAATTTATTAAGTTTTCTGTATAAAGAAGGAGGATAATGCATGTTTAAAATTTTAAGGGTTGATATGAGCAGCCAGAAAATTAGACATGAAGATTTACCTGAAAAGTATGCGCTGCTAGGGGGAAGAGGGTTAACTTCTCAGGTTATAGTTGATGAAGTACCTCCTACCTGTGAGGCACTTGGAGATTTTAATAAATTAATTATTGCTCCAGGCCTTTTGTCCGGTACCAGGGCGCCTTCTTCTGGACGTCTTTCCATAGGAGGCAAAAGTCCTTTAACCGGTGGTATTAAAGAAGCAAATGCAGGCGGCATTAGTTCTCAAAAATTAGCAAATTTGCATATTAAAGCCATTATTATTGAAAACAAACCTGCAAGTAAAGAAAATTATGTGCTGCATCTAAGTAGCGAAGGGGTAGAATTGAAGCCTGCCGCTGATCTGGCAGGTAAAGGAACTTACGAGGTTACCAGTATTTGCCGTGAGCGCTACGGCGATAAAGTAGGTGTAATTACAATTGGCCCTGCTGGTGAAATGCTCATGCCTTCTTCTGGTATAACTAACAATGATAGTGACGGGAACAGCAGTCGTTATGCCGGGCGCGGGGGGCTTGGTGCATTAATGGGGTCAAAAGGATTAAAAGCAATTATTATAGATTGTTCGCATATTTTTGATGCCCCGGTTAAAGATGCCGATACTTTTAACTCTGCTGCCAAGAAATTCTCAAAGATATTGCTTGATCACCCTGTTAGCGGGCAGGCACTTGCTTCTTATGGAACTAACGTGTTGATGAATATTATTAACGATGCAGGTGCAATTCCTGTACGTAATTTCTCAGGTGGAAGATTTGAAAAGGCTGACAATATAAGCGGTGAAAGAATGGCTGAAATTGCCCGGGAGCGGGGTGGGAAAGCTACTCATGCATGCCACCCTGGGTGCGTAATGCGCTGTTCCAATGTTTATCCCATGCCGGACGGTAAAGTTTGTGCTCCTATTGAGTACGAAACTGCCTGGGGATTTGGTGCTAATTTAGATATAGATGACCTGGATATTATAGCTAAGCTTAATTATATATGTAATGACGTTGGATTAGATACTATAGATGTGGGTTGTACTCTTGGGGTGCTAATGGAGGCAGAAGTACTTTCATTTGGTGATGGGGAAGCTGCTGTAAAAGCAGTAGAAGAAGTGGAAAAAGGAACTTACCTGGGACGTATTATCGGCAGCGGGCCTGCCAGCGCAGGTAAAATCTTTGGAGTAACCAGGGTTCCGGCTGTTAAGGGACAGGGAATTCCAGCTTATGACCCTAGAGCTTGTAAAGGGAATGGGGTTACTTATGCAACAAGTCCCATGGGTGCCGATCATACTGCAGGGTATGCTGTTACCTCTAACATGTTGAAAGTAGGTGGTTATGTTGACCCGTTAAGCAATAGTGGTCAGACAGAACTTTCCCGTAATTTGCAAGTTGCTACAGCAGCGATAGATGCTACAGGTATTTGTTTGTTTGCTGCTTTTGCAATACTGGATAATCCTGAAGGATTGCCTGCGGTAGTGGACATGATTAATGCACAGTACGGAATCAAACTTACTACTGATGATGTAACAGCATTAGGACAGCAGATATTGACAGTAGAAAAGGAATTTAATAAACAGGCAGGGCTTACCGCGGCGGATGACCGCTTGCCTGAATTTTTTAAGAATGAAGAGTTGAAGCCGCACAATACTAAATTTGATATTGAAGATGAAAAGCTTGACGATGTAATTAATTTTAATTAAGCAGTTATATTGGTCTTGATTGCCAATAGGGAGGTTTTTGTTATGCAGTATTTTATTCCTCCATGTATTCATAACTGCCCTGTGAATACTAATATACCGGGGTATATTGATGCAATTATTAGAGGAGAGTATGCAGAGGCTTATAAAATTATAAGGGAAAAAAACCCTTTCCCTTCAGTCTGTGCATGGGTATGTCCGCATCCCTGTGAAAATTATTGCCGGCGCGGGCAAATTGATGAGCCCCTGAATATTCGCGGGTTGAAGCGTTTTGCTGTAGAACAGGGAAGTACAAGCGATGTAGAAAAAAATTACCAGTTAAAGAAACTTGAAGAAAGAAGTCTTCCCGGGGGAGATGTAGCCGTCATCGGCGGCGGTCCTTCCGGGTTGGCTGCGGCGTATGAATTGGTGTGCCAGGGTTTTTCTGTTACAGTGTTGGACAGGCATGAAGAACCGGGAGGTCACTTTTATGCATCACTGCCTTTGTATAGACTGCCGCGGGATATTGTGCGCAAAGATGTATCGGATATAATAAAACGTGGAGCGGAAGTCTTTTGTGGTGTTGAGGTCGGCAGTGATGTTACTGTGGAACAGCTGCGAGAGAAATACCGTTCAGTGATACTGGCTGCTGGGCTTCAAAAAGGTAAGAAATTACCGATACCCGGTAGCGATAATCCTTCGGTATTATCGGCTGTGGATTATTTGCAGGGTGTAAATTTAGGTAATTCTGTTTCTATAGGTAAAAAAGTAATAGTTATCGGCGGGGGAGATGTAGCTATGGATGCAGCCCGTACTGCGTTGCGCCAGGGGGTTGAATCGGTGACACTGGTCTGCCTTGAAGCCCCGGAGGAAATGCCTGCCAATGAATGGGAAATACAGGAGGCCCGGGAAGAGGGAATTGAAATGTATACTCGCTGGGGCCCGAAAGAAATTGAAATTGCAGGCGAAAATAATATTTCAGGACTGCATATACACAAGGTGACGCGAGTTTTTGATGAAGAAGGAAAGTTTAGTCCCCAGTTTGACAGCAGTAATCTTGAATTTATTCCAGGCGATAATGTGATAATGTCTGTAGGTCAAGCAGCATCCCTGGATTTTGTAAAAGATACTCTGCAGCTTGATTCGCGCGGTAATGTTCAAATAAATAAACAAACCCTGGATACAGGTGTTAGCGGTGTATTTGCTTGCGGCGAAGTAGCAGAAGGGCCGGGCCCGGCTATATCTGCAGTAGCTTCAGGAAGAAGAGCTGCTGAAAATGTAGAGGCATACCTTAATAGTAAATACGTCCAAATTACTCAGGGGAAATTCGAAGTATTAGATAAGATAAAGCCGCAACTAGCGGAAAGAATAGTTGTCCAGCACCGCCTGCAGCTGTCTCAAACAGAACCGGAAGAGCGTAAAAACAACCTTCAGCCTTTCGAAAAAGGTTATACTGAAGAAGAAGCTCTTCAAGAGGCTAGCAGGTGTCTCAGATGCGGTATGGGTGCTGAAGTAGATTTGACAAAATGCATAGCATGTTTAACTTGTATGAGAGTTTGTCCCTACGGGGTAGCGGCAGTAGATAGTGAAGCATTTATCCCGTCTGATATTTGCCAGGCCTGTGGTTTGTGCGCAGCTTCTTGTCCGAGACAGGCAATCACCATTCGTGCATTTAAGGATAATGTGCAAACGGCAGTACCGGACATTCAAGGTAAAGTTCCAATTAAATTATATGTATGCCGCAGGGTTATGGGTAGAGAAATGCTTCCGGATCTGCAAAAAGAAATAAAATGTCCGGCGGAGTTTAAACTCTCTGTACTTCCGTGCAGTGGTGCATTAAACAGCAAGTGGGTACTTGACGACTTGGAACAGGGTTTTTATGGTGTTGCAATAATTCACTGTGATGACGAGTGTACAAACAGGGGTGCTGCAGGTTACAGAGATATTCAGTTCAAGGAAGCCTACAAAAATTGCCAGGAGATTGATTTAGATACCAGGCGCTTAAAGTTGTTGTCAAGCAGCTGTGATCTATTAAATGAAATAGCTCATTTTAGCCAGCAAATTGTTGATCTGGGCCCGACATATGAGACTTGTGAAATCAAGATGAAGAAAGCAAACTAGTGGTAAAGCTGGACGAACTGCTCAAATTTTAGTAAGATCTAATAAATGTATATTAATTTAACAATATACATCTATTAGATTTTCTTAATGTGTAAGAATATTCGCGTAATTAAAAATTTTATTGACATAATTCATAATAATTAATATTAGAAGGTGATTTCTTGTCCCGTGTAGTATATTATCCGGTGGAAAGTGTTAATTTACTTCAAGATGTAAAAGTAGGGCATAAAGTATGGCTTGAAAAAAACGGTGCAGTATTTGGAGACGGTCTATATAACTTGTTAAGTTATATAGATAAATACGGGTCAATTTCCAGGGCAGCAGTTTTGATGGACATGTCATATCGTGCTGCATGGGGGAAGATTAAATATTTTGAAAAATGCTGGGACAAGACTCTGATACTTACCCGGGTAGGTGGGGAAACCGGGGGAGGTACTGTCTTAACTGTTGAAGCACAGAAACTGTTGGAGTGTTACCGGTTTTTTAAGGATAACTTGAATAAAGAAGTAGGAAAACTGTTTCAGGAGTGTTTTTAATTTTTTATTACCGTTATGTATAAATGAGCATAAGGAATTAATTAAATTAATTATAAATAGAGAAGGTGATTGCGTGTACGATTCTTTTCAGCGAGACATTAATTACCTGAGGGTTTCTGTAACCGACCGGTGCAATTTGCGCTGTGTTTATTGTATGCCGCCAGAGGGAGTTAAACAATTATCTCACGAAGAAGTGTTAACTATAGAAGAAATTAATCAAATAATTAATGCTGCAGCAGGTATTGGTATTAATAAAATACGCCTTACCGGAGGAGAACCTACAGTACGTAAAGGAATCTATAAATTAATATCTTGTATAGCTAAAAACAATAATATTAAAGATATAAGCATGACAACAAATGGTACTTTATTGAAGCAAATTGGGGAACGCTTGAAGAATTCCGGGCTGGACAGGGTGAATATAAGCCTGGATACTTTAAAACCTGATCGTTTTAAGAAGATTACCAGGGTGGGTAATTTTCAGGATGCCTGGAATGGTATAGAAACAGCGCTCCGCCTGGGTTTAACCCCGGTAAAGATAAACTGTGTAATTGTGCGGGGAATAAACGACGATGAGATAATTGATCTAGCTAAGTTAGCCATGGATTACCCGCTGCATGTTAGATTTATTGAGCTTATGCCTATAGGGGAATCTGACGAGTGGGCAATGGAAAAGTTTGTTCCTGCCGGGGAAATTATTGCCCGTATAGAAGAATCTTTTGGTAATACTAAGCCATCTAAAAAGGTACGCGGGGCAGGTCCTGCAAGGTATTATACTATTCCCGGTGCTGCTGGTTCAATAGGTATAATAAGTGCTATCAGCGATCATTTTTGTTTTCAATGTAATCGCTTGAGGCTAACAGCTACAGGTGGTATCCGGCCTTGTTTGTTAAGTGATCGGGAAATAGATATAAGGTCTCCCTTGAGAAACGGTGCCAGCTATTTAGAATTACAAAAAATATTTGCCCGGGCAGTTGAAATGAAACCTCGAAAGCATGGAATTTCCGATAAGTGTGATGATCATATGAAGTTAATGTCTCAAATTGGAGGGTGATTTTTTGAGCGGTAACAGTAAAATGAGTGGTGGAATGCCGGGATTTCCCGAGTTAAATCATCTAGACAGCCAGGGAAGAGCACGGATGGTAGATGTGAGCTGTAAAGGTGATACATTGCGTGAGGCAGTAGCCAGGGGAGAAATAAGTATGAATTCTCAAGCCCTGGAGTTAATTAGAGAAGGTAAAGTAGAAAAGGGAGAAGTCCTAAATGTGGCTCGTGTAGCAGGTATTATGGCAGCAAAACAAACCGGGCATTTAATTCCCATGACTCATCCGCTGGTATTAACGGGAATTGATGTTAACTTTAAATTTAAGACTGATGATACTATAGAAATCGAAAGCCGCGTTCGTAATACAGGAAAAACCGGGGTGGAAATGGAAGCCTTAACAGCGGTTTCTGTAGCTGCATTAACTGTTTATGATATGGTAAAATCAGCTGATAAAGAGATGATTATCTCAAATATACATTTGGTTCACAAGTCTGGTGGTAAGAGTGGGCATTATGATAAGGAGGGGGAAGAACCCTGGAGTTAGAATTATAATAAGATTAATTGCTGGAGTAGGTGAGAAAATTGAATAAGCCGCCTGTTATATCTGTTGTAGGCTGGTCTAATTCGGGTAAAACTACATTTTTAGAACAGCTGGTACGGGAATTAAAGCACAGGGGGTACCGTGTAGGTACTATAAAACATCACCACGGAGATATAGATAAGCCAGGAAAAGATACCTGGATACATTCCCGGGCTGGTGCAGAAATAACTTCACTGGCAGGGTCTTCCGGTTTTGCCCTGTTTAAAAAGTGTAATGAAATTGAAATATTAGATGAAGTTTGTAATTATATGTCGGAGATGGATATAATTATCACCGAAGGGTTTAAGTCTGAAAATAAACCTAAAATTGAAATTCGTAGGAAGGGTATTGGAAATAAACCTGCGGCATCCAGGCAAGAATTAATTGCACTTGCTGGTGATATAGAGGATCTAGATGACAGCGTACCGTGCTTTAGTTATAAGAACATAAAAGGTGTAGCAGATTTGTTAGAAGAGAAATTTTTTAGTTTAACAGAAAATTACGGGCTATAGCTTACTTTGTAAGCTGTAGCGAGCGACTTGAATTAAAGCTTAATGAAAGTTGAAAGTGGAGGTCTCTCCGTTAGCTGTGGAGAGCAAATGGGACTGGAATTCTGCTAAAGCTTGAGTATAGCACTAATTGGGCTTGCGAGGTGAGCATTATAGGCTGGTAAGCCAAAAATGAGTTCTTATTCTTCGTTATTTGAAAAGGCACGTAGACCATCAACTTATTAAAAAAAAGGCGGATTTTACCGCCTTTTTTTTAATAAGCATCTTTTATAGCTTTTTGAGCATCCTGGCCATTTACAGTTTTAACTCCTTCAAGCCACTTGCTTACAACGTCCACGTTGTTGGAAACCCATTCTTCTGCAACTTTTTCGGCTTTACGGTTTTTCTTATCATATTCTAATATCCACTTACTCTGGTAGTCAGTTTCAATGTTAAATTGCTTCAGAAACTTGGTAACATTAGGGTCAGTCTCGGGAAGATCTTTCTTGCATAATGTACCCACTTTAGGTTTTTCACCCCAGACACCTTCGGGGTCCTCCAGGTATTTTATATCAAAATCTACATTCATCCAGTGGGGGGACCATGCACTAAATACTATCCACTCTTTATTTTTAATAGACTTACGTACCTGTGAAAGCATGGCCGGGGTACTACTTGCTACTAATTCCCAGTCTTTAAGATTATATGTGTTATCATTAATAACTTCTTGTATAAGTTTATTGCCGTCATTGCCGGGTTCAATACCATAATATTTGCAGTCAAATTTTTCAGCAAATTCGTTTAAATCAGCCATGGATTTGACTCCAGAGTTGTATGCGTATGCCGGTACAGCACAACTGTATTCACATTCATCAAGGTTGCTTCCTAGGTCGACAATAGAACCTTCGTCCAGGTATGGTTGTAACATGGACTTTAATGATTCATACCAGGCGCCCAAAAATACATCAACATCGTTAGTAGAAAGACCTTTTAATAATATGGGTTGAGTATAGGTTTGAATATTTACATCATATCCAATATTTTCTAGAATCTCTTCAGCAACATGGGTTTTTACGGTAACGCCAGGCCATTCAACAATTCCGAAATTAAGTTCTTTTTGAACTTTGAGTGCTGTTTTATTATCAGAGTTTTCTTGATTGGTAGTCTTTTCATCAGAAGCTTGTTCTCCACAGCCGGCTGTAATAAGTCCGGTAGTAATACTAAATAAAAAAACGACACTAATTAAAATAGCCTTTTTTTTCAGGTTGATAATATATTCCCCCTTTGTTTTTAAAATAAAAAATATTAATTTTTATAACTTAAATTAAATCCCTCCCTCTCGTTTTAAATTGATTAATCAGTTTAAAAAATCTTAAAAAAAATAGCAACCCTTGTCAAGATTTAAAGTTGTTGATTAAAATTATTGTAGTTTATAATGTTTTATGTGTCCATACTTATTTTGAAATTTTTGAGTTTTTTTCTACTTGTTTTTTTTAACTACTTGATTAATTAAAAAAAAATAGATAGAATGGATTAATAAATTTAAAAACATGACTTATCTTTTTTAAGGGGTGAGAAACATTACTTATTTCATTAAAACCAATTTTGATCTCTGTACAGGATGTTCTATCTGCCAGTTAGTATGTTCAGAAAGAAGAACTGGAGGATACAACCCTCGGTATTCCCTGTTGCAGATTAAACATACAAAAGAAGAGCTTGTTCATGAGCCTGTAATCTGCCAGCATTGTAAAAATCCTTATTGCCTTGCTGTATGTCCGGTAAATGCTATAAAAAAAGATAAGAATACAGGCGCTGTGACAATTGATAGTGACAGGTGCACGGGATGTGGGATTTGTATGAAATATTGTTATTTAGGGGCAATTTATTGGAGTCAGGATGGGTTAAAAGCTGTAAAGTGTGATCTCTGCGGTGGTGATCCGGTTTGTGTTAAAGAGTGTCCTACCGGGGCCCTTGAGTTTATTATGTCAGGGGGCGAAGATGAAAATGGCTAATGGATATATGGAAAAATTTTTATATGTAGATTTGAGTAAACGTACAGTAAATGAAATACCTGTTCCTCAGTGGTTGATGCAGCGATATATAGGAGGTAAAGGTTTCGGGGCAAAAATTTTATATGATTTACTTTATCCAGGTGTTGAGCCATTAAGCCCGGATAATGTTTTAATGTTTATGACCGGGCCTTTAACTGCTACAGCTGCCCCGTCTATGCGGGCATGCGCAGTTACTAAATCACCTCTAACTGGTACTTTTTTAGATTCTTTTTTCGGCGGGCATTTTGGACCTGAAATAAAATATGCTGGATATGATGGAATAATAATAACGGGTAAGGCTGAAAGTCCTGTATATTTATGGATCGACGACAATAAAGTTGAAATTTGCCCGGCTGGACATTTGGGGGGTATGGATGCCCTTGAAGTAAACCAGGCAATAAAAAAAGAGCTGGGTGATGATAGTGTAAAGATAGTGAGTATAGGCCCTGCCGGTGAGAATTTAGTCAAATATGCTCTTATCAGCTGCGAATATAACCGGCAGGCTGGCCGGGGCGGGGCTGGTGCTGTGATGGGGTCAAAAAATTTAAAAGGAATAGCCTTGCGCGGTTACCATGTTGTAAGAGTAAATGATTTAGATGAATTAAAAAAAGGAATTAAGTTTGCCCAAAATGATTTAGCTGCAAGCCCTGATGTGCAAGAATTAGCGGAATACGGCACAGCACCTACTGTCCCATTTGCCAGTGAAAACGGATTGCTTCCTTACAAAAATTATCAAGATGGGCAGTATGAAAAGTGCGAGAATTTAGGAAATGCCGGGCAGTCCCGTTACCTTTGGTTGAAAAGTGCAGCCTGTATGGGGTGTCCAATACATTGCAGCAAAATAGGAGTTGTTCGGACTGGCAAGTATGCCGGGACAACAACTGATATAGTTGAATATGAGTCAGCTGCATTCTTTGGGTCTAACCTGGATATTAGCGATATAAGGGCAGTAGCTCATTTAGTGAAATTATGTGATTGTTTGGGATTGGACAGTATGTCTGCAGGTGCAGCAGTTGGTTTTGCTATGGAAGCCTGTGAGAAGGGTATAATTGATTCTCCAGACAATGTAAAAATCGACTTTGGTAGTGTGGAGGCAGCAGATTATCTGGTGAAAGCTATAGCTCACAGGAGTGACTATTTAGGTAATCTTTTAGCTGAAGGTGTAAAAAGAGCTTCGGAAAGATTGAGTGAAAGAAGCATGGAATTTGCTGTACATGTAAAAGGTTTAGAGACTCCAGCATGGGGTCCGCGGGGGTCAACTGGCATGGGTTTAGCTTTTATGACTGCAGATCGTGGAGGTTGTCACCAGCGTGGACTACCCCTGGGCTATGATATTGGTGATGAAAAGTGGAAAGGAGAACCGGTAGATCCTTTAAGCTGTGAGAAAAAGGCTGAAATAGTCTGTTATTTGCAAAATTATTTAGCTGGCACGGATACTTTAGTAAAGTGTGATTTTGGGGGCTTTGGAATTCAGCCGGCTACTTATGCAAGGTTGTTGAGTGCTGCAACTGGTTGTAATGTGGAAGAAGATTTGTTCGAGGAAGTTGGAGAGCGAATTTGGAATTTGACCCGTCTCTTTAATTTGAGAGAGGGGATAGATTATACACAAGATAGGCTTCCTCCCAGGTTTGTAAACGAGCCTCTGCCCAGCGGGCCTGCAAAAGGACATAAGATATCTGAGGAAGACATGGATTATATGCGCTCAGATTATTATAGAGTACGTGGTTGGAGTGAAAAAGGTGAGCCAGGTAAAAACATGTTGGAAAAGCTGCATTTAAATAATGAAAATATTTTTCGGCTAAGTAAATAAAAACATATTAAAAGAAATGGAGGTTGTATTTTTATGATGAATACTTATTATGATTCCAGAAGGTTTGAGCTGCCTACTATAATGAAACACGGTGTAGGTGTTTTAAGTGAGCTGCCTGCAACCATAAGAGAATTGGGAGTTACTAAACCATTAATTGTTACTGATCCCGGTGTAGCTAATGCTGGCATTTTGAACAAAGTAATTACAACTTTAGAAGATGCCGGTATTCCTTATGCTGTTTTTGATAGAGTAGTAGCTAATCCTCCTGTTGAAACAGTAGGAGATGCTACTACCAGTTATCAGAATAATAACTGTGATGGTTTAATTGGTCTAGGCGGTGGTAGTTCAATGGATACTGCCAAAGGAGTAGGTGTAGAGGTTACTCATGAAGGTAATATTTTAGATTGGGAAGCTGAAAAAAGAGATTTGCAAAATCGTATTGCTCCATTGATTACAATATCAACTACTGCTGGTACAGGAAGTGAAGTTACCATGTGGGCAGTTATTACTGACTCTGCTCGTAAATTTAAATTTAATGTAGGAGGCCCGCTCTTAGCACCGCATGTTTCTATTGTAGATCCTGTTTTACATTCATATATGCCTCCCCATGTAACAGCAGGTACTGGTATGGATGCACTCTGTCATGCAATTGAGTGTTATACTTGCCATTATGCACAGCCTCATACTGATGCGGTAGCCCTTTTGGCCATTGAGTATTGTGCCAAGTATTTGCGCCGGGCAGTAGCTAATGGTAAAGATATGGAAGCCAGGTATTATATGGCTATGGCAGCACATTTAGCGGGAATTTCTTATGGCAGCGATAGTGCTGGAGCTGTTCATGCTCTAACTCAAACACTTGGCGGCATTAAGCCGGAAATTCACCACGGGCCTGCGGTAGGCGCAACTCTTGCCCCTACAATGGAATATAATTGGATTGGCGAGCCGGAGAAATTCACCCGTATTGCCGTGGCTATGGGTGAAGACATTACAGGCATGACAGAAAGGGAATCTTGCCTTGCTGGAATAGAAGCAATTTACCAGCTTGCTGAAGACATTGGGATCCCAACTCTGACAGATTTAGGTGTGACAGAAGACCAGATTCCTATGTTAGCCAGGGCAGCAGAAGGGGATCCACAAACAGTAGGTAATCCCAGGGATATTGATGCCAAGGGATATGAATGGATCTACAAACGGTGTTTTGGCCTGGTATAAGCAAGTATAAAATATGTAAAAGACAGGCTGTTGTAAAAACAGCCTGTCTTTTTTTTGGATTAAAAGGTCTTACCATGATAAACTAAAAGAAACTTTTAAAATAAAGGGAGAGTGACCAGCATTGGCTGTAGTAGAAATAAGTATTATACCAATTGGTACACCGTCTGCAGGGGTAAGTAATTATGTAGCAGGTTGTCTGAAGCAGCTAGAAAGTGAAGAGGAAATTAAATATGAGTTAACACCAATGGGTACCATAATAGAAGGTGAATTGGAAAAAATTTTTAAAGTAGTTCGCAAAATGCACGAGTACCCTTTTAATAAGGGAATAGAGAGAGTAGTGACTAATATACGAATTGATGACCGTAGAGATAAAGATTTAACTATGAACTCTAAAGTTACGTCTGTGAAGAACAAAATATAATTATAGCTGGGATGATGTATAGTGAAGTATTACTTGGAGTTATTAGATAATCTTAAAAAAGAAAAAATAGTTCCTGTTAACCTTTTTTACGGGCCCGAGTCTTATTTGCGCCATCAGGCAGTGCAGGAGTATAAAAATAAGTTAATCCACCCGGATATGGAACAATTTAACTTTAGTCTTTTTGAGGGAGGGGAAGTGACTGTAGAAAAGGTATTAGAAACTGCCTGTTCTCTCCCGGTATTTGGAAAAATGCGCTTGGTAGTGGTAAAGCGGGCCCCTTATTTTAGTTCCGGTAATGTCCCAGAAGCACTTTTAGAATATATTAAATATCCTGTTAAGTCTACTTGCCTGATATTTGAGACGGGGGAAGATATAGACCGCAGAAAAAAAATCAATAAGTTAATCATGAAAACCGAAGGTGTTATTGAATTTTCCAGGCTAAATAAAAATGACTTGTTAAAGTGGATCACACAGCTAGCCCGGCGCAAGGGGAAGCAGATAACTCCGGAGGGAAAGCAGTTAATATTAGATCGCTGCGGAAGTGAAATGTATGATATTTTAAACGAAATAAACAAATTAATTAATTATATTGGAGAAAGAGAAACTGTTACGGAGGAAGATGTTAACCTTGTAGCAGTCAGTCATGGAGAAGAAAATGTTTTTGTCGTAGTAGATGCCCTGGGTAACAGGCAGTTCAATAGAGCACTGGAAGGTATTAAGTCTTTGCTGTTGCAAAAGGAATCGCCCCAGGCTATACTTGGAATGCTTGCACGCCAGGTACGCCTCATGATACAGGCAAAGGAATTATACAAAAAAGGAAGCTCCTTTTCTGATGGTTGCAAGCACATGGGAGTTCCTAATTTTGTCTGCAAAAAAGTTTTTTCTCAATGCCGTAATTTTAGCCATGAACAATTGCTAGCTTTACTTGAAGGGATTATGCATGTAGATTACGAGGTAAAAACAGGTAAACAGGATTTTTATACAGCTTTAGAAATTATTTTGTTAGATTTGTGTATAGAATAATAAAACCACCCTTCCTTTGGGTGGCCTTTTTTTTAACCGGCTATTTTATTATATCTTTTGACTAAACGGGCTTTTTTACGAGAAGCAGTGTTTTTATGTAATACTCCCTTGGTTACCGCTTTGTCAAGTGTTGAAATAGCTCCACGCAGTTTTTTGCCAGCTTCTTCTGTATTGTTAGTTATGATTGCTTTTTCAAAATTACGAACTGCAGTTTTTACTCTTGATTTTATCCTTTTGTTATATTCTGTTTTTCTTTGTGTAACGCGGACTCTT
The DNA here is from genome assembly GCA_021736985.1 of Clostridiales bacterium. Lineage (GTDB taxonomy): Bacteria > Bacillota > Desulfotomaculia > Desulfotomaculales > VENG01 > JAIPEW01. The sequence continues at coordinate 177,433 of JAIPEW010000002.1, read as the reverse complement.
TTAGCAGCAGATTTAATATTAGGCATAAATCTTCACCTCCTTAACAGCAGGTATTTTATCACGGGTTAAAAAAAAACGCAAGGTTACTAGTATATAAGTTTTTTTTTTAGTTTATTATATGGACATAATTGTTATGGAGGAGTGATTTATATGGTAAATATTTTAAGTCTAGTGGTGAGATTTGTAGTATCTGCACTGGTACTAATGGGTGTAAGCTTTGCTGCTCCGGGATTTGTGGTTCGCGGTGGTTTTGCCGGAGCACTTATTGCTGCTGTAGTCATTGCTGTCATAGGTTATGTAGCAGAGAGTTTTTTGAGTGAAAATATTTCTCCTCGAGGTAAAGGGCTAGTCGGGTTTTTAACAGGTGCTGTTGTAATATACTTAGCTCAATTTATTATTCCGTCATTGCTCAGTGTTACCCTTATAGGAGCGCTTGTATCAGCTCTGATAATTGGAATTATTGATGCTGTTATACCTACTGTTGTTAGGTGAAATATTATTCTTAGTTGAAGCCGTGCTGGACTCATAATAAAAAATGTATGAGAATAAAATGTATAAATCTATATATAGGATATGGTGATATGTACCCTTTTCCTTATTACCAATACCAGCGCGGTCTTGTAAAAAATAGTAACCGTATTAAGCAAATATTATTGTTTTTTTTAATAACAGCCTTTTTATTTTTTATATATATCCTGTTAACATTACCAATTAATACTAATAATGCAGAGGATTTTTCGGGCTGTATTTTAAAAGCAGATTACTATGGGTATAAGAGTGCAATGTGTAATGCAATGCCTATTTTAAGCGAATCAAGTAATATAAGCTGTGGAAAAAAGTGTTTAACAAATATATTTTTTAAAAAATTTTTAGAAATTTTTATGTTGGACGAGCACAACCCGCAGGCAATGTTAGAAAGGGAATTATCTATTTCTTCAAATAACAGTATACCTACATCTAGTAAGCCAGTTATGAACTTAAAAGTGCCATCTACAGGGTCCACGGTTGATTCTGAGCCTACTACTCCATCCAAAACTAAATCTCAACCGGCAGCAAAACCTGAATCAGAAATTACACCTGAACTTACAGAAGATGCGCTGGTTATTCTTTATAATACTCATACCAGTGAAACGTATGCTCTGACAGACGGCCTTGCTAGATTGGAAGGGAAAAGAGGCGGGGTAGTGAATGCTGCTGCTGCAATGGAAGAAGTGTTGGAAAAGAAATACGGCATACGTGTAGCTCGCTCAGATGCTATAAATGATAAAGTTTATAGTTATTCTTATGCCAGGTCACAAGAAGTATTGAAAAAATTATTGAAAGAAAATCATCATGTAAGGGCCGTGTTTGATATCCACCGTGATGCAGGGAGGTCCCGTGAGCAAAGCATTGTCACGATCGATGGTAAGAAAGCAGCTCCTCTTATGATTGTTGTAGGGTCAGATGCCAGGGAATCTTTTCCCAACTGGGGAAAAAATTATTCATTTGCTAAGAAGTTAAAAGTCGAAATTAATAAAAAATATCCAGGTTTATGCCGAGAAATAAGAGTAAAAGATGGTAGATACAATCAATTTCTGCACTCCCGTGCTCTATTATTTGAAATAGGCAGTGTAAGTAATTCTACAGAAGAAGCTGTTCGTTCTGCTGAGTTAATAGGAAATGTATTAGGGCCCATGCTGTTAAAATAGAAGAAAAATAGTCTGAGCCCGAATAATATAGAAAACTTAAAGGTAATACTATAAAGGGTGAATTAACTGTGTTTAATAATAGGTATTTTCTAATTGTTTGTCTGGTTACCGGGATCTTTTGGGGTTTATTAACATCTTGCATTTGTGTTACAGTATACAATTATAATAACATTGTATCCCAGGATAAAAGAATACAGATTATTGATATAAATAGTAGTGATCAACTGCTATTTATGGGAGAAAAATTTAATTATGCTTACCGGTACTTAAAAATAGCCGATAAACATCTTCATAAAGGTATAGCACAATTACATAGATTTTTTAAAAACTAGTTTATCCCTTGTACCAGGGGTTTTTTTTGATTAATCTCCCATGGGCCATGGCCTACAACGAAGAATGAAAATTATCCCGGTAGTAGGGTGAGGACCGGTGTTTTCAGCGGTTTTCCAGGGGTGTATTGCTTATGTCCAGGAACAAATGCCCTGTACAAAAATTAGAGGGGGTAAATAAAAGATATAGACATGCTTGCGCGACTGCAATTTTTGAATTAATATATGGACTTCTCATATTAGCTGTAAAGGTGATATAATAACATGGGTTTACAGAAGAGGAGGTTTTGTATGGAAAGACGACAGGAGAGAATGCGCAATTTCTGTATTATTGCTCATATAGATCACGGAAAATCTACACTTGCAGACAGGCTTTTAGAACATACGGGTTCTCTCACTGAACGAGAAATGTCAGAGCAGGTATTGGATCAAATGGATCTAGAGCGAGAGCGCGGTATTACCATTAAGATGCAGGCTGTAAGGCTGGGTTATCATGCTGTGGACGGGCAGGATTATGTATTAAACCTTATAGATACCCCTGGTCACGTTGATTTTGCATACGAGGTGTCGAGAAGCCTGGCTGCTTGTGAAGGGGTGCTTCTCGTGGTTGATGCTGCACAGGGTATTGAGGCCCAGACTATAGCAAATGTTTATATGGCTCTAGATCATAACCTGGAAATTATACCAGTTATTAATAAAATAGACCTTCCTGCTGCTGAACCTGAAAGAGTGAAGCAGGAAATAGAAAATGTTATAGGACTTGATTGTTCTGATGCCATAATGACATCTGCAAAAATCGGTACTGGAGTAGAAGAAATACTTGAGCAAATTGTAAACAAGATACCTCCTCCCTTGGGAGACGATGATGCACCTTTAAAGGCATTAATATTTGATTCTCATTATGACAGCTATAAGGGTGTTATTGCTTATATAAGAGTAGTAAACGGGATACTAAAAAATGGAATGCGAATAAAACTTATGCAAACCGGTAAAAGTTTTGAAGTTAATGAACTAGGTGTTTTTTTGCCGGCAGCAGCTAAAATAAAAGAACTGTATGCAGGAGAAGTAGGTTTTGTATCCGCAAGCATGAAGGATGTTGCTGATACGCGGGTAGGAGATACTATAACTTGTGTAGATAATCCTACATCCAATCCTCTGCCGGGATATCGTAAGGCTACTCCCATGGTTTATTGCGGGCTTTATCCGGTGGAAACAGTTGATTACCAGGATTTAAGAGATGCCTTGGACAAGCTGCAGTTAAATGATGCTTCTCTTGTTTATGAGCCGGAGGTTTCTGAAGCGTTAGGTTTTGGTTTTCGGTGCGGTTACCTGGGGCTTCTGCACATGGAAATAATACAGGAACGCCTTGAGAGAGAATATAATCTAATTCTAATAACTACTGCTCCCAGTGTTGTTTATCAAGTATATACTACTGACGGAAACCTGGTAGAAGTTGAAAACCCTACAAACTTACCTTCTCCAGGCAATATAGAATTTATAGAAGAACCTTTTGTAAAAGCTGCGATAATGGTGCCTAACGAATACGTAGGACCTATAATGGAACTTTGTGAGGATAGGCGCGGGCAATTTAAAAATATGGAATACTTTGGTACAAATAGGGTGCTTATAACTTACGAACTTCCTTTAAGTGAAATAATATTTGATTTTTTTGATCAAATAAAATCTCGTACTCGTGGATATGCTTCTTTAGATTATGAAGTTGCTGGTTACCTTGAGTCAAAATTAGTTAAAATGGATATTTTAGTTAACGGTGAACCTATGGATGCGCTTTCCTGTGTAGTACACCGGGATAAGGCTTATGTGCACGGCAAAGCGCTGGTTGAAAAACTAAAAAATCTAATTCCGAGACAAATGTTTGATATACCACTGCAGGCAACTATTGGAAGCAAAGTTATTGCACGAGAGACAGTGAAGGCAAGGCGCAAGGACGTGCTTGCTAAGTGCTATGGAGGGGATGTTACCAGAAAACGTAAACTTCTAGAAAAGCAGAAAGAAGGAAAACAACGTATGAAGCAGGTAGGAAAAGTTGAAATACCCCAGGAAGCTTTTATGGCTGTATTAGGCGTAGAAAAATAATAACAGTGTATTTTACTGATAACTGTTGCTTAACAGCAGCAGTTGTTTTGTTTTCTATGATAAATAGGTGTTTAAAATAAAAAATTTGTCGATAATGTTAGTAAGGTGGAAACTTTGCATAGTGGAATTTATATACATGTACCTTTTTGTTTAAAGAAATGCAATTATTGTGATTTTGTCTCTTATCCTTACAAGGATGAGCAAGTAAAAAAATATGTGGATTATTTGATGAAAGAAATTGAGATGCGTGCTGCTTCTGCTGCGTGGAAAGATCGCCGGATATCTACTATTTATGTAGGAGGTGGAACTCCTACCTGCCTTCCTGAAGATTATTTAGTTAAGATAATTAAAAAATGTTTTCGTTGTTTTTACATAGAATCTGCAGCTGAAATTACTGTAGAAGCAAATCCATGTACTGTGGATAAAAAAATGTTTGAAAAGTTGTTATACAGCGGGGTGAACAGGTTGAGTTTGGGGGTACAAGCATGTTCTTCCCGTGAGCTGTCTTTCCTGGGAAGAATTCATACTTTTTACCAGGCTATTGAGGCTTTTACCATGGCCAGGGAAGCAGGTTTGAGGAATATTGGGATAGATTTGATCTTTGGTATTCCCGGACAAAAATTATCTGCCTGGAGAGAATGCCTGCAAAAGATTGTAGCTATGAACCCTGAACATATTTCTGCTTATAACTTGCAAATCGAGGAAGGCACTCCGCTGTATCGAAGTGTGCAAAAAGGTTTTGTTAATCCCTGTAATGAAGAAATAGAATTAAATATGTTTTGGGATTGTATAAGAATTTTAAAAAATAATGGTTATACTCATTATGAAATTTCAAATTTTGCGCAGGCTGGGAAAAAGTGTGCTCATAATTTGAATTACTGGTTTAACGGGGAATATCTGGGCCTGGGCCTTGCTGCACATTCTTATTTTAATTCTGTACGTATTGCAAATAAAAAAACTATTATAGACTATTATGAAGATCTGCAAAACGATTGTTTGCCGGTTATGTGGTATGAAAAAATAAATCCTGAATTGGAAATGGCAGAAACAATATTTATGGGGCTGCGGCTTATGAAAGGATTAAGTCTGAGTGATTTTTACAATCGTTTTGGATGCAGGTTAGAGCATACATATAAAGAAGTGATAAAAAAGCTAATTAAAAGTGACTTATTGACAATTTCAGGTGATAATTTAAGGTTGACTGAAAAAGGAATTCCAGTAGCAAATGCTGTATTTATTGAATTTTTACCATGAGATTGTATTTGATTTAAAAAAGTCCAAACTTAATTTTGTTTCTAAGGTTGTAATAGCTTGACAAAAATCTGTTAGGGTGCTATGTTTTTATTAAGTGTTTAGCACTCAACAACATAGAGTGCTAACAAGGAGTGTTTGTGGGTGAAAATGGATAAAAGAAAACAACAGGTATTGATGGCTCTTATACAAGACTATATTTCAACTGCAGAGCCTGTCGGTTCCAGGACAATTGCCCGCAAATATAAACTGGGAGTAAGCCCGGCAACTATCAGGAATGAAATGGCGGATTTAGAAGAAATGGGACTGATAGAACAGCCTCATACTTCGGCCGGGCGTGTGCCTTCGGACCAGGGATATAGATTTTATGTTGATAATTTAATGAAGCGAGAGGAACTCAGTATAGAGGAAGAAAACGTAATTCAAAAAAGTTATGAAACCAAGTTAAAAGACGTAGGAAACATAATACAGAGGACAGGAGATATGATATCTCAACTTACAAACTATGCTGCAGTTGTAATGACTACTCATATTGGTGAGGTTTCTTTTAAACATATCCAACTGGTGCGCATGAGTGAAAAGCGGGCTTTAGTTGTGCTGGTCACCGAAACCGGGGCAGTGCATCATCGCATGATTGATATCCCGGAGAGTATTTCAGTTGCTGATCTTGAAACAATATCATCTGTTTTGAATAAAAAACTTCAGGGACGGACTATTGGTGATATAAGAACAACCTTGTTTAATGAAATTTATTTTGAATTAACAAAGCAAAAGCAAATATTAAATAAAGCGCTAGAGCTGGTTAGAGAAGGCTTAACTATGGAATCTGAGGATAAAATTTACCTGGGTGGGGTATTTAATATTTTAAGCCAGCCAGAATTTAATGATGTAGAGAAAATAAAAACCTTATTGAGCCTCTTAGAACAGGAAGCATTGCTAAGTGATATGATGTCTGGTTTTCATCAATCGAACGGGATTACTGTTAGGATAGGCGGTGAACTAAGTAATAAACAAATGCGGGACTGTAGCATGGTTATAGGAAATTATTCCCTGGGGGGCAATCAAATAGGTTCTATAGGTATACTTGGTCCTACACGAATGGATTATGCCCGGGCAGTTACTATAGTGGATTATATGACTAACAACTTGTGCCTGGTAATGCGCAGGTTAATAAGGGGGCGCTCGAAATAGATGATAATGTATTTTATTCTGACTGTCCCCATGAAATGCTGTAAAAATTGAGAGGTGAATTTATATTGAGTAATAAGCTTAAAGATGAAGAATATAAACAGGGCTCCTTTTCAGAAGAACAGGATTTAGCTGCTGACAATAAAGATAACAATGCGGAAAACGTACAGGAAGATACACAAGAAGATGAAAAAGAGCTAGAAAGTGAACAGGTGCAGAAAGAAAATAACACGGAAAAAGAGTATCAAGAAGAGATTAAGAGTTTAAAAGATGAGTTAAAATTAGAAAAGGCTAAAAGTACTGAGTATTATAATCGTTTGACCCGGCTGCAATCAGATTTTAATAATTTTCGTAAGAGGATACAAAAAGAAAAAGAAGATTTAAGTAAGTATGCAGGTGAGACTCTGGTTAATAAAATTTTACCTGTGTTGGATAATTTCCAACGTGCCGTAGAAACTTCTTCTGGTGAAAGTGAAAAGCTGTTAGAAGGAGTTGAAATGATATATCGCCAGTTATATGAAGTTCTGGAGAGTGAAGGTCTCCAACCTGTTGCAGCAGTTGGAGAGGAATTTGACCCAAACCAGCATGAAGCAGTAATACAAGAAGAAATAGACCAGTATGAGGATAACACTGTTATCCAGGAAATGCGCAGGGGGTATTTATTCAAAGATAGGTTGTTGCGTCCAGCCATGGTTAAAGTGGCACGGTCTTCCAAGGGATAATAAATTTTTATATATTTAGGAGGTAATAGTATGGGAAAAGTATTAGGTATTGACCTGGGAACAACTAATTCATGTATGGCCGTTATAGAGGGCGGCGAAGCTACTGTAATCCCTAACGCTGAAGGGGCTCGCACTACTCCTTCTGTTGTAGGTTTTTCAAAAACTGGCGAGCGTTTAGTAGGCCAGGTGGCTAAACGCCAGGCGGTAAGTAACTCTGAAAAAACTATTCAATCCATCAAGCGCCATATGGGTTCTAACCATAAGAAAAACATAGATGGAAAGGAATATACGCCTGAACAAGTTTCTGCTATGATTTTACAGAAACTGAAAAACGATGCAGAAGAATACCTGGGTGAAAGCATAAGTAATGCAGTTATCACTGTTCCTGCTTATTTTACAGATTCTCAGCGCCAGGCTACTAAGGATGCAGGTAAAATAGCAGGTCTTGAAGTTCAAAGGATTATTAATGAACCAACAGCTGCTTCTTTAGCATATGGTTTAGATAAAGAAGAAGATTCTACTATACTTGTTTTTGATCTGGGTGGAGGTACTTTTGATGTCTCCATACTGGAGCTAGGTGATGGTGTATTTGAAGTCAAAGCTACAAGCGGCAACAATCGCCTCGGTGGAGATGATTTTGATAAGCGTGTAATGGATTATATTGTATCTGAATTTAAAAAAGACACCGGTGTGGATTTGAGCAAAGACAATATGGCTCTGCAGAGAATAAATGAAGCAGCAGAAAAAGCCAAGGTAGAGTTAAGTGGAGTTAATAATACAAATATTAATTTACCTTTTATTACTGCAACTAACGAAGGGCCTCAACATCTAGATGTTGATATTAATCGCGCTAAGTTTGATGAGCTTACGTCGGACCTGGTAGAAAAAACAATGGGGCCAACCAGGCAAGCTATGAAAGATGCCGGGTTACAGCCTAAAGATATAAGTAAGATATTAATGGTGGGTGGATCTACCCGCATACCGGCAGTACAGGAAGAAATTAAGAAGTTTGTTGGCAAAGATCCATACAAAGGTATTAACCCTGATGAATGCGTGGCAATAGGTGCAGCTATCCAGGCTGGAGTTCTTGCAGGTGATGTAAAAGATGTACTGCTCTTAGATGTTACACCACTCACCCTTGGAATTGAAACGCTTGGTGGAGTATTTACCCCGCTAATTGAAAGAAATACAACTATTCCTACTTCTAAGAGTCAAATATTCTCTACTGCAGCAGATAATCAAACCAGTGTTGAAATCAATGCGCTGCAGGGTGAGCGTAAAATGGCAGCAGACAATAAGGGTCTGGGTAAATTCCAGTTGACTGGTATACCGCCAGCACCCAGGGGAGTTCCCCAAATTGAAGTCAGTTTTGATATAGATGCTAATGGTATAGTAAATGTTTCTGCCAAGGACAAAGGTACTGGTAAAGAACAAAGTATTACTATTTCTGGAGGTTCTGGCTTAAAAGATGATGACATAGAAGAAATGGTAAACGAAGCTGAAAAGCACAAAGAAGAAGATGAAAAGCGTAAAGAAATGGCTGAAGTTAAAAACCAGGCTGACAGCTTGATTTACCAGGCAGAGAAAACTGTTAAAGATAACAAGGATAAAGCTGATCCCAGTTTGGTTGAAAAAGTGGAAAAAGCTAAGTCTGAGCTGCAGGAAGCTTCTCAAAATGAAGATATAGATGAAATGAAATCTAAGATAGAAAACCTTACTGAGCCCCTGCACGAATTAACTTCTGCTATGTATCAGGGAGATGCAGAACAGGGTGAAGCTGAAGAAAATGAACAGGGTGAAGGTCAACAGGATGATAATGTAGTAGATGCAGATTATGAAGTGAAGGATGAAGATGATCAGGATAAGAAAGCTCAGTAATACTTGTTTAATTTAAAAAGAAGAGGTTAGTTTGCTGCAAGGAGGGTGTTGTGTCTCCGGATTCCGGACATCATCGCCCTCCTTATGGTATGTATAATTAGAAAAGGTGGTGATACCGTGGCTAAGCGCGATTATTACGAGGTACTCGGAGTATCAAATGATGCTGATAAAAATGAAATAAAAAAAACTTACCGTAAATTGGCTCGCAAATATCACCCGGATGCCAACCCTGGTGATGACCAGACAGCGGAAAAGTTTAAGGAAATTACAGAAGCTTATGAGGTTTTAATGGATGATGAAAAACGTGCTGCATATGATCGTTATGGTCATGCGGCTACAGATGGCCAGGGTGGTTTTGAAGGTGGTTTTGGTGATTTTGGCGCTGATATGGGCGGCATTGGTGATATATTTGACATGTTTTTTGGCGGAGGTGGCCGCCAGAGAAGAGGTCCCCAGCGCGGTGCTGATATACGCGTAGATATGGAACTTTCCTTTGAAGACGCTGCATTCGGGTTGGAAAAAGATATAAAAGTTCCTCGCACGGAAAGATGCAGCACATGTGACGGCAGTGGAGCTGCTCCTGGTACTAAATCTCATCCTTGTGTACAGTGCGGCGGCACGGGACAAATGCAATTTGCCCAGAATACACCTTTTGGGAGAGTTGTACAAAGCCGTACCTGTGATCGCTGTAATGGCAAGGGAGTTATTATAGAGAAACCCTGTCCTTCATGTCATGGAAGTGGCCAGGTAAAACGAACAAGGACTATACATGTAAATATTCCTGCCGGTGTAGATCATGGTTCAAGGTTGCGCGTGCCTGGTGAAGGAGAAGCCGGAGAAAAAGGGGCCCCAACAGGAGATTTGTATGTATATATTCGTGTAAAACCCCATAAATTCTTTAAACGCCAGGGTAATGATGTTATTTGTGAATTATCTATTTCCTTTGTGCATGCAGCGCTTGGAGGAGAAATAGAAGTATCTACATTAGAGGGGAAGGCTTCACTTAAAATCCCCGAAGGTACTCAAACGGGGACATTATTTCGCATGAAAGGAAAAGGAATTCCTGATGTGAATGGTCATGGAAAAGGTGACCAGCATGTAAGGATAAATGTTGTTACACCAACGAAGCTTAGTGAGGAACAAAAAGAAATTTTAAGAGAATTTGCTCATAGTACAGGTGAAGACTTAAAATCTACCAACAAGGGGTTTCTAGGAAAAGTACGTGATGCCTTTATGGGTTAATAGGAAGGAAATTTGAATATGAATAGTAATAAATGGACGGAAATATCTGTTCATGTACCGTCATGCTGGATTGAAAGTGTTAGTTATATTTTGAGGCAAGTTGGTGCGGGTGGTGTAGTAATAGAAGACCCTGCTCTTATGAATAGATTATTTGAAGAAGATACAGAAGAATCACCTGAAATAGTTTCTCCGGATACAGGTACGGCAGTTGTAAAAGCATATTTTCCACAGGAGATGCAAAACAGGTTGGTGGAAAAAATAAGATGTTATTTAAATGAAGCAGGTATTTGCCAGGCTAGTATAGAAATTAAAGAAGTCATTGAACAAGATTGGTTGGAAGCATGGAAAGCATATTATAAGCCTGTTAATATAGGAAAACATCTGGTTGTCAGGCCTATATGGGAAGAATATAATGCCGGGGAGAACGAGATTGTAATTAATCTAAATCCCGGTATGGCATTCGGTAATGGTACGCATGCTACAACAGTATTGTGCCTTGAGATACTGGAAGAGATTATAAAACCTGGAGATAAAGTGCTGGATATTGGTACGGGATCCGGGATACTGGCTGTTGCTTCTACTTTTTTGGGGGCTACTCGCGTTACTGCTGTTGATTCAGACCAGGCAGCTTTATCTGTTGCTCACGAAAATATACAGAATAACCGTGTAGAATCCCTTGTTACGGTACAAGAAGGTGACCTCCTACAAAATATTGAGGGGGATGCTGATGTGGTTGTAGCTAATATATTAACGCCGGTTATTAAGGAACTTGCCCCGGATATAAGTAGGGTATTAAAACCCGGAGGTTATTTTATAGCTTCAGGTATAACCTCCGGGCGTGTTCCTGAAGTTCGCAGTGTCATGGAAGATTTAGGGTACTGTATTGAAAACATTTATGATAAAGACCAGTGGGTTGCTTTAAAGATAAAAACGGGGTATTTGGCGGAAAATACATAAAATTGGGGGATTGGTTTATGGCACGATTTTTTATATCTCCCGAGCAAGTTAATTCCGGGCGTATAAATATATCGGGACCGGATGTGAGACATATAACCAAGGTTTTGAGAATGGGCCCCGGTGATATTATTACAGCATTAGATGGAGACGGCAAAGTTTATGAAGCAAGAATAGAAAGTACTACTAAGGATAAAGTTAAGTGTGAAATACTTGCAGAGGGACAAGCCGGGGGAGAACCGCCAGTTAGGGTTACCCTGGTGCAGGGACTTTCCAAGGGAGAGAAAATGGACCTGGTAGTGCAAAAGGCAACAGAACTGGGAGTTACTTCTATTATTCCAGCTGAGTGCAAATATTCTGTAACCAAGCTTACAGCTAAAAAAGCTGCTGACAGGAGAGATCGCTGGCAGCGAATAGCTGTTGAAGCTTCTAAACAATGCCGCCGTTCCGTGGTCCCCAGGGTAGTGACCCCTATGAAATGGGCGGAAGCACTGGAGGACATTCCAGGTGAGGCTGTGCCGCTTATGCCTTATGAGGGTGAGACGGAGCAGGATCTTAAGGGAATAGTGCAAAAAATAAAAAGGCCTTTAGAAATTTTTGTATTTATAGGTCCTGAAGGTGGTATTCATCCCGAGGAATTTGAGCAGGCTCATAGAAAAGGAGTAATTCCTTTAACTCTGGGCCCGCGTATTTTACGTACGGAAACTGCAGGATTAGCTGCATTATTCATGGTTCTGTACGAGTGGGGAGATCTTGGTGGTGTATCAAATGGGAAAAAAGAAAATGGCAATCACCACATTGGGGTGCAAGGTTAATCAATATGAATCATATACTATAGAGAACCTGTTTTTAAAAAACGGGTACGAAATTGTGGATTTCAGTGATTCAGCTAATATATATATCATAAATACTTGTACAGTAACTCATATAGGAGACCGCAAGTCGAGACAGTTGATAAGAAAAGCTGTACGCAATAATCCAGATGCATTCATAGTGGTTACAGGATGTTATGCTCAGTTATCGCCTGGTGAGATATTAAAAATCCCGGGAGTAGACATGGTAATAGGCACAAGTGATAGGTCTAATATTGTTGAGCTTGTTGAAAACAATTCAAATAAGGATAAACCTGTTAATGCGGTAACAGATATTATGAAAACAACAAACTTTGAAGAATTACCTTCTGCCCTGGAGCAAAAAAGAATCCGGGGTTTTTTAAAAATTCAAGAAGGATGCAGCAATTTTTGTGCTTATTGCATAATCCCTTATACCAGGGGTCCTTTAAGAAGTCGTAGCCCGGTTAATGTTATAAAAGAAGCAGAGCGCCTTATTGATCATGGATATAAAGAGATAGTGTTAACGGGTATTCATATAGGTGCTTATGGGAAAGACTTAAAAGGGAAAAAAGAGAGTCTTGCCGGCATAATAAATCAGATTTGTTCCTTAGAAGGATTAAAAAGACTGCGCATAAGCTCACTGGAACCTCAGGATGTTGACTATGATTTAATAGACATATTGGCTTCTTCTTCCATGGTATGCAGGCATTTTCATTTACCGCTTCAAAGCGGTGATGACTATATTTTGAAAAATATGAGAAGAAGATATGATACACAGCATTATAAAGACATAGTATACAGAATAAAGCAAAAGATGCCTTCGGCAGCAGTTACTACTGATATAATAACTGGTTTTCCTGGAGAAACTGATGAGCGTTTCACGAACACCCTTGATTTTATAAAACAAATGGAATTTGCAGATTTACATGTTTTTAAATATTCTCCACGTGCAGGTACAGCTGCAGCTTCTTTTGCAGGACAGGTAGCTTCAAGGGAAAAAGAGAAAAGAAAAAAAATGTTGTTGGAAACAGGTGAAAAATTGCGCTACAAGTTTCTCTCTAATTATTTAGGAGAAGAAATGACTGTACTTGTGGAACAATTTGTAGAACAGAATAACCTTTTCGAGGGGGTCACAGATAATTATATTAAAATAATGTTTTTTTCCGAGTCTGTACAGCGTGGTGATTTTATTAACGTTATGGCAGAAAAAGTTATTAATAATCATTTGTACGGCAGAATTGTTTAAATAGTAGCAGGATTTAAGGCCTATTATGTTGAACTATGATTATATCCTAAAAATAAGGCTGGTATTTTTAAAGGGGAGGAGGTGGCATGGGTGTCAGAGTGTATATTTTGTAAAATCGTCAATAAGGAAATTCCGTCAGATATAGTATATGAAGATGAAAATGTTTTGGCTTTCAAGGATTTAAACCCTGTAGCCCCTACCCATATTCTGTTTATACCCAAAAAACATATTCCTACTCTATTGGATCTAGATAGCGAAACCCAGCACCTGGTTGGGGAAATTCACCGGGCAGTAGTCTATGTGGCCAAAGAATTAGGATTGGAAAAAGGTTTTCGGTTGGTAGGTAATTGTAATGAACATGGGGGTCAGGAAGTGTTTCATATTCATTACCATCTCCTGGCTGGAAGGGAATTGCAGTGGCCACCCGGTTAATTGACTTAGTTACAGGTATTAATGTATAATAAATGAATATTGTCTAAAAGTGAGGTTGTGTTTTAAGTATATGTCTTGGGGTCTTTTTTTTAGTGCCCGGCGGAGGGGGGGAGAAGAATGGCAGAGATAAAAGTAGGTAAAAATGAGACGTTGGATAGTGCCCTCCGTCGCTTTAAGCGTACATGTCAGAAGTCCGGTGTTTTAGCGGAAGCTCGTAAGCACGAGCATTATGAAAAACCAAGTGTAAAGCGAAAGAAAAAGTCAGAAGCAGCCAGAAAGCGCAAACCTAAGCGCTAGTAATGGTTTTTAAAATGACAGTTTTTTACAACCAGCCTTTTTCCTGTCTAATGAATGTATTATGAATAATACCCGGCCCATTTAAGGCGCCGGGTATTTTAACTTAGTAAAAGAAGTTGTATTAACCGATAGTTATTACTTTATTAGGACGAATAAGTTCGTTGTTAATTTCAAACATATTTGAAATCGTTCCCACAGATAATTTACCTTTTAATTTATAATAGTCCAGGCAGGTGCCGCAGGCAAATATCTTAACACCCGCACCGGACATTTTTTTTAAATAAGGCAAAACTTCTGAACCTTCACAGCAAAGGTAAACTCCTGAATTCATAAATACTAATGCTTCTGGAGAAGGATTACACTCCGTTATAGTTTGCATTAGACTTTTCATTAAAACTGCACCTAGATCTGGAGAACCTTGTCCGAGCAGATTGGTGCTTATAAAGTAAATAGGATTTGCTGGCAGTGAACCTTCTACGGGTGTTTTTTTTGTCTCATTATCTTTTTCTTCCGTTTTATTTATTGTGATATAAAAAGAGCCGTTTTCTTCGCGTTCTTCTATACTGTGACCAGCGTTTTGGACAAAAAGAGATACATTTTGCCGGGCAGTTTCATTATCTACTATAACTGTTATGCTTCCTGTCTTATTTTCCTCTAAGGCTTTTTTTGTATTTATCACGGGATGAGGGCAGTTGAGCCCCCGGCAATCTATGTCTCTGGTCATCATCTCACCTCCAGTTTTGGGGAATAAGTTGGTGCCTGTCACCAACTTATTCTTAAACTAAACTACGTTTATAGTGTAATCCTGTTTAGCAGTTACTTTACCTATTGCTTGTGCCTGGGATACATCTTTTTTGTTAAGCTCTTGTGATAAAATTTCAGCTTTTTCTCCAGGGACTGCAATCAATAATCCCCCGGAAGTCTGTGGATCAAAAAGTGTTAATTGTAATGCAGTGTTTACTTCAGGGGAAAATATAACATCGTGTTTTAAATATTCACGGTTGTTGTAAGCACCGCCGGGAAACATGCCCATAGCAGCGAGATCCATAGTGCCATTTATTAAAGGAATTGAACTTGAATGAATCTCTATGCTTATCCCGCTTGCTTTAGCCATTTCCGCTGCATGTCCGAGCAGTCCGAATCCAGTTATGTCTGTGCAGGTTTTTCCACCAGCAGCAATCATGGCTTGGGCTGCTCCATGGTTAAGCATGATCATGGTATCAATAGATTGTTGAGCTGATTCTTCAGAAGCCAGTTCACCCTTTATTGCGGTATTTATTATGCCAGTACCGAGAGGTTTGGTAAGGAATAAAATATCACCTTCCCGGGCCATGGAGTTAGTGCACAACTGCTCGGGATTTATTGTTCCCGTTACAGCAAGGCCATATTTAGGCTCATCATCTTCCACTGTATGTCCTCCGGCAATTACAGCTCCTGCTTCTTTGACTTTATCAGCTCCACCACGGATTACTTCGGGGAGTATCTCCTCGGTAATACAGGTAGGAAAACAAACAATGTTAAGTGCTAACAAAGGGGTGCCGCCCATAGCATATATATCACTAAGAGCGTTAGCAGCAGCAATTTGTCCAAAAATATAAGCATCGTCTACAATGGGTGTAAAAAAATCAACTGTATTGATTATAGCAGTAGATTCATTTAATCTATAAACTGCAGCATCATCTGAATTATCTATTCCTACCATGAGTTGAGGGTGTTCATTTTTTTCATTTTTGGGTAGATGTCGCAGTACCTGCGACAGGGCTTCGGGCCCTAGTTTAGCAGCTCATCCGGCGCTTTTAGTCATTTGTGTTAGTTTAACTTCAGATTTTGACATTATTTTCACACCTTTATTACTATTTTTGTAGTATTAGTATCTATTAGTATTCTATTATTTCCTTATCAGATCCTTTATAAGTATCATAAAAGATCTTTATATAAAAATCCTTGCTGATATAGTTTTTATATAAAGATCTTTTATGTTATTATTAATATATATAAATATAGTGAGGTGGGTAATATGACAGATGAATTAGTACAAGTAGAAGTATTTGGCCTGGATGCTCCTGTACAGGCTGGTGGATGAGGTCCAAGCCCGTGCGCAGGTTGCGGCACGAAGACTATGAAAGAAGAAGCTGCTGAACTAAAAACGGTACTGGAAGACAAGTATGATTTGAATATCAGTTTTAAGTTTATTGACGTGAATACTGAAGAAATAAATGAATATCCTGATATTTCTTCACTTTTAGGGCGGGTTCATTTACCGCTTACTGCTATTAACGGTAAGCCAGCTTTTCACGGAGGTTTATCCGCGGATCTTATTAGCCAGGCTATAGATAAAGCAAAACAAGATAATATATAGGTATTAATACCCAGCGTTAAGTAATTTTTCCTCTCCTAGCCGCATAAGTTTAGGCTAAGGAGGGGTTTTTTTATGTCTTGGCGGGATTTAAAAATGAGGTTAAAAGAACAATTATCTGAGATATTAGAGATTCCCAGTGATGTAATTCTCGATCTTCCTAAGATAATTATCATGGGGGATTTGCATGTGTTCTTAGAAAACCACCGGGGGATATATCAATATAATACAGAGTTAATTCGTGTTGCGTCGGGAGAAGGCGAAATTGAGATAACTGGCGAGGGACTCCAGCTTCGTAATATATATCCTAATGAAATGTGTATACAGGGGCAGATAAAAAGTATTACGTTTATAAAGTGAGGTGACAATTATGAACATGTTAAAAATAACTTCTTTTTTATTTGGTTATATAACAATAACAATAATAGGTGAGTATCCAGAAAGAGTATTAAACATGGCTTCTAGCCGGGGTATATGGTTCTGGAATTTAAAGTGGGTTAGTGATAACACCCTTAGAGCAAGCATACGTTTAAGCGCATTCCGCCCGTTACGTCATATAGCTCGCAGTTGTAATTGTCGTTTTTCTATATACGGCCGCCACGGGTTACCTTTTTGGATACTGGAAATCAGGCGCCAGAAGACTATGATAGCAGGAGCAGTTGTTTTTTTGATTTTAATGTACATGTTGTCTTCTTGTATATGGTTAGTTGATGTGAGTGGTAATGTCAAAATAAAGGATGAAGAAGTAAAAACCCTGGCAAATAAAGCCGGGCTTCATACCGGGACGTTTAAGTGGAATATTAATACAAGC
This sequence comes from Clostridiales bacterium, assembly GCA_021736985.1. Taxonomy (GTDB): domain Bacteria; phylum Bacillota; class Desulfotomaculia; order Desulfotomaculales; family VENG01; genus JAIPEW01. Next base: position 160,109 of record JAIPEW010000002.1, on the reverse strand, counting down.
GAGATGGCATCATATTTAGAAAAAAGTCTGCCTGGTGCAGCCTGGGTGGGGTTACATATAGATGGTACAAGGGCAGTTATAGAAATTGCTGAAAAGTCGTTACCTCCCCGGAAAAAGGATAATGAACAAGTCAATGTAATTGCCCAAAAAAATGGATTGATAAAGGAAATGCTTGTTCTAAAAGGTGAACCGCAGGTGGAAGAGGGAGAAACGGTAAAGAAAGGCCAAGTCTTAATTTCAGGAAAAGTGTCTCCGCCCGAAGTTGAATATGAAAATGCAGATGGACAAGAGGTGAAGGATGAAGACTATAAATATGTTCATGCCCGCGGGATTGTCAGGGCCCGGGTTTGGTACGAGGGATATGGAGAGTGTGAAATTATAAGTAAGGGTGTAAAAAAGACAGGTGAGAGTAGTAACAGGATATGTGCTAAAATGGGAGATAAAAAGATAATCGTGTGGGGCCCGAGAAAAATTATTTTTGAGAAGTATAATAAAGATGTTATTATTAAGGAGATGCCAAAATGGAGGAATATAGATATTCCCGTAGAAATCCATATAGAACAATACAGGGAATTAAAACGGTTTAAGCAAACAAGAAGTCGTGGAGAGGCTAAAAAAAGAGCAGAGAAAAAAGCTGAGGAAGATATTAGAAGTAAAATTCCTGAAGAAGATATTAAAATCTTAAACCATGAAGTAGAAGAGATAAAGACTGGTACACCAAGTAATGTGATCAGGGTAAAATTACTAGTAGAAGCTTTAGAAGACATAGGAAAGGAAATAACATTTAATCCCTAAGGAGGGTACGCTTTATTGACAGATCATTCAGAAGCAAGATTTACCTTGGATGATGTAGGAGCTGCTGCTGAAATATTTGGTAACCAGGATGAAAACCTTGCTCTTATTGAAAAAGCTCTGGAAGTGAGGGTTGTTACCAGGGGGGAAGAATTATTAATTCAGGGGCCCTCGAAAAAAGTTAACCAGGCACAGGAGGCAATAAAACAGCTGCAAGATTATTATCATGCCGGAAACCGTTTAACTCTGCACGAAATAAATTATGCAATAAAATCTATAGAAGCTGGTATGGATAATGCCCTGACTTTACTTGCCCGGGATGTTACTATGGTAACTCCACGTGGAAAACAAGTAAAACCTAAAACAGTGGGGCAGCAAAAATATGTAGAAATTATACAAAATAACGATATTGTTTTTGGTATAGGACCTGCAGGAACTGGAAAAACCTATCTGGCTGTAGTAATGGCTATAAAAGCCTTAAAGAATAAAGAAGTAAATAGAATGGTTCTTACACGCCCTGCAGTTGAGGCAGGGGAAAAATTGGGTTTTCTACCAGGAGATTTACAGGAAAAGGTAGATCCTTATCTACGTCCTCTTTATGATAGTTTGTTTGATGTACTTGGTATTGAAAGTACTCAAAAATATTTAGAAAGACATATTATAGAAATTGCACCTTTAGCGTATATGAGGGGAAGGACCCTTGACGACGCTTATATAATTTTGGATGAGGCTCAAAATACTACACCCGAACAAATGAAAATGTTTTTAACACGTATAGGATTTGGATCTAAAGCTATTATCACAGGGGATATAACCCAGATTGATTTACCCCGGGGGCAAGTTTCGGGACTTGTGCATGCTCGAAGCATCTTGAAAGATGTTAGAAGTGTTTTTATTCATGAGCTTACCGGAAAAGATATAGTCAGGCATCCCGTGGTCCAGGATATAATAAAAGCTTATGAGGCTTCAAAAGATATGTATGGCACCAAAAGGGAGTGAAAACATGGTGTCTCCAGGACAAGCTAGAAAAAATTTTTTAAACTTAATCTCTGCACTAATAAGAAAAAGAAAAATGCGCAGGGGCTTGGCCGCGGTGCTTTTTTTTGTTTTACTAACTTTCATAATTTCAGTAGATTATGGTTCACAGAAAGTTAATATAGAAGTAGGACAAGTTGCTTCGCGTGATATTCCTGCCCCGCGCAGTATAGTTATAAGAAATGATAATAAAACGACGCAAGCTAAACAAGAAGCTAGAGAATCAATTGAAAAACAATACGAGGAAGTTCCTGAGATAACAAATGTTGTACAAAAAGATGTATCTTCATTTATATCGTCAATAAAAAATATACAAAAAAAAGAAAACATGGATAAAGAAGAAAAGCTAAAAAAAATAAACTCGCTTGTAAAATTTCCTCTTTCGGAAAAAGTATTAAGTAATATTGTAAATTCTTCTCCCCAGAGGTTGGACAGGTTGGAAACCGAGATTACAAGTTTAATCGTCGAGGTAATGAATGAAGGCGTAACTTTTAAAAATAAAGATAGAGCTATAAAATCTCTGGTAGGTAAAGTAGAAAAACTGGATTTTAAAGACTATTATACAGCCCTGGCAGAGGGAATAATAAGGGAGTATATTCGCCCGAATAACTTTTACGATCAAGAAAAAACAAACTCTTTACAAGAAGCCGCTATGGATGCTGTTCCTACTGTAATGGTTACTGTCAAAAAAGATGAAACAATTGTCGAAGAGGGAGATGTTGTTTCCAAGCAGGACATGGAAAAGCTCAAGGCTTTAGGGCTTACGGATAATATTCTCCCGGTAAAATATATTACAGGTATTGCCATGATGGTAGCCCTGTTGATGATAGTTGTTTTGTTTTATTTGTACCAGCAAAACAGAAAAATATACAAAAATCCGGGACAGCTGTATTTAATTGGTTTAATAATTCTCGGAGTGCTTGCTGTCAGCAAAGGAATTATGGCTATAGATATTAACCAGTGGCCGCAGCTGGATCTGTTATTTGCTTACATGTCGCCCCTGGCGGCAGCAGGTATGCTTATAGCAATTTTGCTGGATTCCCGTCTGGCAGTCCTTGTTGTTGCAGTTATGAGCTTTTTTCTGGGAGTTATGACTGGTGGAGAGATACGTTTTGCCGTAGTTGGTTTAATAGGTGGGATAACAGGAGTATACAGTGTGAGTAAATTAAGCCAGCGAGGAGATCTGGCACGTGCTGGCATATATGTAAGTATTGCTAATATACTTTCCATTCTTGCCATGGAATTAGTATCAAGTCAATCCATGGGTCTAATAATAACTTCCAGTTTGGGTATGGGTATTATTAACGGGTTATTATCGTCTATTTTTACCAATGGAGCTCTTCCCTATCTTGAAAGCACTTTTTCTATTACATCGGCGTTTCATTTGCTGGAACTTTCACATCCCAGCAATTCTTTATTGCGCCGCCTTTTAACTGAAGCTCCTGGTACGTACTATCACAGTATACTTGTAGGTAATTTGGCTGAGTCTGCTGCCGGGGAGATTGGTGGAGAACCCCTTCTGGCCAGGGTAGGAGCTTATTATCATGATATTGGTAAATTAAAAAGACCTTTATTCTTTATAGAAAATCAGATGGGAAATGAGAATCCACATGATAAAATAGCTCCCAGCTTGAGTACGCTAATTATTACTTCTCACGTTAAAGATGGTGTGGAAATGGCCAGGGAAGCAAAGCTGCCATCAAGTGTTATAGATATAATTGAGCAGCATCATGGTAATACTTTATGTAGTTATTTTTATCAAGTGGCATTAGAAACCGGGCGCAGTGAAAACATATCTGAAGAAGATTTTCGCCATGATGGTCCTAAACCACAGAGTAAAGAAGCTGCACTGGTGATGTTAGCTGATTCAGTAGAAGCTGCAGTGCGTGCACTTAAAAATCGTACTCCCGGTAAAGTTGAAGGTACTGTAAGAAAAGTGATAAAAGATAAATTGATGGATGGGCAATTGGATGAATGTGATTTAACTTTTAAAGATTTAGATATTACTGCTAATTCTTTTTTACAAGTTTTATCCGGTATTCTACATTCTAGAATAGAATATCCCGATGTGGCAGAAATAGAAAGGAGAAAGAATAAAAATGGCAGTGCTCGTAAAAAACTTGCAGGAAAAAGTACCGGTAAAAAATGAGCTGGTAGACCTGGCTAGTAAAGCAGCGAATACTGTGCTGGGTGCAGAGAATTTTACTAAAGCAGAAGCTAGTATTGTGTTTGTAGATAACGATAAAATTGCAGAACTTAATCAGCAATACCGGCAGGTAAACGGGCCCACTGATGTGTTGAGCTTTTCAATGCTAGAAGATGAACCTCTGCCGGGTGAAAGTGAAGAGTTGATTCTTGGAGATGTTATTATATCAATGGAAATGGCTTTTAGCCAGGCTGCTGATTTCGGACATAGTATTGAGCGTGAAGCAGCTTTTTTGACTGTCCACGGTGTACTACATCTTTTGGGATATGATCATAAGAAAGTAGAAGATAAAAAATTAATGCGCAAAAGGGAAGATGCGATTATGGAGCAGTTGAGTCTTTCCAGGTAGGTGAGTTATGACAAAAAGAAACGTGGGTTTCATATATGCTGTAAAGGGAATTTTGCATGCTTTAAAGACTCAAAGTAATTTACGCATTCAATTTATTATTGCAGTAATTATAATTTTAGCTGCCAATATGTTCGGTGTAACAGTCCCAGAACTCTTATGGATTTTACTGGCTGTTTTTTTAGTTTTGATAACAGAACTGGTTAATACAGCGGTGGAAAATCTAGCTGATATAGTTAGTCCTCGGTATCACCCGCTGGTTAAGGCAGCCAAAGATACAGCTGCTGGTGCTGTTCTTTTGGCTGCGATTTTTTCACTGGTAGTAGCTTTTTTTGTTTTTAGAAGTTATATTCCCAATCTGTTTTAACGGAGGGCTGTTATGGATATAGTTGAGCTTATAAAGTATGCCGAAGAGGCTAGCAAAAAGGCTTATGCACCTTATTCTCTTTTTAAGGTGGGAGCAGCATTGTTGACATCACGAGATAACATATATGCAGGATGTAATGTAGAAAACACTTCTTACGGTTTAACTATATGTGCAGAACGAGTAGCAATTTTTAAAGCTGTTTCTGAAGGCGAGCAGGAATTTAAAGCACTGGCTGTGTTTTCAGATAGCATTGATTATTGTTTTCCCTGTGGTGCTTGCCGTCAGGTATTAATTGAATTTGGCAGTGATATGCAGGTTTACATGGCTGGACGCAGTGGTAAATATAAAGTTATGAATATTTCTGAGCTTATGCCTTGTGTATTCATGAGAAAGGAAGAAATCTAAGTTGGAATTAAAGGAAAATAAAAATCAAGATCATGTTCCGTTTAAATCCGGTTTTGCTTCTTTAGTGGGACGTACTAATGTGGGTAAATCCACGCTTATCAATAAAATGCTGCGGCAGAAGGTAACTATAATGTCTGATAAAGCTCAAACTACCAGGCATAAAATCCAGATGGTGTATACTTCAGAAAATTATCAAATAGTTTTTTTGGATACTCCTGGTTTTCATAAACCACAGCACAAGCTCGGGAGGCATATGGTTGATGTAGCTCTGGGTGCGCTTAAAGAAATGAATATTTTATTATTTGTTACAGAACCCGGTCCTCCGGGCCCTGGAGACCGCTACATACTTAGCCAAATAAAGGATTTAAAAGTACCTGTTTTTTTAATCATAAACAAAATTGATAAAGTAAACAGGCAGGATTTACTAAATATTACCCATCAACTGCAGTCTGAGTTTGATTTTGCTGAAACAATACCAGTATCTGCATTAACAGGTGATAATGTAGATACCTTAATTTCTCAGATAGCCAGGTACCTTCCTGAAGGGCCCAAATATTACCCGGATGACATGGTTACTGACCGGCCGGAACGTTTTATAATCGGAGAATTTATCAGGGAAAAAGTGCTTCAGTTCACTATGCAGGAAATACCCCATTCCATTACAGTTATGGTAGAAGAAATAAAAGAACGACCGCAGAATGTTGTTTTTATTGCGGCTACGATATATCTGGAAAGAGATTCACAAAAGAAAATTGTTATTGGAAAAAACGGTTCTATGCTGAAGAAAATAGGACAGTATGCAAGGCAAGAAATTGAACAACTTTTAGGTTCCGTTATATACCTGGATTTATGGGTTAAAGTAAAAAAAGATTGGAGAAATAAAAAAGAAATGTTAAGGACATTTGGTTATATTGATAAAGACTAAAGATCTATTAAAAAGATTAATTTATGTAGTTGATGTATTGAACAAGAAGGGGGGTGGACATAATGACATACCAGCGTGTAAATGATATTATCAAAGAAATAAAAGAAAATATTAATGAACAACATAAACAGGAAGTAATAAAAAGCCTGCAGCAGTTCCACGCTGCAGATATAGCAGAAGCATTAAACCAGCTGGATTTATGTGATGGAGTAAAAGTTCTACAATTATTGCCCAGTGAAAAAGCTGCTTCAGTTTTATTTGATATTAACAAAGAGAATATACCTTATTTACTTGAAGGATTAAGCGCACAGAGAATCTCAGAAATATTTTCTGAGATGTTTAAAGACGATGCAGTTGATCTTATTGGAGAATTACCTGAAGAAAGTCAAAATTCACTATTAAGCATTATACACTCAGGAGAAGCTGACAGCATACGAGAGCTTTTAAAATATGGAAAAGAAACTGCGGGTGGCATTATGACCACCGAGTACGTTTCTATACCTAAAGATATTACCGCAGGTCAAGCTATTAATGTCTTGAGGAGTATAGCTCCTGATGCAGAGACTGTATATTATGTGTATGTAGTTAATAATAACAATCAGTTGGCGGGAATAATTTCCTTGAGAGAGCTTATTGTACATTCACCGGACAGCCTGGTTGAAAATATAATGCGTATGAATGTTATTAGAGCAAATGTGCGTACTGATCGGGAGGAAGTCGCGCGTTTAGTGTCTAAATATGACATTTTAGCAATCCCGGTAGTAAATGATAATATGTGTTTAAAGGGTATTGTTACTGTAGATGATATATTGGATGTTATAGAAGATGAGGCTACGGAAGACATAATGTTGATGACGGCGAGTATGGATAAAGATGGGCAGGAGTTTAATGCTGGTCCTTTTCAAAGAGCAGCCCGGCGCCTACCTTGGTTAATTATTTTACTTTTTGGATCTTTATTTGCAGGTAATGTAGTAGCAAAGTTTTCCTCTACTCTGGAACAAATAACTGCACTGGCATTTTTTATAACCGTCATGGCCGGAGGTCCCGGTAATGTAGCCACTCAATCCCTTGCAGTGGTAGTTCGTGGGTTAGCTACTGGAGAGGTGAGTTCGCTCGGAATATTTAAAATAATTTTCAAGGAAACCCGGGTGGGCTTTTTAGTTGGTATATCCTGTGGGGTAGTACTGGCTTTGATTGGATACCTGTGGCTTAATTCTCCTGAATTAGGTTTTGTACTAGGTGTTTCACTGGCTTTAAGTATGATAGTGGCAGCCCTGGTAGGGAGTTTTTTCCCTTTAGTTATAAACAGCCTGGGTATTGATCCTGCCCTGGCATCAGGGCCTTTTATTACTACCCTGGTTGACGTTACTAGCATGTTTATTTATTTTACGCTGGCTAGTATGGTGATTTTACAATGAGAGATTTATATAATGTAATAATTAGATGGTAAACTACAGATATTCACCGGTAACTGAAGAAATTATAACTGCAAGGTAAACGAGCGAGCAGGGGGACTGTGAGGATTTTGAAGTGAGTTTTTATCTTTGTTGAAGTTGGGGTTATAGATATTTAATTAATAATAAAAATGTTTATTTGAATTTTTTCCACCTGTGCTGGTGGATTTTTATGTTTAGGCTAATTTTTGAAATGATATAATAAAAAAGGGGTATTATATGAAATTATATAAAGCTGATGCAGTAGTTATAAGTTCCCGTGAAATGAGAGAAGCAGACCGGGTGTTAGTGCTTTATTCTGCACAACGGGGTAAAATCAGGGCAGCAGCACACGGGGTTAATAAACCTTCCAGTAGGAAAAGAGGGGCTGTACAGCCTTTTTGCTATTCTTCTTTTTTATTATACCGGGGAAGAGAATTAGATTCAATAAGCCAGTGTGAGGCAATAGAAACCTTCCCAGGGCTTCGCAATGATTTAGATAAAATTTCTTATGCCAGTTATATTGCTCAGCTTGTTGATACAGTTATCGTGGAAGGTAACACAGATAGAAGAATCTTTTCTTTATTATTAGTTACACTTCATCTTTTATCCAGCACCAGCATGGATCTTGAATTGCTAATCAGGAGCTTTGAAATAAAGTTAATGAAATTTTCTGGGTTCAAACCTGAATTAAATTGCTGTGTTATTTGTGGCGAATCAATAAAAGCTAAAAACATTAATTTTAGCAGTAGTGCCGGGGGAATAATATGTGATAATTGTAAAAATAACGCAGGGCAGGTGGATAGTTATCCCCGGGGGGCGGTGGAGGTTTTAAGGATTTTACTTGAGTGGGAAATCACCAAGGTAGACCGTATAAAAATATCTACATCAATAAAGAAGTGCATAAAAAAAATTATGAGAGATTATATAAATTATTATACTGAAAAGAAGTTGGACAGCATGTATTTTTTAGATAAAATAAATTTTTACAGATTTTAGTCTTGAAAGTGTATAAAATGTGTTTTAAAAGGGGTATATAAAACTAATTCATTTTTAAAGGAGGAATATATATGCATGAATACATGGAAAAAATTGATGTTATAAAAGACAGAACAGGCGTTAGTTATAAAGAAGCTGCACGTGCCTTGGAAGAAACTAATAATGATGTTTTGCAGGCACTTATTGATCTGGAAGAAAAAGAATGCAATGGTATGTGTGGTGCCAGGGAGGATCTTGTTAAAAGAATTAGAAGCATTATAAACAAGGGCCAGGCTAAAAAAATAAAAGTAAAAAAAGGAGAACGTACTGTTTTTGAAATTCCTGCTAATATGGGAATAATAGGTGTGATAGCTTTACTGAGCAGCAGCGAACTTGCTGTTATAGGGGCCCTGGGGGGTGTAACTGCCATGGCAAAAAATTATACAATGGAAATTGAAGGAGAAAAAGATCAAAAAGATAACCAAGATGAAGAAGGATTTTTAAGCTTTGGCAGGAAGAATTAAATTGTATTTGACTTCATACTTTTAATTTGATAAATTACAGCCAAAAGTTTATAGTGTGCTGTGATGGAAAGAGTAGGCGAAGGTAGTTTTATAGAGAACCGGGATGGTGGAAACTGGTAAATGAACTTGGCTGAAAGGGCTTCCGGAGCTGCAAGAGGAAAGTTGTTTTTTACAACGAGTAAAGCTTGCATAGTAAAAGAGGGTAGTTTGGACTGCCAATCAGGGTGGAACCGCGGGAAAGCCTCTCGTCCCTGGCATTTGCCAGGGACGAGAGGCTTAGTTGTGTTTTAAGTATTTTGCATTATAATAATTCTTATATATTTTAGTTAAACGGGAGGGATTAACAATCAATTTCCAGGATTTAATTCAATCATTAAATGTGTTTTGGGCTAAACAAAATTGTATTATTCAACAGCCTTATGATATAGAAAAAGGAGCTGGAACCATGAACCCGTCAACATTCTTGCGTTCTCTGGGCCCAGAACCTTGGAGAACGGCTTATGTTGAGCCTTCACGCAGGCCTACTGATGGGCGGTACGGTGATAATCCTAATCGTCTGCAGCATTATTACCAGTATCAAGTAATATTAAAGCCTTCGCCAGATGATGTGGTTGAAGTTTACTTGGACAGCTTACAGGCTATGGGGGTTGATCCTAAAATGCACGATATACGCCTGGTGGAGGATAATTGGGAATCTCCGACGCTGGGTGCCTGGGGACTGGGCTGGGAAGCTTGGTTGGATGGTCTGGAAATAACCCAATTTACTTATTTTCAGCAATGTGGTGGTATTGACTGTTATCCGGTAAGTGCAGAAATTACATACGGGCTTGAACGAATTGCAATGTATATCCAGGGAAAAGATAGTGTCTTTGATATTGAGTGGGCTGACGGGGTTTACTATGGTGATATTTATCATCGCGCAGAAGTAGAGTATTCCTACTATAATTTTGAACAGGTTGACACAGCTATGCTCTTTACACTTTTTGATATGTTTGAGTCAGAAGCTCTGCGCATAGTAAAAAACGAGCTGGTACTGCCGGCTTACGATTATGTATTGAAATGCTCTCATGTTTTTAATCTTCTGGATGCCCGGGGTGCTATAAGCGTAACCGAGAGAACAGCGTACATAGGGCGTGTTCGGAACTTGTCCCGGGCTTGCGCAAGTGCATATGTAAAACAAAGGGAAGAAATGGGCTATCCAATGCTCAATAAGGAGGGGGCATAATTGACTAAAGAAGATTTTCTCTTGGAAATAGGTGTAGAAGAGATGCCGGCACGTTTTTTAGATCCGGTGTTTGCGCAATTAAAAGAAACAGCAGCATCGATTTTTAAAGATAACCGCTTACAGTTTGATGATATTATAACCATGGGAACTCCTCGCCGCATGACACTTTTAGTAAATGGGGTATCAGGAAGGCAGGATTCAGTAAAAGAAGAAGTTAAGGGCCCGGCTAAAAAAGTAGCCTTTAAAGATGGTGAACCAACTAAAGCAGCTATTGGTTTTGCTAAAAGCCAGGGAGTTTCTCTAGATGACTTGGTTATTAAAAACGTGGGGCATGTAGAATATGTTTTTGCAGAAAAGAAAGAAGAGGGGCGCTATGCAAATGAACTCCTTACAGAAATGGCTCCTGACATAATATCACACATGCATTTTCCCAAATCTATGCGCTGGGGAAATCAAGAATATCGTTTTATCCGTCCTGTACGCTGGCTGGTAGCCCTTTACGGGCAAACAGAAATACCTTTTGAGTTTGTAGGAGTGAAATCCGGCCGCGAAAGTTACGGCCACAGGTTTTTAAGCAGTGGTAAAGTTGAAATAAGTAAACCTTCTGATTACTGCGCAATTTTAAAAGAATCATATGTGATTGCAGTCCCTGAGGAGAGAAAAAATCGTATACGTGAACAGATCGAAGTATTAGCGAAAGAAGTTGAAGGTAAGATTTATTACGATGAAAGTCTAATAAATGAAGTAAATAACTTGGTAGAGTATCCTACAGCATTGTGTGGGAGTTTTGATTCTGCCTATCTTGATTTGCCGCCAGAAGTTTTAATTACTTCTATGATTGAACACCAGCGTTTTTTCCCGGTAGAAAAGAACGCTGGAGGTCTTATGCCTAAATTTATTGCTGTTAATAATGGCGGGGCAGAGTACCTGGATGTCATCCGGGCAGGTAATGAAAGGGTTTTGAAGGCCCGGCTGGAAGATGCCTCGTTCTTCTGGAATGAAGACTTAAAACATTCTCTTGAAGCCAGGGTAGAACATCTTAAAAAAGTTGTTTTTCAGGAAAGCCTGGGTACTGTTTATCAAAAAACGGAACGTGTTTCTGAATTGGTACAGTATTTAATAAAAATACTAAGTAAAAATGAAGACGATATGCGCACTACTTCCAGGGCAGCTTTTCTGGCAAAGGCTGATCTAGTTACGAACATGATATATGAATTTCCTGAACTGCAGGGTATTATGGGTAGAGAATACGCACTTCGTTCTGGGGAAGGTGAGCCTGTGGCTAGTGCAATATATGAGCATTATCTTCCCCGTTATGCCGGTGACAGCCTGCCTATTACTTTTCCGGGACAAGCTTTGAGTATTGCAGATAAAATAGATACGCTGGCAGGATGTTTTAGTATAGGGATGCAGCCTACAGGTTCGCAGGATCCATATGCTTTGCGCCGTCAAGCACTGGGAATATGTAATATAATACTTGATAGCGGTGTCAATATATCGCTGCTTGAATTGATTAAAAAGGCTTATAAAAATTTAAATTCTGGTGTTGATAATCTCAAAGATGAGGACGAGGTTTTGAACAGCTTGCATGAATTTTTCCGGCAGAGGGTACGTGTTCTTCTTAGAGATGCTGGGATGGCTTATGATACAGTGGAAGCTGTTTTAAAAGAGCAGCTTGATGATATTGCGGATACTTGTGCCCGGGGGGAAGAATTAGAAAAGTTCAGAAAAGCGCAGGAATATGAAAAAGTTATGACTGCTTATAACCGCGTTTTTAATCTAGGTAAAAAGGTTTCAAATAAACAAGTCAGGAAGGATTTATTAGAAGATGCTGCTGAGAAAGAGCTCTATACAATTTTTAAAGAGCTTGAGCAAAAAGTACAATACTTACTAAATAAGCAGCAGTACTATGATGCCCTGGTTTGCATGGCTGGATTAAAGGAGCCTGTTGATAATTATTTTGAGCAGGTAATGGTAATGGTTGATAATACAGAGTTAAAAGAAAACCGGCTGGCTTTGCTTAATAATATTATGCTTTTCATGGAACAGGTAGCAGAATTAAATAAATTAGAAAAGGAAAATTTTGTTTAGTAAAGCAGTATTTAATTTTTTTACACGCAGAAGGTAAATTTATGTTAATATATAATATATATATTAGGGGGGCGGCTGTTAATTAGTATGACATATTTGCTCTATTAAGGGGCGATGAGTTTGGAACTTAATAACCGGCAGGAAAGGATTTTAGAGATAGTAAAGCAAGATGGGCCCATAACAGGTGAACAGATTGCTGAAAGGTTAAACTTAACCAGGGCTACACTAAGGCCGGACATGGCCATATTGACAATGTCCGGTATCTTAGAAGCAAGGCCCCGTGTAGGCTATTTTTATAGTGGCAAGTCCCCTTCCAAGGTGTTTGCTGATAAATTGCATCGCATAAAAACTTCAGAAATAAAATCGGTACCTGTAGTAGTCTCTGAGCAATGTACTGTTTATGATGCTGTGGTTACCATGTTCATAGAAGATGTTGGTACTCTCTTTGTAGTTAAGGGTGACGGGATATTGGACGGGGTTATTTCTCGTAAGGATCTGTTAAAAATTACTTTAGGTGGGCAGGACATTAATAAATTACCTGTAAGTGTAATCATGACTCGCATGCCTAATATAATAACAGTAACACTGGAAGACTCAGTACTAACAGCAGCTGAAAAAATTATAAATCACGAAATAGATGCAGTTCCAGTAGTAAAAACAGTAAACAATGAATATGAGGTATTGGGTAGGGTTAGTAAAACTAATATAACCAGAATTTTTGTTGAATTTGGTGAAAGTGATGGTTAAGGAGGCGGTTCCCATTTCAACCGGGAGCAAAGAGTCTACCCCAATTGTATATATACTCTCTGATTCCATAGGTGAAACTGCAGAACTTGTAGCCAGGGCTGCAGCAAGTCAATTTGATGGTGGAGAAATAGAAATTAGGCGCGTTCCATATGTTAATGAAAGTAAAGAAATCGGGGAAATTGTTAAAGAAGTCAAACATAACCAGGCAATAATAGCTTATACCCTAGTGTTACCTGAATTGAAAGAAGTATTAAAGAGTGAGGTAAGCAAGCACGGTGTAATTGCCGTAGATATAATGAGTTCTATGCTGGATGCATTGGGCCAGCTTTACGGCAGGTATCCTAAGTTAGAGCCTGGTTTAGTGCGTAAAATGGACCGGGATTATTTTCGTAAAGTAGATGCTATTGAATTTGCAGTAAAATATGATGATGGAAAAGATCCACGGGGGATATTAAAAGCAGACATGGTTATTATAGGAGTCAGCCGTACTTCTAAAACCCCCTTATGTATGTACATGGCCCACAAGAGAATTAAGGCGGCTAATGTGCCGTTAGTACCAGAGGTTTCACCTCCGGAAGAAATATTTAAAATACCTGTTAACCGCCTTATAGGATTAACTATACAGCCCCAGCTTTTAAATGAAATAAGACGAGAAAGGCTTAAGACCCTGGGGCTAACTTCAAATGCTGATTATGCAAGCATGGAGCGCATAATGCGTGAATTAGAATATGCCGAAAAAATAATGAAAAAAGCCGGCTGTTCTATAATAGATGCCAGTAATAAGGCGGTAGAGGAGACAGCAAGCAGGGTGTTGGAAATATATTATAGGGGGGAAAGACATGGAAGGTAATAAATATGTTTATTTATTCGAAGAAGGGAGCGCTGATCTTAAAAATCTTTTAGGAGGAAAAGGGGCTAACCTGGCTGAAATGACCAATATTGGCCTTACTGTGCCTCCCGGCATGATAATTACTACAGAAGCATGCAATGCATTTTATGAAAAGAACTTGCAATTTCCACCCGGCATGGAGGAACAAGTACAGGATAAATTAAAGGTCCTGGAAAATGAAACAGGTAAAAAATTCGGAGATCCTAAAGCTCCATTACTGGTTAGCGTTCGTTCTGGCGCCCCAATATCCATGCCGGGTATGATGGATACTGTACTTAACCTGGGGTTGAATGATGAGACGGTGCAAGGACTGGCTGCACAATCTAATGATGAGCGTTTTGCCATGGATTGTTACAGGCGTTTTTTAAACATGTTTGGTGATGTTGTACTGGGTATAGAACATCAAAAATTTGAAGATTACTTGCAGCGAAAAAAAAATCAAAAAAATTACCAGTTTGATTATGAATTATCTGCAAGTGATTGGAAAGAAGTTATTGAAAATTATAAGCAGTTAATTGAAAAAGAAACTGGTAAGCCTTTTCCGCAAGATCCTGAAGAACAACTGTTTAAAGCTATATATGCAGTATTTAATTCGTGGAATATTGATAGGGCTATTGTCTACCGCAGAGTAAACAAAATACCTGATGATCTTGGTACTGCAGTAAATATTGTAGCTATGGTTTATGGCAACCTGGGGGATGATTGTGGCACAGGGGTTGCTTTTACCCGCGATCCTTCTACAGGAGAAAAGAATTTGTATGGGGAATATCTTACAAATGCCCAGGGGGAGGATGTTGTTGCCGGTATCAGGACACCGCGGCATATATCTTCTTTAAAAGATGAAATGCCTGATGTTTATGAACAGTTTGTAAATACGTGCCATTTGTTGGAAGAACATTATCGTGATGTCCAGGATATTGAATTTACTATTGAACGTGGTAAACTTTATTTATTACAGACGCGAAAAGGAAAAAGAACTGCCCAGGCAGCATTAAAAATCGCTGTTGATATGGTAAAAGAAGGGCTTATTAGTAAAGAAAAAGCGCTGAACATGGTAGAACCATCTCACCTGGATAATTTATTACACAGGCGTATAGATCCTAATGCTGAATTGGATATCGCAGCTAAAGGGCTTCCGGCTTCACCCGGTGCTGCCAGCGGCCAAATTATATTTAATGCTGACGAGGCTGAGAAAAAAGCACAAGAAGGACAGAAGGTCATACTAGTTCGTACGGAAACTACACCTGACGATATACATGGTATTGTAGCTTCGCAAGGGGTGCTTACTTCCAGGGGAGGAATGACTAGTCACGCAGCAGTAGTAGCAAGAGGAATGGGAAAACCATGTGTATGTGGTTGTGAAGCGCTACAGATAAATTATGAAAAAGAGACATTCTTAGTAGAAGATAGACAGTTTAATAAAGGTGATATTTTATCTGTAGATGGAGGTACTGGCCATGTCATTGTAGGTGAAGTACCTATGCTGGAACCTGAGCTCAGCGATGAATTTCAACAACTCTTGGAATGGGCAGATGCGACAAGAAAGCTCGGGATCAGGGCCAATGCGGATACTCCTCAAGATGCTGCTAAATCCAGGGAATTAGGAGCAGAAGGTATTGGGCTGTGCCGTACTGAGCACATGTTTATGGGAAATGACCGGCTGCCTATAGTTCAGGAAATGATCCTGGCACGCAGTGAGGAAAAAAGGAAAGAAGCCCTTGATAAGCTTCTTCCTATGCAAGAAGAAGACTTTTACGGAATTTTAAAAGCTATGTCAGGATTTCCAGTAACAATCAGGTTTTTAGATCCACCGCTGCATGAATTCTTGCCGGATAAAGAGGAACTGTTGGTGGAAATTACAGAACTTCGTATAACCAATGGTGATAAAGATAAACTGGCAGAGAAAGAAGATCTTTTAAAACAGGTGAGACAGCTTACCGAGTTTAATCCAATGCTAGGTCACCGGGGCTGCCGGTTGGGAATTACTTATCCAGAAATATGTAATATGCAGGCTAGGGCCATTTTCCAGGCTACCGCACGCCTGGTAAAGGAAGGTTATGATGTTCTTCCTGAAGTTGAAATACCTTTAATAGGAGATATAAATGAACTATCTTTTGTACGCAAAGATGTTATTGAAATAGCAGATAAAGTTATAGAAGAGAGCGGTGTTAAGTTTAATTATATGATTGGGACAATGATAGAGGTGCCTAGGGCTACGCTGCTTTCAGGGGAAATTGCTAAAGAAGCCGAGTTTTTTTCTTTCGGCACTAACGATCTTACTCAAACTACCTTTGGTTTTAGCAGGGATGACGCGGAGGCTAAGTTTTTACATGAATATATAGATAAAAAGATTTTAGCAGAAAATCCTTTTATTGTACTTGACCGGGACGGAGTTGGCAGGCTTATGGAGGTAAGTGTACAAGAAAGTCGTAAGACAAACCCGGACTTACTTATTGGAATTTGTGGTGAGCATGGTGGTGAACCAAACTCAATTGAATTTTGTCACTTAGTTGGTCTTAATTATGTAAGTTGTTCACCGTTCCGTGTCCCGATTGCCAGGCTGTCAGCTGCTCAAGCTAAAATCAATAACTAATTATATAATAAAAAAAGGACAGCAGTACTGTCCTTTTTTTATTTATAAATTAAAAACTTTAATAAGAAAACTTCCTAAAAGGCTATGGTCTTAAGCGCAGATAACAATCTGCAAATTGAAAGGGCCGGTGGATTTCCGGAAGGTAGCGGAGTCTGGGTGCGTTGCATAGCCCGTCATTTGCGAAGTGTGATGTGGGAGGTGGGAAGTGTGACAATTTGAGGAAGTCTGCTGCGTAGACTTTTTCTTTTTCCCACCTCTAATTTCCCACTTCTCACCGCTGCCCTTTGCCCCGGTCCCCCATCTAGCTATTAGAAGAGTTTTCATTCTCCGTTGTGAGCAAGAAACTCGTGGAAGTTTGATCAGAGGTGCTTGGTAAAATTATTTTTTGTTTTTTTGAAGGATTAGTTTATCTGATGCAGAATAAGCAGTATATGTTCAACATATAAAAAGCGAGGTAATGCCGGTGTCTAAAATGCGTGTTTTCTGGGCCATTAATCTACCGGCTGATGTAAAACAAAATTTATATAAATATTTAAAAGAACCCCTGCAGCAAATGCCAGTTAATATAAAATGGGTGGAAGAACAAAATATACACCTTACGATGAAATTTATGGGTGATATAGAGACTGTTCAACTAGAAGATATAACCAGTGCAGTTGAAGATTCAATAAGTGGTATGGGCCCATTCAATATACAAGTAAAAGGTGTTGGCTGTTTTCCTGGATTAGGGAAACCAAGAATTTTTTGGGCTGGGATAGAAGGAAATGAAGATTTGCTGGAGAATATATATAAAAAAATACAGCAAGCTCTTCTTTTTTTAGGATTTGATGAAGATAAAAAGCCGTTTTCACCACATTTAACATTAGCACGTTTTAAGTCCCCAGGTAATTGTTCAGAATTTATGAATAAAGCAATTAGTTTGGCACCCGGGGACAAAAAGTTAGATGGAGTAAAAGTTGGTACAATAGATTTAATGCAGAGTATTCTTAATAAAAGAGGACCCACATATAATGTTATATACAGTGTAAAATTGTAAACATGTATAGTTCGAAGATTAAGTTTATACATATACTGGTATAATGTCTTAGTATAATTAAATTAAAATAATTATGACAGAAAGGGGTTGTCCCCATGCTTGTTTTAGCTGTTAATGGAAGCCCTAATAGAAACGGTAATACTGCTTACATGCTGGATACTGCCTTAAGTGAAGCTAAAAAAGCAGGTGCTGAATGTGATTTTATACAAGTATCAGAAGCTTTAAAAAGTGTAAGTATACCTTATTGTGTTGCCTGTTCTAGCCCGTGTGAAGGCAAATGTTACAAGGGAACGGCATTAGAAGATACCTTTAACTTAATGTGCAAAGCTGATGGAATAATTATAGGAAGCCCGGTATATTTTTGCACGGTTTCTGCTTTGCTAAAAGGGTTTTGGGATAAGAGTAGAAAATTGCGTACTAATAAAATGCTTGTAAATAAAATAGGAGGGGCGCTTGCAGTCGGTGCTGCTCGCTACGGTGGGCAGGAAACTACGTTGCGTGCAATACAGGATATGATGTTGTGCCAGGGTATGACTGTTGTTGGAGACGGGTACCATGAAGATGATGCAGGTCATCTTGGAGGATGTACTCAAAAACCTTCCAATGAAGATGATCAAGGCTTAAAAAGGGCACGTATACTGGCCCGCAGGATTTGTGAACTATCCAGGGCTACACAAAGCCTGAGAAATAGCCAGTAATTAGGAAGGTTTTTGTTTTTATATTTTAAGCTGTGCCCCGGTGGGTTTATTGCCTGTCGGGGCATGATTTATGTTCTAATTGGAGTGATGAAAATGGATATCCGGCAGTGTACGGAAAGTTTAGAAAATAGTTTATTATCACCTTATGCCTGTCTCAGTGTAAACACCACAGGAAGGTTGTTTGAGGAAAAACCTTGTGCAGTTCGTACTGTTTTTCAAAGAGACCGGGATCGTATCATACATTCTAAGAGTTTTCGACGCCTTAAGCAAAAAACTCAAGTTTTTATTATTCCAGAAGGTGATCATTATAGAACAAGATTAACTCATACCCTGGAAGTTGCACAAATTGCAAAAACTATATCGAAGGCCCTGCGTTTAAACGAAGACCTTACTGAGGCAATAGCACTAGGGCATGATTTAGGACATACACCTTTTGGTCACTCGGGAGAAACTGCTTTAAACGAGATTTTTCCAGGCGGTTTTCGCCATAATGAACAAAGCTTAAGAGTTGTGGAAAAGTTAGAAGGTGAAGGTGGTTTAAACCTTACAGGAGAAGTAAAAGATGGTATATTAAATCATACAGGCCCTCAAGATCCTGTGACACTGGAAGGACGGGTAGTCAAAATATCTGACCGGATAGCTTATATAAATCATGACATAGATGATGCTGTTAGAGGAGAAATTCTTTATGAAGGGGATTTGCCTGTTGAATGTACAAAAGTATTAGGGGGAAATCACCGGGAAAGAATCAATGTGATGGTTACTAATTTGATCAAAAGCAGTTGGGACTCTACCACTATTAAAATGAGCGATGATGTGCAGCAGGCAACAGATCAACTGAGGAATTTCTTGTTCCAATATGTATATACTGGATCTGAAGCAAAGTGTGAAGAAGAAAAAACATATCAAGTAATACAATATTTATATAAGTATTTTATCAATAACCCTGCTAAGTTGCCTCTTGAGTATTTTAACCGTTGCACAGGTGCGGGGACAGAGAGAACTGTTTGTGATTATATAGCTGGTATGACAGACAGGTATGTGATAAACTGTTTCGAAAATCTCTTTATACCACGTTCTTTTACTCCAACCGGGAAAAGTTTATTGTTTGCAAATGATGGGAATGCTAAATAATGTTTTTTAAACAAAAAAATGTCGAAAAAAATGAAGGAAAATCACTGATTATAAAGAAATATAAAAAATAATGTTGGGCTTGATATAACAGTTAGTATTAATAAAAAGGAAAAAATAATGTGTATGTAGAAGTTACTGTAAAGTAAATTAAAATGGTTAGGTGGTTGCTGGTGAATGGTTATGTACCAGAAGATGTAATAGAGAATATTCGTGCTAACATTGATATTGTTGAAGTTATATCAGAATATATTCCTTTGAAAAGAAAAGGCAAAAATTATACTGGATGCTGTCCGTTTCACCAGGAAAATGATCCTTCATTTACAGTTAGTCCGGATAAACAAATATTCTATTGTTTTGGATGTGCTGTAGGTGGGAATGTATTTAAATTTTTAATGCTGTATGAAGGTTTTACTTTTCGTGAAACCATAGAATTTTTGGCTAAAAAGATAGGAATAAGTTTACCTGAAACCGGTTACAAGGAAAAACGTGAAAAATCGCAAAAATATTTTGCATCGGAAGTTAACCTGCAAGCAAAAGATTTTTTCAAAAATATATTGATGAATTGGAATGAAGCTGCTGCTGCAAGAGATTATCTCTCAAATAGGGGGGTATCCCTAGAGACTATACAGCACTTTGAATTGGGATATGCACCTTCTTCATGGGACCAGTTGACAAAGTACTTAACCCAAAAAGGAGTTAATAAAGATTCTCTGGTTAATCTAGGTCTTGCTGCTGCAGGAAAACGAGGATTATATGATAGATTTCGATCCCGCATAATGTTTCCTATTCGAGATGCAGGAGGTTATGTGGTAGGTTTTGGAGGACGCGTACTTGGAGAAGGGCAGCCCAAGTATTTAAACACTCCTGAGACACCTGTTTTTAACAAAAGTAGAATCTTGTTTGGTCTTTATGAAGAGCGCCGCAGCGTAATGGAAGCAGGGTATGCGGTTATCATGGAAGGATACATGGATGTCATCTCTGCGCGACAGCATGGCGTGACAAATGCGGTAGCTTCTCTGGGTACCAGCCTTACCAGGGAGCATATACAATTATTAATGAGGTATGTTAAGGATGTAATAATTGCCTATGATGCTGATGCTGCTGGAGTTGCTGCAACTGTACGTGGATTGGAGTTAATGCAGGAGATGGGATGCCGCGTACGAGTAATTAGTATACCTGAAGGAAAAGACCCTGATGATTATTTGCAGCAATATGGTATTGAAGGATGGTATCAGTTAGTAAATAATGCAGATACTCTGGTAGAGTATAAGATAAAAGATATAAAGTTAAATTCTACAAATGTAATTGAGAATAAATCTGCTCAATTAGAACATATTCTACCTAATCTATATAATATACAAGATGAAGTAGAAAAAAATGAAGCGATAAAGCACGTTGCTTCCCGTTTATATATTACCTGGGATGCTGTAGCTGGAGAATTAAGACGATATCAAAAGCAAAAAGGAAAGATTAAGCCAAAATCGGATAAAATTACTAAAAATAAGTATAATAATATACACGATGTACAAAAAATTGATGCTAGAACAAAAGCAGAAAAAATATTGTTAAAACTCATGTTGGAGAACCCTCAATGGGTACCATATGTTAAAGAGAAGCTGACGGGTGATATTTTTAAAAGCCATGTATATAATAATATATTTTCGAAAGCATTACCAGATCTAGATTCTAATTTTAGTCCTGCGCATCTTTTTAATAAATTAAATGAAGAAGAGCAAAAAGTGCTTGGTGATTTGCTCATGGAAGACTTGCCCGGTTATGACATAGATTATTTATTTTCCATATATATAAATGCACTGCAAAAGTTTATAAAAAAAGAACATAGAGAGGGCTTGATGGATATACTGTTAGAAGCAGAAAAAAATGGTGAACAAAAAAGAGTAAGCGAGATTCTAGCTGAATTAAAAACCCTTTATTAATATCTGCTGTAAGACCCTAGGAAAGGGGGATAGGTGATGAGTAAAGAGCTAAAAGAAAATGTTTTAAAAGATGTAAATCAACTTGTAGATAAAGGTAAAAAGCGTGGAGTATTAACTTATACAGAAGTAATGGATAGCTTGCAGGGAGTTGAATTAACACCTGAACAGATAGATGAAGTATATGAAAAACTTGCCGGTATGGGAATAGAAGTCGTACCTGAAGCTACAGAGTTAGAGCCTGTTAGCAGTCCATCCCTGGAAGCAAATCAACCTGAAGAAGAAGTAGAAGAAATGGAAGTTGATTTAACCGTACCCGAAGGTATTGGTATAGATGATCCGGTACGCATGTATCTTAAGGAAATTGGTCGTATACCGCTGCTTACTCCTGAAGAGGAAGTTAGTTTGGCTAAGCGTATGGAGCAAGGAGATGAGCAGGCTAAAAGGCGCCTGGCTGAGGCTAACTTGAGATTAGTTGTAAGTATAGCTAAAAGGTATGTAGGTAGGGGAATGTTGTTTCTTGATCTAATCCAGGAGGGTAACCTGGGACTTATAAAAGCAGTAGAAAAATTTGATTACCGTAAAGGATATAAGTTTAGCACATATGCAACATGGTGGATACGCCAGGCTATTACCAGGGCAATAGCTGACCAGGCAAGAACTATACGTATTCCTGTTCACATGGTAGAAACTATTAATAAATTGATACGTGTTAGCCGGCAATTGCTGCAAGAGTTGGGTAGAGAGCCTACACCGGATGAAATAGCTGATGAAATGGGAGTATCTGAAGAAAAGGTTAGAGAGATACTTAAAATTGCTCAAGAGCCTGTTTCTCTTGAAACGCCCATAGGGGAAGAAGAGGACTCTCATCTGGGTGATTTTATAGAAGACCATGATGCCAGGGCGCCTGCTGAAGAAGCATCATTTACGCTGTTGCGAGAACAGTTGGAAGATGTGCTTACAACTCTAACAGATAGAGAGCAAAAAGTCTTGCGCCTGAGATTTGGACTGGATGACGGTAGAGCACGAACCCTTGAAGAGGTAGGACAGAAATTTGGAGTTACACGTGAGCGCATTAGACAAATTGAGGCTAAAACTTTACGTAAATTGAGGCATCCTAGCAGAAGCAAGAAGTTAAAGGATTATTTGGAATAAAATTTTAGTAAGAAAATGTTGACCAATGCGGCCCTATCATGTATAATAACTATTGCGTTGCGCGATAAAGTGTTCCTCGATAGCTCAATGGTAGAGCACTCGGCTGTTAACCGAGTTGTTGCAGGTTCGAGTCCTGCTCGGGGAGCCACAAACGGGCCCATAGCTCAATGGCAGAGCATCCGGCTCATAACCGGCTGGCTCTAGGTTCAAATCCTAGTGGGCCCACCACATTAAAGGCCCCATGGTCAAGTGGTTTAAGACACCGCCCTTTCACGGCGGTAACGCGGGTTCGAATCCCGCTGGGGTCACCATGGGAGCATAGCTCAGTTGGGAGAGCGCCTGCCTTACAAGCAGGATGTCACAGGTTCGAGTCCTGTTGCTCCCACCAAAAAATAGAATATAAGAAGTTGGAAGTTAAAATATTAATACTTCCAACTTCATGTGCAAGAATTTTAATGAGGGAGCATAGCTCAGTTGGGAGAGCGCCTGCCTTACAAGCAGGATGTCACAGGTTCAAGTCCTGTTGCTCCCACCAAAACTTATTAAAAACCCGTGTCTTTAAAAATTATAAGGACACGGGTTTTTTATGTATATATATTGTGTTTTACTGTATCAACTTGATCTTATTTATCTATAAGGCGCCGGTGCATTAGCATTATTGGTATTTTGTAAAATAATATTATAAAGCTTAAAAGCCACAGTACATGATAAAATAATTGAGGTTTAACCATGTCGAGCACAAGAGCTCGTATTATCTCTACGGAATGATAAAGTGGGGTTAACCAGGCGATTGCTTTGATGTAAATTGAAAGGTCATTTACAGGGAAAAAAACCCCTGATATTAAAAACATAGGTGTAATCACTAAAGTGAAAAAAAAGTTAAAGCTGTCGATATTAGGTACTATACCGGTCCAGCTTATAGCCATTTCTGAAATAGCTAACCCTGCTAGTACTAATACCAGGGGTACAAGGAGTGCCCAGGGCGAGGAAACAAGGCCGAGGAAAAACAAGACAACCATGAAAACAGACCCGTAGAGTAAGCTTTTAAATGTACCGAAAATCATTTCTCCCAGTATTACTTCCTCGAGATTTACAGGAGTAGCTATTATGGCGTGATAGATTCTCTGGTAACTCATGCGCATGTAGCTGTCGTATGTACATTCAAATGAGCTTGCCCACATGGCGGAAGATGCAGTTAGACCAGGGGCAAGCCAATTTAAATACGGCATCCCATCTATTTTTTCTACGAATACACCTAAACCATAACCTAATGCCCATAGATAAAGTAAAGGTTCAATAAAATTAAAGGTAATATTGGATATCCAATTTTTTTTAAAGACAATAAAATTGCGGTGAAATACCTTGAACACACGATAAGATATACGCGGTATCATTATTCTAGCCCCTTTCCTGTTAACTTAAAAAAAACGTCTTCTAAATTGGCGGGGCGTAAATACTGGTGAGTAAAATACATATCATGTTGTTGTAACTGCTGCAAACTGGCAAGCAGCTTTCGTCCTTCCACGGGGAAAATATGCAGGCGGTTTCCCATGTCAATGTATCCATGAATATTTCTCTGGATATACATTAAAACAGAATCTTTTTGGTTAATAGGTACCTCTAATTCAAGTACTTCATGTCCCGCGTATTTATTTACCAGTTCTTTTGGAGCACCTTCTTCCAGTATTTTACCCTGGTTCATTATAAACAAGCGATCGCATAGCCTGTTTGCTTCCTCTAGATAATGAGTAGTAAGCAGCAGTGTTTTCCCGCTTTTTTTTAATTTTATCAATCGCTCCCATACGAGGTGCCGGGCGCCCGGGTCGAGTCCTGTTGTTGGCTCATCCAGTATTAAAAGCTCAGGATTATTAATTAAGGAACGCGCAATAGTTAACTTCCTTTTCATGCCTCCTGATAAATTCTCAACGCGTTCATTTTCCTTGTCTTCTAAATTCAAAAAGTGCAGTAATTCCTTTATTCTTGGAATTGCT
This sequence comes from Clostridiales bacterium, assembly GCA_021736985.1. GTDB lineage: Bacteria > Bacillota > Desulfotomaculia > Desulfotomaculales > VENG01 > JAIPEW01. Next base: position 135,605 of record JAIPEW010000002.1, on the reverse strand, counting down.
GATTGTTTTGGTATATCGAAATAACTGGCGTAAATAAGCAAGTTTTGTTTTAGTGAAAGATCTAAATCAAGGTTATTTTCTTGATGTACTATGCCTAATTTTTTCTTTATGTCTCGTTCCTGGTAGCGCACATCCATTCCCATTACATACAATTTACCGGAGGATACCGGTGAAAAACAGCTAATCATTTTTACTGTTGTTGTTTTGCCGGCCCCGTTGGGGCCCACGAAACCACAGCACTCACCGGGGTTTATTTTAAAATTAATATTATTTACTGCATTAAAATCTTTATATTTCTTTAGAAGCTGAACTGCTTCTATAATTGGCTGGTTTTCCAAGAAATATCACTACTTTCTAATGGTATATAAAAAAAATGAAAAATTACTATACAGCATATAAAAATTTTATTATACAATGGGAAATAATTGCAAGCAGGAGTGAAATATATGGGGCCTATTATTAAATCTATTAGTTTCGGACAAATTACACTGGATGAAAAAGAATATAAGTATGACGTTATAATACTTCCCGGTGAAGTCTATTCCCCATGGTGGAGAATAGAAGGGCACAATGTTTATTTGCAGGATTTAAAAAAGCTTGAAGATATTGAGCTGGATACAGTGGTATTCGGGACAGGAACTTCTGACCTGGTTAAAGTCAGTGATTCTGTGGTAGAGTATTTAACAAATAGAGGGGCAGAGGTTATAATTATGCCTACTCCAAAAGCCTGTGAATACTACAATAAAATCTATACGGAAAAGAGAACCGCAGCTTGCCTGCATTTGACTTGTTAAAGAGTTTGCTACTATTTTTATGCGGGGTAATAGTGCGATTAATGACAGCTCAAATTTTTGTTGTTAAACGTCCACGAGCTTCTTGCCTCACAACGGAGTATGAAAACTTCTCTGACAGCAGGGTGGAGGGCCGGGGCAAATGACGGGCTATGCAGTGCACCCAGACTCTGCTACCTTCGGGGAATTCACCGGCCCTTTAAATTGTTTTGCGTTTAAAACCATAGTTTATAAGAAGTTCTCGTGTTAAACTCCCACGATCCTCTGGCTCACAACGGAAAATGAAAACTATTAAGCTTGCCGTTGATCCGGAGAGAGCGACTTGAACCGAACAGTTGCCAAACTTAGCGAAGGCGCAAGCGGCGGAAACCCCGCCGGAGTCTTCAGCCTGAGCATTAGTTTGCCCTGTAAGGTGAACGGAGCGAACGGGGGCAATGGCAAGCAATTAAAATTGGTGTTTTCTGATTAAATCTGATAGTTAAAAACTATGCTAGGTGATAATATGCAGCTTACCAGCCGTTTAGCTAAAATAGCAGACAATATTCCCCGTGGGACGATGATTGCAGATATAGGAACAGACCATGCGTATTTAGCAGTTTACCTGGTGGAACAGGGAATTTGCCCCGGGGCTGTTGTTGGGGATCTAAACCAAGGGCCAGTTGAGTCAGCTGAGAGTACAGTAAAAGCTTATCGTTTGGAAAATAAAATAGATATACGCCAGGGAGATGGATTAAAAATTTTACGACCTGGTGAAGTTGATTTAGTAGTACTGGCGGGGATGGGGAATAATTTAATAATTAATATATTAAAAGACAGTCCTGAGTTATTGAACAGTTTAAAACACCTGGTTCTGCAGCCAAATAAAAATCCAGGTGATGTACGTGCCTGGTTGGCTAAAAATAAATGGGGTATAGTACAAGAAGAGTTAGTTGAGGATAGAAATAAGCTCTATACTATTATAACATTTGAACCTGGTAAGGGGTTTTTTCCGCAAGACCTCTTTGAAATGGAACTAGGTCCTTGCTTGCTGCAGAATCTATGCAACCCTTTAGTATTGAAATTACTAAAAAAAGAAGAAAAGAAATACAGTAATATACTGAAGGGATTATCCAGAAGTTTCTATAAACCCTCGCCCGAAAAAGCAAATAATATTAATTATTTGCATGATAAATTAAAGGAGGCTTTGAAAATTGCCCAGAGCTAAAGAAATTGTAAGTATAATTGAAGAATTGGCTCCTTCTCATTTTGCAGAATCATGGGATAATTGTGGGTGGCAGGTAGGAAATCCCCATGATGAAGTTAATAAAGTTTTGACAGCCCTGGATGTGGATGAAAACGTGTACAGAGAAGCAGTACAAAAAAATGTACAATTGATAATTTGTCATCACCCGCTGATAATGAAAAAAATTAACAGCATACGTTTAGACAAGCCGTCTGGGCGCCTGTTAGGTGATTTAATCCATTCAGGGATTGGTGTGTATGCAGCTCATACCAACCTGGATATTACTAACGGTGGAGTAAATGATGTGCTTACTGCTAAATTAGCATTGCAGGAAACTGCAGTACTTCATGAAACTTATCATAATAAGTATTTAAAATTGGTCGTTTTTGTTCCTGAATCTTCCATAGAAGATGTATTGGAGACTTTGGGCCAGCAGGGAGCAGGCTGGATAGGCAATTATAGTGATTGTACATATCAAGTTAAAGGCACTGGTACTTTCCGCCCCCAGAAAAATACTAACCCGTATATTGGTGAGCATGATAAATTAGAATGTGTTCAAGAAATACGATTAGAAACAATAATACTTGCCGAGAATAAAGATAGAGTAATTGATGCCGTGATAAAAAGCCATCCTTACGAAGAAGTAGCCTATGATTTGTATCCACTGGCGTTGGAAGGCGAAGCACAGGGGTTAGGTAGAATCGGATATCTTAAAGGTAGCCCGGTGTTTTCTGATTTTATACAATATGTTAAGGACGTACTAAATATTTCTTATGTTCGTTATGGCGGCAAAGAAGAAGACAAGGTTAATTGTGTAGCTGTTTGCGGAGGGGCTGGTGCCGGGTTGTGGGAAGTTGCTGTAGCAAAAGGAGCTGACGTGCTTGTTACCGGTGATATAAAATATCATCCTGCCCAGGAAATGCTGGAAAACGGGCTGAAATTTATCGATGCAGGTCATCATGGAACAGAAAAAATAATTGTGGATCACCTGTATGACTACCTGCAAGAGAAATGTAAGGAGAGATCCCTGGAAATAGAGGTTTTAACAAGCCAAGAGAATTATGATCCTTTTAAAGTAAGATAATAATTAAAGCTTAAACTTTTGGAATTTAGCTATTTTGTCATAATCTGCAGCAAAATATCTACAGATTTTTTGCTAAGCATAGTAGGATCAAATGAATTAGGGTCTATAATTTGTTGTATAGCAAAGCCTTCTAACAAACTTACCGCTAATCCTGGCACATAATTTAAAGCTTCTTCTTTAAATGCGCCGGTTTTTACTCCTTCATTTACGAGCTTATATATGAAATTTCTGTATAACTCAAATTGTTCTTTCATTTTTTTTCTTATGTCAAATTGTTTAGTGCCTTGCACCCAAAAATCATAAAAAACTTCTACTATGCTTGGGTTTTCCTTTACTATTTGTTCCTCGTATAGAAATAATGTTTCAAGGCGTTTTACAGGGTCTTTTTCGTAAGATATTTTATTTAAAGCTCCTTCAAGATATTCTTTAAGCGACCAGGCTAGCAGTTCATTAAGAAGGTTTTCTTTGGTTTCAAAATAATAATGTATAACTCCCTGACTGATGTTAGCTTCCCTGGCAATATCTTTCATTCTGGCACCGTTAATGCTGTTTTTTGCTACGCACCTGTATGCAGCTTGTAATATTTGTTCGCGTCTAATTTCTTCCATTCCTATTTTGGGCATTACTTTTTCACTTCCCGCTGATATTTTGTTTATTTTTCAAATAACGTTATTATAACATATTAATTAGCCAAAAGCATTAAATAGACTGGAGGGAAGGAATAAGCTATAATCAATAGAATAATTTCTTAATTAAAATTTAAGGTGGTGGGGTATGAGTAAGAATAAACCTCAAAAAATAGCTGTCTTAGGAGGTCCGGGAACAGGTAAAACAACTTTGTGCAAGCAGTTAGATGTAGATTACAGCCTGGCAGGATATTGCAGTAGTGTCTGCTTGGAATTTGCCAGGTCATATATTTCCTGGTATGGTCCTCCGGAGAATATTTTTGAACAATTTTTATTGTACGAGGGACAGAAACGGAGAGAAAGAGAATTAGATTATTGTGATATCGTATTTTGTGATAACGCTACAATCTTAAATTATGTTTACGGGATAATGTCCTGTGATATAAAGTCGCCGCGGGAGACTTATGCATTAATGAAATTATTTGAATGGGCAATGAAGGATATACCTTCATATGAAATTTTTTATATCCCCAGGGAATTTTCTATGAATAGAGACGGTATAAGATATCAGGATGAAGATTTTGCGCACGTAATAGACCAAAAAATAAAAAATTTCCTTGATATTATGAATATACCTTACCATAGTATTAGCGGGGATATGAGTACTAGAGTACAAGCAGTTAAAGAAAAAATTGGATTTATAGAAAAAGAAGATGCAGAAAAATGTTCTTGCAGTGAATAGTAAAATAAAGCCCCTGTACGGGGGCTTTATTTTTACATTAATATGGAATCCTGGTAGGTAAGATCTTCGAAGATATTTATGTGATTTTTAGTAATATTCTTACCAAAACGTACTAAAAGCATATTGGCAGGATGCTCTAAAATATCAGGATCATCCGTGTTCCGCTTTTTAAAGCCTATACAGCTGAAAAGTTTTTTGAGCATTTTTTTATACTGCCAGATATTAAGCCCGCTGGTGCTTAAATCATCCCAATGCCAGTAGAATTCAGTAGCTATAATAATATATTCTTCTATTTCCGGAGTATTATTAAAGCATTCTTGCAAGAGACTGGAAGCAATGCCTGTTTTTTTCCACCCGGGACTTACTTCGACAGCTGCTAATTCAAGAAGTCGAGGGTGTTTGCTCCACCTGCTCTGCTGGCTGGGAGGGTTGATTAGTATATAACCAATAATTTTTTGTTCATGTTTTGCTATATAAACAATGCCTTCTTCTAATTCGGAAGTAACCATTAGGGATTCTTTTTGCCTGGAGGCACTTCTAAAGTTGTTAAGTTTATTGTCCATAATTAGTGTTTCAAATAATTCTTTGTTTTTTAGTCTTAATATTTCTACTTGTCCCATGGGTGTACGTATTTCAATCATATTTATCACCATTTTTCTATATATATATTAGCTTATAATTACCAGTCATTTTAAAAACTTGCCTTATTATCAATTTTCCAAATTATCAGTAAAAATCCAGAGCAACTAAATGTTTATTAGTTGTAATAGATACCATGTTTTTGGGACCTGTATAAAAATGCAGATCGTGTTATTCCTAGAAGTTTTGCAGCTCTGGTTTGATTACCCCTGGTTTTTTCCAGGGCTTTTACCAGCAGTTCTTTTTCCACTTCTTTTAAGGATAAGCCGTGTTCAGGAAAAGTAAGTATAAAATTGTTACTTGATGTGTTGATGCTTTTAAGAATATTTTTATTTTTAATAGTGTTAGGTAAGTGTTCGGGACGTATTTCCCTTTTTTTGCAAATGATTGCGGCTCGTTCAATAGCATTTTGCAGTTCTCGTATATTACCGGGCCACTCATACCCGTTTAAAAGCTCGATAGCTTTTTCAGAGATACTATTAACCCCGTACGTAGGATTAAATTTTTCCACAAAGTGTCTTGCCAGCTCTGGAATGTCTTCTTGCCTTTCACGTAACGAAGGTATGTGTATTTGAACCACATTTAGCCTGTAATACAAATCTTCTCTAAATGTTCCAGATTCTATTGCCTTACATAACTGTTGATTGGTGGCAGCAATTATTCTAACATTAACACTTAGTGTTTCTGTGCCTCCAACTCTCTCAAATGCTTTTTCCTGTAAAACTCTTAATAATTTTGCTTGCATATTAAGCGGCATTTCAGCTATTTCATCTAGGAATATGGTTCCCTTGTTAGCAATTTCAAAGCGGCCGAGTTTACGTGAGACTGCGCCGGTAAAGGCTCCCTTTTCGTGACCAAACAATTCGCTTTCCATAAGCTGTTCAGGAAGTGCTGCACAATTAATTGGTACAAAGGGACCGTCTTTTCGGGAGCTGTTCTGGTGTATAGTAATGGCTGCTACTTCTTTACCTGTACCGCTTTCACCGCTTATTAAAATGTTAGCATTACTGTGTGCAACTTGATTTATAAGTTGCTTTACTTCCTGCATTGCCCTGCTGTGTCCGATCAAATTATTATATTTCATGCTAAGCCCGGATTGTAAATAATTTGAATTATTATGTTTTGTTATAGTATTTTTCTCTACTGCGTTTTTTACACGCAATGAATTACTTGGATTAGTTATATAATCGACTGCTCCAAATTTTATAGCTTTTATTGCACTCTCAATTGAATTATCGGATGAAATAATAATAACCGGTAAATCTGGCTGTATTCTCATTGTTTCCTCTAAAAAATCCATGTAATCTACATCTGGTAGATTAGAATTTAGTAAGACGAGGGAAGGAGGGTCATTTTGTATTATCCGGATTCCTTCTGACCCACTATGGATGACTTGTGTACAGTATTCTTCATGCTGTAATATTGCCTGTAGTGCCCGGCACGTTTGTTCTTCGTAACAGACAATCATTACCGTGGGAATCAAGAACTATTCCCCCTATCTTTTGTTGGAGCAATGGGTGCTATAAATACAAAAACCTTTATATATTATATCACAATATAATTTTATAGTTAACAAATGTTTGATAATAAGAAACAGTAAAGATCTGTAAAGTATTTTAAAAATGTTTAGAAATGTTTTTTTTATTATGACTAATTATAGCAGGATTTTTAAGTGAATTATAGAATAAAATATTTTAGTAAATACTTAAAGAAGGTGCCCTGTGAAGGGAGAATAGGGAACCAGGTGAAAGTCCTGGGCGTGTCCCGTCACTGTAATCGGCTGTTACTTGCTATTATGCCACTGTTAATCTTTTTCAAGATAGATGGGAAGGCAGCATGGTACAAAAACCGTGAGCCAGGAGACCTGCCTTTTTTAATGTGCTTTCTTTTTAAAAAAGTGATGTCTGTTGGATGATGGAAAAGTCCACGGCCTTAGGGTCGTGGACTTTTTTTAATAAAAAAACAGGAGGTTTTTCTAAATGCAAGTATTAAACGGGGTTATTAAATCTATTGAAGAACTTAATGAGGATTCTGTAAATAATGCTCAAGAAAGAATGGAAAATCTTATTAAGCCGCCTGGAAGTTTGGGGGTTTTAGAAGATCTGGCTATAAAAATGGCTGGCATTATGGGAGATTCAAGGCCTGTAATAGGAGAAAAATCAGTAATAGTTATGGCTGGAGATCATGGTGTAGTGCAAGAGGGGGTAAGTATCGCCTCTCAGGAAGTTACCAGGCAAATGCTGTCAACTTTTCTTAATGGTATTGGTGGAGTAGGGGTGCTTGCAAGGCAGGCTGGTGCCCGGGTAGTTGTTGTAGATGTTGGAGTAGCAGGGGGGCCGGTTAATGTTACCGGTGTAATTTCTCGCAAGGTAAAACCGGGTACTCAGAATATAGCCAGGGGACCGGCTATGACCAGGGAAGAAGCGGTCCAGGCAATAGAAGCAGGAATAGAAGTCGTTCGTACTGAGATAAACCGGGGAGCTGGTGTAATAGCTACCGGGGATATGGGGATAGGTAATACAACACCTAGCAGTGCTATTTTAGCAGTACTAGGTAATTATACTGCTTTAGAGGTAACTGGTAGGGGAACGCTGGTTAATGATGATGTAATGTCGCTAAAATGCAATACAATTGCTTCTGCGCTTGAGATAAATAAACCGGATTGTACTGATGGGCTTGATGTTTTATCTAAAGTAGGTGGTTTTGAAATAGCTGGATTAACAGGTGTTATTCTTGGTGCTGCCGCAAATAACGTACCTGTTATAATAGATGGTTTTATTTCAACAGCTGCTGCAATGATAGCTGCATCTTTAGAAAAAAAATGCATAAATTATATGATTGCTTCACACCTGTCTTCTGAAGACGGGCATAAATTAATGCTTGAATACTTGGGATTAAAGCCAATGTTGTACATGAATATGCGGTTGGGAGAAGGAACTGGTGCTGTGTTGGCCATGAACCTGGTCGATGCAGGTTGTAGAATTCTCAATGAGATGGCAACATTCTCCGAGGCTGAAGTGATGGACTTGGAAGATGATAAGATTTTAAAATAATAGTGATAGTAGTAAAAATATCAAATTTGCGTATGAATAGAGTAACCAGGGGAGTTTTTATGTTTTATTGTAGCAATTCAAATCAAGAATTGTCCCCAATATTGAATTATAGATTAATTAAGAGGTGTTATATAACACCTCTTAATTAATCTATTGTTTATTTTTAAAGCAGGTCTACAAATCTGGATTTTAGCTTTTCAGATACTTCGGGCATAGATGTATATTCCATTTCATCTAAGTGCAGGCGGTGCGGCTCAAATGGACCGAGACGGCGTAAATATTGTGCTATTTCATTTGCTGTTTCTCTTGCTTTATCGTAGGATGGATCTTTGAAGAAATCTTGTGGGCCCTGCAGTTTGCCTTCAGCTAATTGAAATCCTAATGCTGTTGCACGTGGTGGACCGTCAAAACGTGTGGGATTATTATTATCCAATCCTACTGGCATGAGGGGCCCGGAATGAGAACCGCGCATCCAGCCGGATACAAGATGAGGATTTGCAAAAGGCTCTAACACTTCTCCCAGTGCGGGGAAACCGCTCTGAGTTCTTACTATCATTACCGGGTCATCCTTACCAATATAGCGCCCCGCCATTAAATTTAGGCGCTGGGTGCTACTGGTGGAGCATATTTCGCCTGTGTCTCTGTGATAAACGCTCTTAATACAAAATCTACCCGGGGCGCCGATAAATACAAGCATATCGTAGATATCTTCGGGACAGGAGAAAACAACTTTTCTGTGTTTTACCAGGTCACGTACGTCAAAATTAAACCCGTTATGCATTTTGGGATCTATAACCAGGCCGGCAGTATTAAATGGATCAGCAAACATTTTGTATGAAGGGAAGTTCCATGCTCCTGGTTCGGTTTTATCAGCCATGAAAATAACTACAGGTTCACTCTTGCGTTCTTCAAACTCCATCTCTGCTACTCCGGGCCCCATACCTTTTATGTTTCCAGAGAATGCGTCGCTTAACAGGTCCTGTCCAGCGCCGTATAATTTCATGCGTTTTGCCAGGTCTGTGCAAGCTAAAAATGTTTCCCATGTCAGTTTGTGTATTTCCTCGTTATCGCATCCGGCTTCATGAGTTAGAATTAAATTAATATCGTCGCCTACGTGAGTAACGTGATAGTCTATGAGAAGAGGACTGCCTGACAGCATGCTGCGAGCTTTTTCCAATAATTCCGGGTGAACGCTAGAATGTCCAACGTAACCTCCTACGTCAGCTTTTATTACTGATAAAGTAATTTTTTTACTCATACTATACCTCCTTGAAGTAAAATTATATAACTTTTTCTATCTTATGATGAAATTTTCCTGCAATTGATAGGTTTTTTAAACAGTTGTAACTGTAATATGTATGACAATATTAATACTAAAAATATACTTATGATATGATAATAAAAACTCTCCTGGTTACAGATAATCTCTTTAACTTTTGTATCAAAAAATCAAAAAATGCCTGCAAAATTACTGCTGCAGTGTCGTTACCCCCTCCGGACCTCCGATTGCAGCTATTTCCTTATCAAAAGAAATTAAACCAGCGTCTAGTGCCATGCCAGATATTTCTACACAGACTTTTATTCCTTGTCCAAGCATTCTTAATGTTTGGACCATTATCTCCGAAGGGTAAACTCTACCAAACTTATTATGTGCTGCCCGGTTTACTCCTGCTAAAAGCTGAGTAGTATACTGCTATTTACTGGGCTAATGAATCCAATGTGATATGCAATACAGCATATTTTAAACTTGTTTTTTCAGTTGTTTTTAATGCTGTATTGTTAGGCAATTACTTATGGTATCAGTGCTCTTAAGCCCTTTACAATGAAAGCTTAATAGTTTTATAGTGTTTCAGATTAGTATATTTACTTGATAAACAAGTAAATATTGGTTATCAAGTAAATCGTGTGTGTTTTGTGGTTGCGTAAATTTGACATGTTAGAGCAGTTATGTAAGAATTCTTTTAGTAAGGGAGGGAGAAATAATTGCAGAAATTTGATGTGTTTGAAACTAGTTTACAAGAAGACCGTGAACAGCTGTTAAACCTGGTTAAAGAAAGAGCTCTTGAATTTCGTGATGTAACTTTAACTTCTGGAAAGAAAAGTAATTATTATTTTGATGGAAAGCAGGTTACTTTATACTCTAAGGGTGCGTGTTTATTAAGCAAGATAATATTACATAAGATAAAGGAAGATAATGTACAGGCACTTGGTGGACTTACGATAGGAGCTGATCCTATTGTTGGAGCCGTAGCAGCGATGGCTTATCCATTGGGTTTTGACTTTAAGACATTTATAGTTCGCAAAGAAGCAAAAGAACATGGAAAACAAAGAAATATAGAAGGCCCGCTTGTAAATAGCGGTGAAAGAGTTGTAATTGTAGAGGACGTTATTACTACAGGAGGATCAGTTTTAAAAGCTGTAGATGCTGTTCACGAGGCAGGAGGAAATGTAATAAAAGTAGTTCCTCTTGTAGATCGCAGAGAAGGCGGGACCGAAAATATTGAGAGTCTGAATATTGAGGTTGATCCCGTTTTTACTGCACAAGATTTTGGTATAAGAGTAGAATAGCAAGAAAACCCCGGTTTTAACACCGGGGTTTAAATTAAGAAACTTTTTGTACGCTATCTTTATCTTTATCTTTATCTTTTTCTTCTTTTTGACGCTTATTATTTTGTTCTTCAGCATAATCACAGGATATCATGAAAAGGTTTACCCACAGATCATGTTCGTTGGGTTTTCCTTCAAGCTCTTTTGCCAAGTCTTTAAATTTTTTTATTACCCGGTCTTTGAAGGAAGAGAATTCGGTTAATATTTCTAAAGTGTCGCGCTGGCTGTAAGAAGCTCCTTCTTTCAATGCTTTTATCAAAAAGTCACCTCCTTTGACCTTTTAGAAAATTGTAACTCATTATCCAATAAATGTTAATAGCATATGATGTCTAATATTGTATAAAATAACAATCAAATATCAGGGGGGATTTATTTGTTATTCAATCCTTTTAGATTTATAAATACGGCTGATGTACAAAAAAAAGTTAATTATTTAAGGCGTGAAAATCCTGGATTAAATGATACAGAATTAAGTAGTATGATTATTAGTGAAAGAAGTTTTTTATGTGCAGTTAGCGGTGTTTTAACTACACTTCCGGCTATTTTCCCGGTACTGGGCACACTTTTCACGCTTTTTATGGGGATTGCATTAGATATATCACTAATATCTTATTTCATGATACGTATGATTATGGAACTGGGGATTGTAAACGGTCGTAATTCTTCTCAACATGGTTTTACCAGGGAAACAATTTGGGTTTTTGCTTCTGCAGTAGGCACAAATGCAGTTAGTAAAACAATAAATAAAATTTCTATATATCAGATGGGAAATAATGCTGCAGTTAAGTTAGTACAGCAGGTTTTATTATCTTTAGGTATTAAAAGTACGCCCAGGATAGCTGTTAGAATAATCCCCCTTGTTGGAGCAGGTATTGCAGGTACAATAAATTATTATATGTGCAAAAAAATAGGTGATCGAGCTGTTAAATATTATCAATTAAATGAAAATGAATTTAAAGAGACTATAAATATAAATGGAGATATAATTAACTAGATTATCTACCTGATGCATAAAAAACCCCCTGCCTTTATAAAAAGGGGGGTATTTTTTATCTGTTATTTATTGCTGGTTAAAAGCATTGTTAACTGTACTGCTGCGTGTTCTGGTTTCTTATTGTACTGCCAAGACCGTATCCACTTGTATAATTACCCTGGGTCCCGGACATTGATCCGGTGTAAGGTGAATACCCGGCTAAGCCCGTAGAACCAGCTGTACTGCTGCCCTGTCCCATAGTAGAATACCCGGTAAATGTTGCTGGAGAGTTAATTTGTTGAGAGGGGTTCATTGGATTTGCAAACTGTCCCATACTTCCTGCATATTGTCCCATTGTACTAGATTGCATGTTTTGATTGAATCCTGCAGTGTTATTTATTGGAGCAGAGGGGGGTGATGATTGTCCCATTGTTCCACCGCCTTGTCCCATGGTTGAGTAATTACCAGTTGTTTGCGTATTCATATTATATCCTGCAGGGTTTGTGCCTGTGCTCATTTGACTGTAAGGATATTGCTGTACTCCATATTGTCCGGGCCCAGCAGGTGATACCGATGTCTGTTGGGTAAAGCTCCCTATCTGATTAAGGTCCTGGTTTAATTGGTTGCAAACTTGTTGTATACGTTGAAGCTGTTGTACAGAATTGCTTTCGTGCTGTTGCAGTCTTGAAATTTGAGCAGCATTACTTTGTTCAGATTGTTGAAGCTGGCTTGTCATTTGTGAAATATTATTTAATTCCTGCCGCATTTTTTGAATTTGCTGCTGCATTTGGTATACTTGGTTCATTATAGTACCTCCTGTAAATTTTATATTATACAGTCTATAGTATGTTACTAAAAATTAATGGCTATTAATGGAATATTAAGGAATATACTGATTGTAGTCCAGTTTTTTTAATTTATCCCAGCCTGTGTAATGAAGATAATAATTGTTGATTGATGGTACAGATGCATTTATTTGCAAGCTATGATTGATTGGTATTATAGGAACTTCTGTTTTTATTATTTTTAAAGCTTTTTCATATAATTTTTTTCTAAGCGGCCCGTTAGGTGCTTGTTGTGCGCTAAATAAAAGAGTACTTAACTCCTTATTTTTAAAGCATGTAATATTAAGTCCGGATTTTATGTGTGCTGTGGAAAGTAATGGGTAGAGAAAGTTATCAGGGTCCCCGTTATCACTTATCCAACCGTATAAAAACGCGTCGCCCTTTTTCTGTGCCAGGGCGTTTTTGTATTTGTCCCAGGGGTAGCTTTTTATTTCGGTTTTTATTCCAATTTTTTTTAGCTGTTCTGCTATAGCAGAAGCCAGTACCTGTCCTCCTGCTTGATTATATGGCCTTTTACCTTGATAAGTTATTATTTTTATTTTTTCTAATTTCATGGGAATATTAGACAGAATGTTTTTTGCTTTTTCTACATTGTATTTTGCGGTTGGAGGAGGGGTGATATCAAAAAAAGGTGGTAAAAGTGAATTAGCTGTTATCCCCTGCCTGTTTAAAGTTTCTTTTACTATTTTTTCTTTATTTATTGCTAGTTCAATTGCCCGGCGCGCGTTTTGGGAAGAAAATGGTGATTGATTAGTGTAAAAGCCCAGGTAACTAATGTCTGGGCCTGTGCTCTTGTAAATCTTGAAGCCCGAATCTTTTAAAAGCTGGGCTGTATCAGGAGTAATATTCGTTATTATTTGAGCTTCATTATTTTTTAGCATATTCATTCTAGCGTATTCATTTGGTTCAGGTACAAATTTTATAAGAGATACAGGGGGTTGTTCCCCCCAGTATGAAGAGTTGCTCTTTAAAACTATATTTTTTCCTTTCCAGGAACTCATTTCAAAAGGGCCAGTTCCAACCGGGTGGCGCCAAAAATTATTACCGTGTTTTTCAACGGCATCAGGGCTAACTACAGGCGCGGAAAAGGGCATTGCCAGGTTATTTAAAAAAGGTGTATAAGGATACTTGAGTATGAATTTAATTGTATAATCATCTAATATTTTTATTTTATCTACCGGTCCATATACAAAATTACCATAAGTTTTACTTACGTTATTATTGAATTGGCGCTTAATGCTAAATTTTACAGCATGTGCATTAAAAGTGTCACCGTTATGAAATTTAACATCGTGGCGTAAGTTAAATGTCCATTCCAGTTCATCTTCTGATACTTTCCAACTTGTAGCAAGACACGGCTTAATTTCATGCGTTTTCGGGCAAGATTGTACGAGGCCTTCAAATATGTTTGAAATAATTAGTGCAGAGGAGTTATTTTGCGCTTCAGCCGGGTCAAGTGTTTTACATGTCCGGGGATAAGAATAAACAATTCCATTATGTTTTTTCTCCACTGAAAATACCGGTGAATTTGCATTTTCTTTTTCTACTGGCATTGTTAGCCAGAGTAAAAGTATACATACTAAGAATAAAAAAGATAAACAATATTTTTTCATAATTAAGCACTCCGCATAAAAAAGTAATAGAACTATTTTCTGTAAAAGTCTGTTAAATCCTTCCAGTGATAATTAAAATTATTTGCAGGTATTAATTTGTTGTTTTAGAAAAAGTAATATAGTAAAAAAACAGGAGGAATAATATGGGAATATTATTCGGAGCGGCGGGGAATACCCAATCTTTTTATGATCAAGGATATAAATCATCTTTGTACATGCCAGGATGGCTAAATGAGCGCGGTCTGAATGCATATGAATACCAGTGTACACGTGGAGTTAATATTAAGCAGGAAACAGCACAAAAATTGGGTCAGGCAGCCAGGGATAACAGTATAACTTTGAGCATTCACGGCCCTTATTATATTAATCTTGCAACTGATGACCAGGAGAAGCAGAAGAAAACAAAAGGACATATTATTAAATCTTTACAAGTAGCTAAGTGGATGCAAGCAAACAAAGTCGTATTTCACCCGGGAAGTGCATCAGGTGCAAGCAGGATAGAAAATTTAGAGAAAGCAAAAAAGTTACTTTATAAAATAATTATAGAGGCAGATAAAGAAGGATTAGGAGAGATTAAATTAGCTCCTGAAACAATGGGAAAAGCATCACAGTTAGGAAATTTAGAAGAAGTTTTAGATTTATGCAAAACCTTTGATAATGTAGTTCCGACAATTGATTTTGCCCACCTGCATGCTTTAGGAGGAGGATGCTTAAATACCAGGGAAGATTTTGCGTATATCCTGGACCGAATAGCAGAAGTTCTTTCTGAGCAAATTGTAGAGTACTTGCATGTTCATTTTAGTCCTATAGAATATACCCGTGCAGGTGAAAAAAAACACCGGACGCTCCTTGATGAAGGGTTTGGACCTGTATTTGAGCCTTTAGCCGAATTGATAGTAGAAAGAGACTTGTGCCCTACTATTATCTGTGAATCCAAAGGGCGCCAGGTGGAGGATGTATTAATATATAAGGAGATCTATAATAAAACCTGTAAAAATAAAGGGACGCTTTAGTAGCGTCCCTTAAACTGGATTTTTTAATGTACTTCTACATCTTGTCCTCCCTGTCCGCGAAGTATTTCAGCTGCATCATTGACTTTATTACTGCTTGATTTTACAGATACCAGCGTATCTCCCTCTTGAATTTGCTGTTCATAGTATTCGCTTCTTTCCTTGGGAATTCCATAGTCTACAAGGCCGCCTGCTATTCCTCCAGCAGCGACGCCTGACAGCAGACCTGCTATAGGGCCGGCAGCGATAATTGGGCCCAATCCTGGGATAGCCAGTGCACCTGCTCCCAGGGCTAATCCTGCTGCCCCACCAAGTACACCTCCTGTACCTGTACCGTTACCAACATTGTCACCACGTTCGGCATTTTCAGTATTATTGTTATTATTTTGGCCTTTGTCTGGAGATAGTACAGAGATTTCATTATCAAAGGCATTATTGCGTAATTCATTTACGGCCTGATCTGCTGCTTGTTGAGATTGGAATGTGCATATCACGGTATTAGGCATATACTATTACCTCCTAATTTTTTTCCTGGACCTCTATTTATATTGCCCTGTGTTGAGGTTAATATGTATTTAAAATTTAATAATAAAATAAGCAAAACTGTTTAATTTTTTATTGTTTTGATATAATATTATTTGTTATAAGGTTAAATTGAAATGGGAGGGATGGGTTATGTTGCCAACTCCGGAAAAATTTTTTCTTACGGCAGCTGCAGCAGAAGGACATGATCACTTAACAGCTTTTGATAAAGCACTCTTAGAAGCAGGGATAGGAAATATTAACTTAATAAAAGTAAGTAGTATATTACCTCCTAGTGCGAAATATACTCCTGATCTTGTTATTTCACCGGGTTCACTGGTTCCTACTGCTTATGGCCATATCGTAAGTGAGGTGCCAGGTGAATTAATATCCGCGTCTGTAGGGGTAGGGTTTTCAACAGATTCTTTTGGGGTTATAATGGAGTTTTCCGGGAAATGCACTAAGGAAGAGGCAAATAGCCAGGTAGAATATATGCTGCGAGAGTCTTTTGCTAACCGGGAAATGGAATTAATTGATATGAAAATAAAAGGGATTGACCATAAAGTAGAGCACATTGGTTGTGCACTTGCTGCTGTACCGCTCTGGTATTAATATAGAGGAGGGATTTTGTTGGAGGTTTGGTTTACTGAAGACCAGACTAGTAATTTAAAAATTAGCTGTAAAGTAAAAGAAGTCTTATATCATAGGATTTCCGATTTTCAAAAGGTTGTTGTTATAGATACAGTAGAATTTGGACGCATGTTGACGCTTGATGATGTTATTCAAACCACGGAAAAAGAAGAATTTGTATATCATGAATTGATTACTCATGTAGGTCTGGTAACCCATCCTGAGCCATGCCGTGTTTTGGTTATAGGTGGAGGTGATGGGGGTTCCATTCGTGAAGTAATAAAACATGATAAAGTTCAGGAAGTTGTACATGTTGAAATTGATGATAAGGTTATGGAAGCAGCTAAAATGTTTTTACCTACATTATCTTCAGGTTTTAACAGTCCAAAGGTTGAGATTCGGGTAGAGGACGGAATAAAGCATGTAAAAGAGCATAAAAACACATACGACATGATAATTATAGATTCTAGTGATCCGGTGGGACCGGCTAAGGGTTTATTTAGTAAAGAATTTTATCAAACTGTGTTTGAGGCTTTAAAAGAGGACGGACTTTTTGTTGCGCAGACAGAATCACCGTTTTTTAACCAGGATTTAATAAAAAATGTTCATGACAGCGTTGGCAATATTTTTCCAATTAACCATCTTTTTTGTGGTGTGATTCCTACATATCCAGGAGGTTATTGGAGTTTTACTATGGGTTCTAAAATATATGACCCGCTGAATGTAGATAATAAAAATATATCTGAACTAAATACCAGGTGGTACAGCCCTGATATTCATAAAGCTGCTTTTATACTGCCGCCTTTTGTTAAAAATTATTTAAAATAAACATAAAAGCCCTGGCCAAAAAGGCGGGGCTTTTATTGCTTGTTCTGTAAGGCGGCATTTGTTTTTAACTTGTTAAAAAGGGAAGTTTCTTCTACGAAGAAGAATTCTCAAGTCTATGTCTTGTTCTTGTACATCATCATCATCACTTAAAAAATGTTGTTCGATAACGGCTCCATTATCAGTATCAATAAATTTTACAGCTGTTTTACCTGAAAAAGTTTTTGATACTTCGATGTCGAAATTGCAAAAGTCTGTTCCTATATTCTCCATATGAGTGCGCAGGTGCTCTAATACCTCCAGGGTAAGCGGAATCTTATTTATGCTCATGGTATCCCTCCTTAATAATCAAAAAAAAGAATTGGAGGTGTAGTGAACTTTGTAATGTAAAAGTAAAGCATTCACATTTATACTACAATTGTATTATTTTGTCCAGTATAATCAAATAATTTTTTTATCCTATTCATCTATTCTATGTGAAATGTGCTTTTCCTTTTATTTTTTGCTTTTTTATAAAGGGAGATTAAATTAAATAAAGAGGGAGGTAAGGTTTTGTTAAATCTGACAGAGATGACAGGTAAATATATAGGTGCTTCTGAACAATATAAAGATTGTTCTGTTGTAATTGTAGGTGCTCCAATGGATATGACTGTAAGTTTTCGCCCTGGTACCAGGCAGGGACCAGTTGAAATTAGAGAAGTATCGGAAGGACTGGAAGAATATAGTCTACAATTAAATTTAAATTTATCAGAGCGTAGATTTTATGATGCAGGCGATATTATATTGCCTTTTGGTAATGTAAATAAATGCTTAAATTGTATAAGTCAGGTAATACATGAAATTATAAAAGACAAAAAAATTCCCTTTTTATTGGGTGGAGAGCATACTGTGAGTCTACCGGCAATTAAACAAGTGTATAGCAATTATCCAGACCTGGCTGTAATTCATCTTGATGCCCATGCCGATTTGCGCAACGATTACCTGGGTGAAGAATTTTCTCATGCTGCTGTTATTAGGCGTGTTGCTGAAGTAATTGGTGGTAAGAACATCTATCAATTAGGTATAAGGTCTGGTATACGAGAAGAATTCCAATGGGCAGAAAATAATACTTTTATTTATCCTGGTGAAATATTAGAACCATTACCGGATATAGTCAGGAATATTGAAAAAAGACCTGTTTATATAAGTTTAGACATAGATGTGGTTGATCCTGCCTATGCACCTGGTACAGGCACACCGGAACCGGGTGGCTGCAATTCTAAGGAAATAATAAAAGCATTATATTTAATGAAAAATTTAAATATTGTTGGTATGGATCTGGTAGAAGTCTGTCCAATCTATGATTATTCGCAAAGAACAGCACTGCTTGCAGCTAAGCTTATACGAGAAGCTATTCTACTGTTTGGGTAATGTTTTAAATTTAAATTTAAAATAATATTGACATTTGGCTCATGTTTTTGTATACTAGTCATTGTCGATAACGCAATGACGTTATTCACAAACTGAAATTTAATTATGAATAAAGTTATTCGGAGCTGTGGTGTAGCGGTTAACACGCCGGCCTGTCACGCCGGAGATCGCGAGTTCGATTCTCGTCAGCTCCGCCATTTTGCCACGGTAGCTCAGGTGGTAGAGCAGTGGACTGAAAATCCTCGTGTCGGCGGTTCGACTCCGTCCCGTGGCACCAACTTTATTGCTTGCGGAAGTAGCTCAGCGGTAGAGCATCGGCTTGCCAAGCCGGGGGTCGCGGGTTCGAATCCCGTCTTCCGCTCCAATTTTCAGGTAAGCCGCGAGAAATTGTAGTATTCCAAACTACAATTTTTTTATTTTATAGTTCTGAGAATCAAAATTATCCAGTTAAATTTTTAGATTGTGATTGGATTAAGATTTGTTTGACTATTAACGGATTTTATTTTATAATTATTTTGCGTAAGGATATAGTTGTTTAATAATAAAATAATATGTAATATTTAGTTGTAGTATATGGCGACTTAGCCAAGTGGCTAAGGCAGAGGACTGCAAATCCTCGATTCCCCGGTTCGAATCCGGGAGTCGCCTCCAATTTATCTAGAAAATGGCAGGGGTTTTAAACGAGACCTCTGTCATTTTCTTATTGATCACGCAGTGTCTTTTAAAGAAAATAGTATGTGAAGTAAAGGGAGGGGATTGTTAAAATGGAAAGAATAAAAGCAGAAGATATGACTCAAGAGCAAATCACACATACTTTTTGTAGTTTCTGTAAATATCGTTGTTTTGCAGCAGGGGCAGATCACTGGGGTTGTACCCTGGATGAAAAGCAAAAAGAAGAATATTGCCCATATGAGCAGGCAGTTAAAAACAAAGAGTAAAAATCGAACGGTGAAATTAAGTTAAAAAACAAGGGGTAGTTTAAATATGCCCCTTGTTTTTTTAGTGCTTTAATATGTTAAGTTTTTCTCCTAGAGTATCAAAATTTTTTATCCATTCACCGGCATCTATATTACCATTTTCTGCCTTACCTTGAATATCTCCGTAGACAGAATTTAGTAACTGGTAGTAGATGTTTTGTATCTGCCATAAATTAACATTAAAAGATAATGAACGGGCTAGTTCGGTAGTTTCAATAATGTTTTTTAAAAGCGACAAATCAGTTGGGCCTTCTTTTAATCTTTTGGCTAACCGTTCTAGAGTTTCTTTTAAGGTATAGCTTACTTCTTTTTCATCTAGTGCGATATCCCATTCATTGGCCTGTGTTAAAAGGTTGTTGACGTGTTTAAAATCAATCCTAGATTCAGATAGAGCACGGACGAGATCGGTATTTATATTAAATTGTGCTGCCAGGTATATTGCACGGGGCTGCGGAATATTAAGCTTATTCAAAAAGCGTATTAATGGTAAATAATGATGGTAAATTTCTCTCAATTCGTCTTCGACTTCTTCTAAACTTGAATTAATCATGAGATTCGTTATTTTACGCTGTTCATCTTTAAAAAGTTCTTTTAAAGAATAACTTACACCTTCAAAGTATGTATTTAAAATATGATTTATTTGAGAAAGGTTTTTATTTTCAGCTGCAGCTTTAATCTTTTTCAAGAGCTCCTGATATTCAAATTCATTCTTGTATATTCGAACCCCGGCATTTAAATTGTAATTATCCGGTTTAATTGCAGCAAAGGTTATTGTATCGGATTCATGTGTTACAACAGAACTTATTCGGGCGCGTCCCATTGTTATTCGGAAATCATCTTTAAATATTTTGTGATAATCATCCCTGTGTATCTGATAACAATAAATTTGTGTCTTTTCTTCATAAGGTTTGAACAGGGAGCTTAGTGCGTAGTGTGCTCCTACTTTAATCAGGTTTACCTTGGCGGGTTTTACGTAATTATTATATATATAAGCCCCGTCTTTGTGTTTGGGAAGATTGCTTTTTGCCTTTGCAAGTGCTTCAATAAAGCTAGGTTCTATATTTTGTTGGAAAAGCTCTTCTGCTAATTGAATGGCACGGCCAGCGTATTGAATTATCTGCACAGTTTCTATACCTGATATATCATCAAAAAACCAGCCGCAACTGGTATACATAAGCATAGCATGCCGCTGTATTTCCAGGAGTTTAAGCATGGTAATATGCTCATTGTTGTTAAATTCACGGGTAGAATGTTTTTTTATGAATTGTTTTAAATTATCGGGAGATCGATCAAGTATAATGTATATATAATCGTTTCTGGCTGACCATGGATCTTTTAGGAATTCTTGTGCTTTTTTCTCATACAGTGGGATTAATGTATCCCTGAGGCTATCTAGTGCGCTGCGTAGCGGTTCTCTCCATTTCTGGTTCCAATCAGAGTGCATGCCGGAGTTGCATCCGCAGTCATAATACCAGCGTTTAACACCATGTGCACAGCTCCAGGATGTATTTTCCCAAATTTCAACTTCATGAGTAGGGGGATATGTCTCTAGAAACTCACTATAATTTGTAATCCGCGCAAGATCATTTGATCTTATATAATTAAGTGCATAAGCTAGCGCCATATCCCCGTAGTGATGGTGATGGCCATAAGTTTCACCGTCAGTCGATATATTTACTAGCTGCGGCCAATCTCGATCTTTAGAGAATCCTGAAAGCAAGCGGTTGGCAAATTTTTCTCCATCATTTAATAGACCTTCAAAAGCTACGCCTTGAGATATAGGCCCGTCATAAAAAAATATATTTATTACGCGCCCGGATAAAGGCAGGTTGAGTTTATACGGCATTGAAGGGTCAATTCCTCTGGATTCAACTTTTTCCCAGTTTTGATTGTCTATTTTACGGAACCGTTTAGCTTGATATGGAGTAAGTATAGTAAAGGTTATACCAAGTTCTGCCATTATATCAAGGGTTTCTAAATCTACAGCAGTTTCAGGCAACCACATTCCTTCTGGTTTACGCTTGAAACGGTGTTCAAAATCCTTGATCCCCCAGATTATCTGAGTGTATTTATCCTGCTTGTTTGCCAGGGGCATGATCATATGGTTGTATGTTTGGGCAAGGGCCGAGCCGTGTCCTGAGAAATTTTTTATGCTTTTTTTGTCTGCTTCTATTATAGCTTGATAAGTATCAGGGTTTTTAGTTTCCATCCAGTCCAATATTGTTGGTCCAAAGTTGAAACTAATTTGGGCATAATTATTTATTATTTTTTTTATGTTTTTTTTATTGTTCAAAATTCGAGATGAGGCGTTTGGTGCATAACATTCGGCAGTTACTCTTTGATTCCAATCATGATATGGATGCGCTGAGTCCTGTAATTCAATATCTTCGAGCCAGGGATTCTCCCGGGGGGGTTGATAGAAGTGTCCGTGTATACAAATATATTTTTCCATGCTGGTTTAACCCTCCGTATTTCTAGAATTGTGGATTTTTTGCAGTAAGTTGTGTATTTTCGGCATTTTTTTGAATGTTTCAATACTGTAGTGGGTTTTTCTTTGCCAGTTGGGATTTTCATCTTGTGTTCCTGGAATATTTTGTGGTTTAGTCTCCAGCCAAATATCTTCTAAATTTATTAACATAAGCTGGGAAGAACTTGATGCTAAAAATTCCAGGCAAGCTTGAAAAATAGTTTCTGTGTCCTCAGTATATTCAGTTAACCATCCCTGTTGGTATAAGAATTTAATCAGTATGTTTCGTTCTTCTTTATTCATTTCAGGCCAGAAAGCAGCAAATGGTGGCATATCATGTGTATTCATGCAGTTAAGCGAATGCAATGGCGGTTCTTTTAGCATTTGCTTATTATCCTTTGTTAATTCAAAAGGAAGCACATACATGTTGTAAGCATTATGGTACTTCATTTTTTTTCGTACATAATCCGGAACTAATCCAAGGTCTTCGCCAACTATAACTGCTTGGTTTTTGTTGGATTCTAACGATAAGATTGCATAAAAATCTTCAGGATAGTAATGTACGTAAATACCTTGATCTGCAGGTAATCCATGTGGAATCCAAAAAAGCCTGTGCAGTCCCATAACATGATCCATGCGCAGAATGCTAGCGTTTCTCAGGTGATGCTTCAAGCACTCAATGTAATACCCGTAACCCTGTTCTCTTATTCGTATAGGATGCAACGGAATTACTCCCCAATCTTGTCCCTTTGTAAAAAACATGTCTGGTGGTGCCCCGCTGCTCACGTTTAAAACAAAAGAATCTCTCTCCCGCCAAATATCGTAACCGTCGCTGTTAACTCCCAATGGGAAATCCAAGTATAAATTCACGTTATTATGATTTGCTTTGTTTACAAGCTTTTGAAATTGTTCGTAAGTTACCCATTGTATGTAAATATGATACATTTCTATTTCCGGGTTGTAATCCTGTCTTTCTATAATGCCGTCTCTAAGTGATTTGGACCAATTACGCCAGTTTGCCCCTTTAAGTTCAACTACTGCTCGGAAACGTGCATAATCCTGTACCATTGGGTTTTTTTCTAACCATTTGTGGAGCAAGTTTTTTCTTGCAGAATTACTGGAAAAGCAGCAATTTGCAAGTTTTTCTAGTACCTGTCGTTTTATTGCCATACAGCGGTGATAGTCTACCAGCGGCAGGTTTTGTAGATCATTAAGCTCTTTTTGTATTTGTTCAGATTCAATTAATTCTCGTGCTTCAGGACAATAAGCAAGTTCAGGAATTTCCATAATGTTTAAATAAAATTCATTCCAGAATAACCTGCTGATGGGTGAGTAAGGACTTGGGTTAAAAGGTTTGTCTAAAAAAGTGCTTAAAAGGGGTAAGGTGCCGGCTATGTTTCCTCCGTTTTCTCCTATCCAGTCTATAAAACTCCCAAAATCGTTAAAATCACCTGCTCCCCAGCTATGCTCAGAATAAAGAGAATACACCGGGCTAAAAATTCCCCACATGTGTTTTTGTTGCAATGAATAAAAATTTTGTGGTGCAGCGATAATTAATGTGCTGCATTGTATCCCGGGTAAGACAAGTTTGAAACTGTGATATCCGTATGGTAGTTCTATATTTAAGGTAAGCATTTTTATTATGTATTTTACGCCTTCTACAGTTATACTTTGTAAGACTGGAAGTGAAAAAATTTTTTGTTCCCAGGAGAATGTCTTTCCATTCTCTATTTGCAGGTGACACTTTCCAGTTTCTTTTTCATATATTGCTGGTAACTTAAATTCAATGCTGGCGTAATTACTCCCCCAGACCACTGTAATCGGTTCACAATGTTTTTGCCAGCGTTCTTGGACACTCTGGCGAAGCGCATCAGGGATATCTGCCATGTTTTCTACTGGTGCTTCTAATGCACGTAATGTTGCTAAGAGTGATTGCGGTTCAGCATATTGCAGCTTACCTTTAAAATCTCTGTATGCTGTTTCAATGCCGTATAAACGAGCCAGTTTATGTAACTGTTGAGTAGAGTATTCTTTCATTTTATACACTCTCCTACATATTTAGGTTTAATATTATTATCTCCCGAGTTTATGTATTGTATAAAATGTTAAATCAAAATGTTCCTTTTAAAAAAACACTATAATATACTCCCTTTGTAGTAGACATTTAAAATATAGAATACATGGATTTTTACAACCTGAAAAGATTACAGAAAAACTAAAAGGTCCGACCCCGATGGAATATCGGAATCAGACCTTGCAACATAAAACTTTTATTTTTTCAACTCTTTATTTGACAGGGGCTCAGCTTGCTTACTACTAAAACAGCAAACGGCAGTTTTTTTATTTATTGCTTGCTAGGTCTTATAATTAATTCAAGTGCTTTATTAATCATTTCTTGAAATTTCTTTTGTGAATCAAAAAAATTTTTTATGTTTTCATTTTCATTTAATTTTGTTTCTTGTTGTTCAAGAGCATCAGTATCTTCCTGGGTAAGTTCTTCACCATTATCTTGTCTTTCTTTTTGCTGTTTTTTTAAATCGTCGTATGATTGCAGAAGTTCCATTGCAGAATTATCATGGAACATCAATGCTTGTTTTTGTTTAACTTCTGTAAACTCGTCTGTTTGAGTTACCAGTTCTCCTAATTCTTGAGCTTTGTTCATAACTTCTTCATAAATATCTGCCAATTTATTTACCTCCTAATTATAAAAACTTGCATAATATTATAACACGTACTCTTCTATGTTAATATATCTTATTAAGTAAATATAAAAAAACAGCGAGAATATATTCCGCTGTTTTTTTTATATTTAATGTGTTCCAGCAAGTATTCCTGATGCTGCCAGTACTAGTACCAGTATTTCAATAATAACTATGGATGTATACGGAATATCTTTTTGTCTAATATATGAACGTAGTAAAAGAGTTAAATACCCAATAATAGTCAGTGATCCAAGAAGTACTATTCCGATAAAATTCAAAAAATCGCCATAACCTAATAGGCTAATCCAACCCCATCCTGAAGACACATTAGCTTCATGTAAATAATCAGCAGCACTCATAGACCAGTAATGGGGCATTTGAGCAGGGTCAATATAAGGAGATACAATGCCACTGAGGTAAATAGTATATGTTATAATTAAGATAGCTATAGCTATCCATGAACCATATAACAATAAATTAGCATATTTTATTTGTTCTTGAGGTATATCAAGTTTTTCGTGTGGTTGGTTGTTTTTTTCTTTGTCAACCATAATATTCCTCCTTCCATTTTTTATTTACATTGCACCAAGCCCATCAAGGAAGGACCGGATACCGGCAAATAAGAGCATAGCAATAACAATATACCTGACTATTTTGGGTTTTGCTATGGCCAGCAATCTTACACCAACCAGGGATCCCAGCATGAGACCCAGAATTGATGGAACTGCAATGATCGGAAGTACTGCGCCTTTGTTTAAATAAATCCAGGCAGCTGATGTGTCAGTAATGGAAAGTAAAAATTTACTGGTTCCTACAGCAACTTTTAATGGTGCTCCCATTAATAGGTTTAGCACAGGTACGTTTGCCCAGCCAGCACCTAATCCGAACATGCCTGCTACTAATCCGATAACAATAAAAATTAGAAAACCCTGAGGGGTACGCCATATGCTCCAGTCAATACTTTTATTGAGTGAACCTTCCCAATAAGAACCCGAGATATTCAGTTTTTTAGTTATATTATCTTTCTCACCAACCTCGGGATACTCCGAGTTTTTAGAAAAGATAAATAAAATTGCAATAAATGTAATTACTGCTCCCAGACCCAGCTTGAGGATCCATGTAGGCAGAGCTAATCCCAGGAATGCTCCGACAATGCTAAATGTTGAAGCAATTAATGCAACTGGAAGTGCCAGGCGTAGATTTGCAAAATTGGCTTTTAATAATCCTGGACCTGCAGCCAGTGCACCTGATAGTGCGACAAACAGGCCTGCACCTCTTACAAAGTCCAGGTGAAATGGAAAAAAGCTTCCTACAATAGGTACGTATAATACCCCGCCGCCGACTCCTGCAAGAACAGCAGCGATACCCATTACAAATGTTGTAACGAATAATATTAGCGGCCACATCCACCAGTCTAAACCTGAATTGGCAGCAGCAGAGACTGCTTTTCCTGCTGTTTCGCCTGTATTCGAGGAAGCCATTATGTTAATTTTATCTGTTAAGTTGCCAAGGCTTAATAATTCTTGTACCATAGTTTTTTCCCTCCCTTTTATGTAAGAATAAGGTTTGCCGGTAAATTAATTTTGTTTTGATATACCTCCTTCTTTTATTTTAATAAGTTTATTTGTGAAAGTAAGCACTTTTATTATATTAAAAATGCATTATTTATGCCAGATATTTAGATGATTAAGTATTTTAGTAAAACTTGACTTGTAGCCCTGAAAAATCAAGAATTTATTAAGTATGTAAAAACATTAAATATAAATGTTAATAAAAAAAAAGAGAATATAATGTGTAAAATCAAACAATGGTGTGTGATTTTGTGCACCATTTAATGGAATGTGTTTTAACTTCGTGAAATGACGTATTACAAGGAAAATGGAGTGCTATAATTATAAATAATAGAACTATACAATTTGTTCATTTTTGAACAATTAAACAAATTGATAAAAAAAACCGCTTAAACAGCGGTTTTTTTTATTTTTTAAATTGTTTCAAACGTTTAACTCTATCTTCAATAGGCGGGTGAGTGCTAAATAACCTTGCCATAGTTTTAGTAGATAGGGGGTTTGTTATAAAAAGATGAGAAGTAGAAGGATTAACTTGCATTGGAATTTTGTGTGAAGCTTTTTCTAATTTTAAAAGAGCACTAGCAAGCCCATCCGGGTCGCCGGCCAGGTAAGCTCCTGTCTGGTCAGCTGAATATTCTCGTGAACGAGAGATGGCAAACTGGATAAGCATTGCAGCTATAGGAGCTAGTATAGCTAGTAGAAGGGTGCCTGCTAAGCCGGCAATTCCTCCACCTTCTTCATCATCGCCTCCCATACCGAATATAAAGCTCCACTGCAGTAATTCAGATATCATTGTAATAGCACCGGCCATAGATGCTGCTATTGTACCAATTAAAATGTCGCGATTTTTAATGTGGGACATTTCATGAGCTAACACGCCTTCTAATTCTCTTTTATTTAAAATTTGCAGTAACCCGTCAGTAACTGCAACTGAAGAGTTGCTGGGATTTCTTCCTGTTGCAAAAGCATTGGGTTGAGGAGAAGGGGTGCGATAGATTTTAGGCATTGGCAACCCGGCTCTTTTAGTTAGTTTCCGTATTATTTCATATAATTCAGGTGCTTGTTTCTCGGAAATGGGGGTTGAGCGGGTCATTTTTATAGCAATTTTATCGCTTTTATAATAACTAAAAAGATTTATCCCTAAAGAAATAATAAAGAATAAAAATGCTCCTGATTTACCTCCAATAGCACTGCCAATAAAAACTAAAATTATTGAAAGCAACCCCATTAAAGACAATGCCTTCAAATTTTGCAATCTTTATCCTCCTGTTCTAGTTGTTTTCTTTGTATTAATTGTAATTTTATTATATTATAGACAAGTATTAAATACAACACAAATAAATGTTTTCAATATTAAGGTGTTATATCTTAATAAATTAACAAGTGCTCTTGACTTGTAATGATATTATTGCTATACTTTTCGTAGTGTCTTAAAAAACATGCCGGAGTGGCGGAACTGGCAGACGCACGGGACTTAAAATCCCGGGGGCATTATGTGCCCGTATCGGTTCGATCCCGATCTCCGGCACCATACTATAAAAAGCTACCATTATAATGGTAGCTTTTTTCTTGCTGATTTAGAAACCGGTGTAAAAACAGTAAGGAGGTACCGTGTTTTTTTACTTTTTTTATATGTAAAAAAACAGGCTAATCAGGGGTGTGAGCCGTGAAGTAAAATTACTCCAATAGTGACAAGAAAAATAGAACATAATTTTTGCACTGTTTTTGATTCATTAAAAAATATAATTCCGGTGAAAGTTGTAATACTAATGGTTGCTCCTGACCATACCGCATAAACGATTCCTATCTCGAGGTATTGAACAGTTGCACTAAGAAAAAATATACAAAAGTCATAAGCAAAAAATGAGTAAAATGCTGGTATTATTTAGTGAATCCAAACGACGACTTGACATAAAAGTTTCCAATAGTACTAAATATTATTGTTAAAATTAATAAAATATATTCCAATATTTTCACACCTTAAAAATATTGGAATATATTTGTGTTCATCCGGCTGTCCCAATTAAAATAAAACTAATCCCTAATATTTTTAGAATTGACACTGACTCGTTGTAAAATATAACTGCAATTGTAAGAGTACTGGCACTAGACCAAGTTGCATTTATTATTCCTAGTTCTGCAGTTTTAGTAATAATTATGTATAAAGCCAAGTAACCAGTATAACAAGTAATAACTATTACAGATGGTATAAGTTTTATAAAACATTCAGTTTCCTTCATATAAGATGCACCAATTATTTCAAGAATGATCGAAAAAATAATAATAGATAAACCTGTTTCATGTTACACCCAACCCGTAGTAATTTTGTTAAAAAACACTTACTGTAAATAGATAAAGTATGCTAATATAATTTCAAGTTATAAATTGTGGAGGCTGTTTTTATATGAAGTTACAAATGCTGCAGTATTTTATTGGGGTTGCAAAGGAGAGAAGTTTTTCTAAGGCAGCTAGTAAACTTTTTATTTCCTAGCCGGCATTGAGCAAGCAAAAAAAATAAATTTGAAAACCTGCTTGGATTTACTGTATTTACTCGATCCGTAAAAGGAATACAATTAACTTCTAAAGGAGAAGCATTATTTAAAGATATGTATCCGCTCTTATACCAAAGACATCGAAAGATTGAAGAACACATGGACAGTGAGACAATTCTTTTTGGTGCTATTCCTTTTTCAGTTTCTTATTATTTGCCTGAATATTATACTCTGTTAGAAAGTTGTAAATGTGAAAATTACAGCAATTAACGATGATATTAAATGTGACCTTGTTTATGCTGATATTTAATTTTGTTATCAGCTAATTATTTATTAGTGGAGTAAAAGGAGGATATAATGAAAGCTGTATTGACGATAGCCGGTTCTGATTCTTGCGGCGGTGCAGGAATTCAGGCTGATTTAAAAACCTTTATAGAATTTAATATGTATGGTACTTCAGCTGTAACTGCTGTTACGGCTCAAAATACTTGTGGAGTGCAGAATGTGCATTTTTTAACGCCCGCGTTTGTAGGTGAGCAAATAAAATCTATTGCAAGTGATATAAATATAAAGTCTGTTAAGCTTGGGATGCTTGGTGGTGAACAAATAGTACACGAAGTAGTTAAGAAGTTAAATCAGTACCACCTTTATAAAAATTTAGTGGTAGATCCGGTTATGGTTTCTGCAAGAGGCGATATATTACTGGAAAGCGGGGCTATTGATACTTATAAAAAACAGTTAATCCCCCTCGCCAGTATATTAACACCAAACCTTAAAGAAGCTTCATTGTTAGTAGAAAGAGAAGTAAAAACAATAGATCAGATGGAAGATGCTGCTCGAATGCTGCATGAAATGGGTGCAGGACTAGTTCTGTTAAAAGGTGGGGATGGGAATGACAAAGAAATAATAGATGTATTATATGATGGAGAATTTTATTATTGTAAATCAAAACGTATAGATAGTAATTTTCATGGTGCGGGGTGTACACTTTCATCTGCTGTTGCAGCATGTTTGGCTTGTGGTAAAACACCAGTTGAGGCATCCCAGGCTGCGATTAAACATGTTCAAAATAAGATTAAAAATTCGTATTCCCCCGGGAAAGGTTGTCCTGTACTGGGGTAAATACTGTATCCAGGAGGTTCTAGAGTTGAATTTTTTACTGGCGCTGCAATTTCTAACCAGGATTCCTGTTAAAATAAAAGGTGATGTGCAAATTTCTCATATGGCCAGAGCCATGTCTTTTTTCCCTTTTATTGGATTAATCATCGGATTAGCTGCGGTATTATTGCATATATTATTGTCATTTTTTTGGACAGAAGCTGTAAGTGATCTTATAACCCTGGGATTTTTAATTGTGATTACTGGAAATATGCATATAGATGGGCTTATGGATTCAGCAGATGGATTATTTAGTGGAAAATCACGGGAGAAACTTTTGGAAATTATGCGAGATAGCCGGGTAGGTTCGCACGGGGTTATTGCAGGTTTCCTTGTATTGATGTTAAAGTTTTTGTTGTTGTTGCAATTAACTAGTGAATTAAAACTAGTAGCATTGCTTATAATGCCTGTTTTAGGTCGCTGGAGCCAGGTGTATGGTGCTGTAGCTTATTCTTATGCCAGGGAGAGCCGTGGTGCGGGGGATTTTACTAATTATGTAGGAATGCGGGAAATAAGTTGGGCCTCAATTACAACTATTTTAGTGTGCGGTTTATTACTAGGGTTTGACAGTCTTTATGTGATTGCAGTTGTACTGGTGGGGGTTGCTGTGTTAGATTATTATGTAAGTAAAAAAATAGGGGGTGTTACAGGTGACACTTTAGGGGCTGTGACAGAATGTTCCGAAGCAATATTTTTATTAGTATTGAATATTGAATATTTGGATATTAATTGCATGTGGTATTTGTTGACTTTTAATGTTTGAATGTTATAATTAGGAGTAAAGTTACATTTGCGGGTGTAGCTCAATGGTAGAGCATCAGCTTCCCAAGCTGAGGGCTGAGGGTTCGATCCCCTTCACCCGCTCCATTTGCAAAAAACCAGGTATATACCTGGTTTTTTGCTTTTTGCATTAATTTATTAATTTCAGGAAAGTATATTATTATAATATACTATTACTGGTAATGAGGTGGCATGAGTTGCACAGGATACCAACACACATAGGTATAATTCCGGATGGTAATAGAAGATGGGCTGTAAATAAGGGATTATCAAAAGAAAAGGGTTATATCTATGGATTAAAGCCGGGAATTAAGCTCTATGAGTTGTGCAGGGAAATGGGTGTAAAAGAATTAACATTTTACGGGTTCACTCAGGACAATACAAAACGGCCTTCTGTGCAAACAAATGCATTCCGCAAGGCTTGTGTTGATGCTGTGCGTATGCTTTCTCAAAGAGACGCTTCTTTGCTCGTTATTGGTGATGTAAATTCTCCGCTCTTCCCCCGAGAATTAAAGCCTTACACGGAGAAAAGAAAAATATTCGGGAAAGGTTTGTTTAAAATTAATTTTCTTGTAAATTATGGGTGGAAGTGGGACATTAATAAGATTATAAAATCAGGAAATATAAATCAGCTTAGCCAGAAAGGTTTGTTTGATTCCATAGCTTCTTCGCAGCTTTCACGGATTGATCTTATAATAAGGTGGGGTGGACGCAGGAGGCTTAGCGGGTTTTTGCCTATTCAGACGGTTTATTCAGATATATACGTGATAGATGATTTGTGGCCTGATTTTAAAAAGGAACATTTCTATAAGGCGTTGAAGTGGTATCAAGATCAGGATGTAACTCTGGGTGGATAGTTTTATTCTAAGATTATTTTTAAAATGTAGTAAGGTATGCAGTGTGCTGTCTTGACTAATTATTGAGCTCAATATAAAATTAATAATGAGAAAAGTTTTATTTATTATTATTGTAATTTTATTTGAAAATGTAGTATGATGAAGTGAGTTTGTTTATGAAATGTGGGGGTTATTGTGGCAATAGGCGCAAAAAAATTATGTGAAGCGGAAAGAATTTTGAAAGTTTGAAAAATAGTGGAGGTGAATCACATGCCAAATATGGATGTTAACGGTACTCCTGTTGAAGTAGATGAGGATGGTTTCATTCTTCATCCTGAACAGTGGAATGAAGAAGTTGCTAATGCTTTTGCAAGAGAAGAAGGAATTAGTGAAATCACAGAAGAGCATTGGAAAGTAATTAATTACTTACGTGATTATTATTACCAGTTTGAAGTTGCTCCTATGATCAGAAAACTTTGCAAAGAGACAGGTTTTAATCTTAAAAAGATATATGCTTTATTCCCAAGTGGTCCTGCAAAAGGTGCATGTAAATTGGCAGGCTTACCCAAGCCTACTGGTTGTGTATAATTAATACGAGTCTTTTTGTGCCAGCCTTGTATTAATATTGTGAAAACGGAGGGTGAGATTAAAAGGCTTATAAAGATTGGTCTAGCTAAACAACTATAAAAGTTTTACTTTGTGTCTATTGCCTTTTAATTTTAAAGGCATTTTGGTACTTATTCATTGTGCCCCCCGTTTTAACCCGCTGTTAAGCGGGTTAACTTGTTGTAGCAAGCTTGAATTAAGTTAGTAAGAATGTTGACTTTTGTCTAAACAGAAAATAAACTATTTATATAATATTTTAGATGGAAACAAGGGAGGGGTATACATGAAAGTAGCATTACCTATAGATGGTGAAAACATTAACCAGCACTATGGAAAAAGCAAAGAGTTTGTTATTTGGGAAGTTGAAGGACAGAATGTGAAAGAAGATAAAGTTGTTTCAACTGTTAATCTGGCTCATAATCATGAAGGTCTTGCTAATCTTTTTAAAACTGAAAACGTAGAAGTGATTATTTTAGGAGGTATTGGACCCCCTGCTTTGCAAGCTCTTGAAGAGAGTGGTTTAATTGTAATAACCGGTGCTGAAGGGACTATAAGGGATATAGTTGAGCTTTATGCACAGGGAAATCTTGAATCACGTTATGTCAGTTGTGATAAAAATCATGGCCGCGGATATGGTAATGATTCTCACGGGTGTCATTAAATTTTCAATGATTAAGCGCATATAAGGTTAATACCATTCCTGATATTAACAGGAACAGTCCTGAAGAGCTGTACTTTATAGCTTTTAGGTATTCCTTATGCTCTTTCTTGTTAATGATTCTTAATATGATTATAAGCAGTGAAAGACATATAAGTACAATACCGCTTAACATAAGCAGGAAACAAAGTACAAGCACTTATATCACAACCTTAGGAAAAATACAATATTGATATAGGTCTTGGTAATTTACCAGGACCTATATTTTCTTTAGGGGTTTTTAGTTTTTTAAATTATATTTTAGCAATAGTCATAATATATTAGGAAGGAGAAGTTTGCACATGATGGAAATAACCAAGCTTTATACTACATTAAGTTATGCTGATAATCAAGGATATTTAAAACAATTACGACATATATACGATGAGCTTCCTGAAACTGAATGTGATAAATGCGCTACTTGCTGTACTGTACCTCCGCCGGGGTATCTAATTGAATTTTTGAATTTATATAAATATATAAAAGATAATCTGCAAGATCAACAGGTAGGCATAATGGAAAAAACAATACGTTATTTTTTTCTTGAGCTTGCAGATGTAAACATTAAATGCCCATTCCTGGATGAAAAAAGTAATAATTGTCTTGTTTACCCTGTGCGCCCACTTGGATGTCGTATCTATGGCTTGATGAGTAAGGATGATTTTGGAGACGGGGACAAACGTAGTATAGAAGGGATAGCTAATAAGTACCGGGAGGAGTATAATATCGAGCTGCCTGAAGAAGTGCTGAATTTTGAATTGCCTTTTTGTGACCGGGTTTGCAGATTAGATGGAAAAAAAGAATATGTATCAGCTGAGTTAGTACAAAAAATGGCTTCGAACATGGAAGCATTAGAAGCTAGTATAGTTCCTCCCCAGGCTGTAGAAGAACAATATACTTTTGCTCCAATGCCTACTCACCTTGCCTTGTCAGTTTTAACTAAAGGAGCCAGGTTCAGGCGTCCTAGAGTTATAAAAGAATACCTGGAGAAAGGAACAAGTGAAATGCTGGATGGTTATGTGGAAAGGTTTAAATTACACACATTTTAAGTAATTATTAATAAAAAAAATAGTTGTTATAAATTTTTAATATAATTGAACTTGTCAGGCTAAAAAATTCGTGCTATATTTATAATAACAATTTCTTAATAATTAATAAAAAAATAAGGAATTTATTTTTTTAACTGACAAGTGCCTATATTCACATGCTATGATAATTATTCTCATAAAGAATTTAGAAGGAATTTTTGCAAAAATATAGAATAACTAAATTTAGGAAATATAACTTATAGTAAAATATCTTTTTGATACATACCAAGATCTAGAACAATAGTAGTGGTAAAAATACAACTAGTTTATTTTTAATTGTAAATGTTTTTTAAAGCACGAGTTAAAATTAATTTATGGGAGGGAAGAATATGGCATTACCTAAACCACATGGTCCTGAAGGTAAGTTAAAGCCCTTGTTGCTGTACGGTAATGAAAGACAGGCTGAAATCAAAAAAGCACAAGAATTGCCTAAAGTGTTTATGAGTTCCCGGGAAACATCCGACACACTCATGCTTGGTATAGGAGCTTTTACACCTTTAAATGGATTCATGAAGAAAGAAGATTATAAACAGTGTGTACACAACCTTAAGCTCGTAGATGGTACTATGTGGCCTATGCCAGTAACTCTATCTATCACAGAGCAAGAGAAGCAATCTATAGGTTTACAAGAAGGCATGGAAGTTGCTCTTATTGATAGAGCCTCGGATGAGATCTATGGCACAATGAAAGTAGAAGATATTTACACTTATGACAAGGAAGTAGAATGTAAAGAGGTTTTTAAAACTACTGATACCGAAGGCCATCCAGGGGTATCTAAAGTTTTTAATCAGGGTGATTATAATATTGGCGGTTCTATAAAAGTTTTAAATGAAGGTAAATATCCTGAAAAATATCCAAAATATTATTTATATCCGGAAACAGCCCGCAAGCTTTTTGAAGAAAAAGGATGGTCAAATGTA
This sequence comes from Clostridiales bacterium, assembly GCA_021736985.1. Classification (GTDB taxonomy): domain Bacteria; phylum Bacillota; class Desulfotomaculia; order Desulfotomaculales; family VENG01; genus JAIPEW01. The sequence goes on along the minus strand of JAIPEW010000002.1, from coordinate 100,719 downwards.
GTAGCTTTCCAAACACGTAATCCTATGCACCGTTCTCATGAATATCTTGTAAAATTTGCATTGGAAAGTGGTTTTGCAGATGGAGCGTTTATTCATGCTATTGTAGGCGCTCTTAAAAAAGGTGATATACCTGGTGAAACAAGGGTTAAGTGTTATGAAGCACTTGCAGAAAATTATTTCCCTAGAGAAAGTATTTCCGTTGGAGTATACCCTATGGAAATGCGTTATGGCGGCCCAAGAGAAGCCCTTTTACATGCTGTTTTTCGCCAGAACTGGGGATGTAGTTACTTAATAGTTGGTCGTGACCATGCCGGTTGTGGCGATTATTACGGAGCTTTTGATGCTCAAACAATTTTCGACGAGCTTTGGGATGGAGCTTTAGAACTCAGGCCAATGAAAATCGCTTGGACATTTTACTGCAACAAGTGTGAAAGTATGGCCAGTCAACGTACTTGCCCTCATGACGGGGAAGGAGACCGCGTTGTTGTCAGTGGTACAAAATTCCGCCGTATTATGAACGAAGGCGGAGAAGTTCCTGATAAGTTCAGTCGCCCTGAAGTCTTAGAAATTTTAAGAGATTATTACAAAACTGCTGAGAAAGTTGAAATTAAAAAAGGCGCTTTTGAAGATATGCCTTCAACTAAGAAGTAACAAAATATTAATTAATCAGAAAGTAATACCAGATAATACTTGTATGATTTTGTAGCTTGTATAACATACTCCCATATGATCTATATAAGAACTATCTGATTATAAAAAATAATACTTATCATAACTTATTCACATAAATAATAACAAAATGTATTACCGGCGAAAGTCATTTAGACGACAAGTCTGTAAAAAAAGAGAGAATTTTTAAAAACAATAAAAAAAATATATAAGAAATTGATTGTAAGTAAAGTGGTTGGGGGAGGTGGTTTGTGAACTATTAATCCTTTGTGGGAAAATGGTTCAGCAATTTATCCACTGACACTAATTATTAACCTTAAAAATTATGAAAATAGGAGGTTAGTCGATTATGCCAACAATTGTATTGAGAGAAAAATGTGACGGCTGTAAAGGTCAAGACAAGACTGCCTGCCAACACGCATGCCCAAATGATTTGATGGTGTTGGATAGGGAGCAGATGAAAGCTTATAATCGTGCCCCTGAGTACTGCTGGGAGTGCTTGTGCTGCGTAAAGGCTTGTCCGCAGCAAGCAATGGATGTGCGCGGGTATGCTGATTTCGTACCTCTAGGCTCACAGCTTGTTCCGTTGAGAGGATCAGAAGACATTATGTGGACAGTAAGATTTAGAAATGGCATGGTTAAGCGTTTCAAGTTCCCAATCCGTACTACTGAAGAAGGAACTGCAGAGCCTGCCGGCGGTTTTTCAACTGATCAATCAGATTTGAGTAGTCCTGATTTATACACAGAACCAGCCTCACTAGGCTTAGATGCTATTCCTGCACCTAAAAAATAAATCTAATTAGTTAAATAATAACGGAGGAGGTTAAAGTAATGCCAAATATAGAGACTGTTGAAGTTACTACGGATCTTTTGATCCTTGGCGGTGGTATGTCAGCATGTGGTGCTGCAGTGGAAGCAACTCACTGGGCTAAGCAGCAGGGCTTGAACGTTACTTTAGTTGATAAGGCTATGATGGACCGTAGTGGTGCTGTAGCCATGGGTCTTTCTGCTATTAACATGTATCTGGGTCAATCAGAAGGTGCAAATACCCCGGAAGATTATGTTGATTATGTTAAACAGGATATGATGGGTATTGCACGGGATGATCTTGTATACAATATTGCACGCCATGTGGACAGCTCTGTTCACTTGTTCGAAAAGTGGGGCCTTCCTATCTGGAAAGATGAGAATGGTAAATATGTACATGAAGGCCGCTGGCAGATAATGATTAACGGTGAATCTTACAAGATAATTGTTGCTGAGGCTGCTAAGAATGCTCTGGGCATGGATAATATCTATGAGCGTGTATTTATTACTGAGCCGCTGTTGGATGGCGATAGAATTGCCGGTGCAGTTGGGTTTAATGTTCGGGAAGAAAAATTCTATGTATTTAAAGCTAAGGCTGTAATGACCTGCATGGGTGGTTGCGTAGGTGTATTTAAGCCGCGCTCTACTGGTGAAGGTTTAGGACGTTCCTGGTATCCTCCTTTTAGTACAGGTTCTAGTTCTTACTTTACAATGAAAGCCGGAGCAGAAATGACTTGCCAGGAAGTACGTTTTATCCCTGTGCGTTTTAAAGATGCTTACGGTCCGGTTGGCGCATGGTTCCTGCTCTTTAAATCCAGGGCTACTAATGCGTTTGGCGGAGAATACATGGTAGATCGTGCAGACGAGCTTGAGAAATGGGGTCCATATGGAAAAGCTAAGCCTATTCCTGCAAACCTGCGTAACTGGTTAGGAATGCTGGATGAGTTTGAAGGTAAAGGGCCTTTGTTTATGAGGACGGAAGAGGCCATTGCCAAGTTGGCTGAAGCTTATAAGGATGATAAAAAAGCATTTAAGAAGAAAATGAAAGAATTAGAAAGTGAAGCATGGGAAGATTTCTTGGATATGACTATCTCTCAGGCTATGCTGTGGGCTGCTACAAACACTGCTCCTGAAGAAAAGTCATCTGAAATTGCTGCTGCAGAACCTTACTTCATCGGTTCACACTCCGGTGCAAACGGTGCCTGGGTTAGCGGTCCGGAAGACTTCGCTCCAGATGAGTACAAGTGGGGATATCCCAACATGACTACAGTTAAAGGTCTGTTTGCAGCAGGTGACGCAAGCGGCGCTTCTGCTCACAAGTTCTCTTCTGGTTCACTTACTGAAGGAAGAATTACTGCTAAGTCAGCAATCAAGTTTATTGTTGATAATAGTGATCTTCCGAATGTAGATGATGCAGCAGTAGAAGATATGAAGAAGAAAACATTTAAGCCCATGGAAATTTTTGAAGAAAACAAGGATTATACTACCGATTCTGAAATCAATCCGAATTATATTTTACCTAAGATGTACATGTTCAGGTTGCAGAAAATTATGGATGAGTATGTAGGTGGAGTTTCTACAAACTTCAGCACAAACCAGGCTAAGCTTGATAGGGCAATGGAATTGCTCGAAATGCTGAAGGAAGACTCGGACAAATTGGCTGCGCGGACGCTTCACGAGCTTATGAGGTGTTGGGAGAATGTTCACAGGACCATTCAGGCTGAATCTCATACCCGCACCATTATGGCCCGTGAAGAGACACGCTGGCCCGGGTATTATTTCAGGGCTGACTTCCCGAAATTGGATGAAGAGAATTGGAAGAAGTTTGTGAATATCAAGTTCCATCCTGATTCTGGTGAATGGGAAATAATTAATCGTCCGGTTATTGATCTGCTGTAGTAAAATCTATTTATATACTGAGAAATTGGTAAGGCCCGCGGTTTTTTAAACCGCGGGCCTGAAATAATACGATGAAGTGGTAGGGTAGGGTGGTTGCAATACCTGGGGCTTGGAAAAGTTGATATTTTAGGTCCTAATTTGTAACCTGAAATTTTAAAGTTTTCGGATTAGCCTTGTGGAACAGCCCGGGTGAACAACGATACTCTATGACTTAGAATTGTAGGTGATAAAATTTGGCTAATAGGAGTATTTTGGTTGTTGGTGGGGGCATGAGCGGGCTAACTGCAGCTGTAGAAGCAGCCGAAATAGGGGCTGAAGTTTATATTGTTGAAAAAAGGCCCTTCTTAGGCGGTAGAGTAGCCCAGGTAAATCAATACTTTCCAAAACTCTGTCCACCTAATTGTGGATTAGAAATTAACTTTCAAAGGATTAAGAAAAATCCTAAGATAAACTTTATAACAAATTCGGAAGTTGAAGGTATATCAGGAGAAGAAGGAAACTTTAATGTAACTGTTAAGACTCATCCAAGGTATGTAAATGATAATTGCACAGCTTGCGGTAAATGTGTTGAAGCGTGCCCCACTGAAAGAGAAAATGATTTTAATTTTGGCATGGATAAAACAAGTGCTATTTATTTGCCTCATGAATTTTCTATGCCTATGAGATACGTTATTGACGGTGATGTTTGTAAGGGAACTAGCTGCAATAAATGTGTGGAAGCTTGCCCTTACAATGCTATCGATTTGAACATGGAGGCAAAAAATACTGTATTTAATGTAGGAAGTATAGTATGGGCTGCTGGCTGGAACCCGTATGATGCTGAAAATATAAGTTATTATGGTTTTGGACAGTATGCTGATGTGGTTAATAATGTAATGATGGAAAGGTTAGCTGCTCCAAACGGTCCTACTAAAGGTAAGATTGTCCGTCCTTCGGATGGAAAGGAAATTGAAAATATAGCATTTATACAGTGTGCAGGTTCCCGGGACGAAAATCATTTGCACTGCTGTTCATCAGTCTGTTGTCTTGCTTCGTTAAAACATGCAACCTATGTTAGAGAGCAGTACCCGGATGCTAAAATAACTATTTACTTTATAGATATAAGGGCACGGGGTAAGTTTGAAGATTTTTATAATAAAGTTGAAAGTGAAATTGGACTTAATTTCATAAAGGGTAAGCCGGGAGAAGTTAAACTGGATAATGAAAATGGTAAGTTAATTGTGCATTCTGAAGACCAGTTAACCCAAACAGTAACTGATGAAAAGTATGATATGGTTGTTTTGGCTACTGGTATGGCACCAGTTACCAGGAAATCTAAGGTTCCTGCCAATATAAATTATGATGAGGATGGTTTTGTTGCCTCTGATTCTGGAATGCCGGGTATATATGCTGCCGGCTGTGTTAAACATCCTATGGATGTAGCTTCTTGTGTGCGAGATGCGACTTCGGCAGCAATGAAGGCCTTTCAATCTGCAGTGAGGGGGCAGGATAATGGATAAAAAAATAGGACTTTATATATGTACGGGCTGCGGGCTTGAAGAGGCCCTGGATATTAATGCCCTCACTGCAGTAGGTAATGAAGAAAAGGTTGCTGTGTGTAAAACATGCCAGCAGCTGTGCAGTAAAGAAGGAAAAGAACTTATAAAACAGGATATTGAAAACGGAGAAGTTAATGCTGTAGCTATTGCTGGCTGCTCTTTCCGTGTGAATTATGATGTATTTGATTTTGGGCCAGAAATTCTAGTAGAAAGAATTAATTTAAGGGAACATGTTGTATGGACGCACACCCCGAATAATGAAGATACACAAATGATGGCTGAAGATTATATACGTATGGGGATGGCTAAGCTCAAAAGGATGGAGCTGCCGGAGCCTTATGTGCCCGAGGAAGAGGTTGTTAAAACTATCATGGTAGTAGGCGGCGGACTTACCGGGATGACTGCTGCCTTAGAATCAGCTAAAGCTGGTTATAAAACTGTGCTGGTTGAAAAAGAAAATAAATTGGGTGGTTGGGCTGCAAATTTATATAAAATGGCTCCAGTAACTGAGCCTTTTACTGAAATTGCAGATAATTATATTCCTGATATTATAAAAGAAATCGAAGCAAACTCAAACATTACAGTATATACTTCTTCTAAAGTTATAACTACAGAAGGCGCACCGGGAATGTTTTATGTAACAATCAACCAGGGTAGTAAAGAAATATCAGAAAAAGTTGGTAGTATTGTTCAAGCTACCGGGGCAAAACCGTATGAACCCGAAAATTTAGGCCATTTAGGTTATGGTAAGTCAGATAAAGTTATTACGCAAGCCATGTTCGAGGAAATGGCTAAAAATGGTAAGCTGAGCGGCGTTGAGAAAATAGCATTTATACAATGTGCAGGATCAAGGGATGAAAATCACCTGCCTTATTGTTCGGCAGCTTGCTGTGTAGAATCGTTGAAGCAGTCTCTTGCTTTTAAAGGCATTAATCCAAAAGGTATAGTATATATTTTTTATAGGGATATACGCTCTGCAGGGCAGTATGAACATTTTTATGAAAAGGCACAAGAAAGTGGTGTAAATTTCATAAAGTATGCTGAAATAGACGATGTTGCTGAAAACAGTGGTAAAATGGTTATTACCCTGGATGATGTTATTTTAGGTGAAAAGGTCGAAGCTTCTGATTTTGACCTGGTAGTATTAGCAAATGGTATGGTTTCAACTGCGTCCTTTGGAGAAGAGATGGTTGAGGAATCAGAAGAAGACGAGAAACAGGATTCGGAATCACAAGAGAGTATTGCTAATAAGCCACCGGTTATTCAAGCAGACATTCTAAACTTGCAATACCGTCAGGGTCCTGAAATACCAATATTAAAACATGGATTTCCTGATTCAAATTATATCTGTTTCCCTTATGAAACAAGAAGAACAGGTATATATACTGCTGGAAGCGTAAGGGCTCCTATGGATTTACTTGAGACCAGGGAAGATGCAACAGGAGCTGCCTTAAAGGCTGTTCAATGTGTAGAAAATGTCAGTGTTGGAATGGCACTGCATCCCAGGTCGGGGGACTTGTCATTTCCTGAATTTAACATGAATCGTTGCACACAGTGTAAGCGGTGTACAGAGGAATGTCCATTTGGTGCAATCAACGAAGACGAGAAGGCTAATCCTTTACCCAACCCAACCAGATGTAGACGTTGTGGTGTTTGTATGGGAGCATGCCCGGAGAGAATTATTTCCTTTAAAAACTACAATGTACCAATGGTAGGTAATATGATTAAAAACATTGAAATTCCTGAAGAGGATGAGGAAAAACCACGTATTTTAATATTTGCTTGTGAGAATGATGCAATACCGGCTTTAGATATGGCTGGAATTAATAAATACAGTTATAATGCATGGGTTAGAATTATTCCTGTGCGCTGTCTGGGTTCTTTGAACCTTATTTGGATTAATGATGCTATGTCTAAAGGTTTTGATGGTGTACTGCTTATGGGCTGCAAACATGGTGAGGATTATCAGTGTCACTTTATGAAAGGTAGTGAATTAGCTGAATATCGTTTGTCTAAAGTTTCTGAAACACTTGACAGGTTAGGTCTTGAATCTGAACGTGTAAAAGCAACCCAGGTAACTATTATGGATTACGATAAGATACCTCAAATGATAGAAGATTTTACTGAAGAGATTGACGAACTTGGTCCAAACCCGATGAAGGATTTTCAATAAGTTAAAAGGATGATGAGCTTTTTGCTCATCATCCCAGATTTAAAGTTAAATTTAATTATTGACGTTGGAGAGATTTTTTTAAGCCTCTACGTAAAAACAATAAAATAATTCCTGATAATAGGAAGGGTATTTTATGAAAGGAGGCAGAAGATGGCTACAAGGTTAGATCCTAACCTAAAAAATGAATTAGAAGAATTTGGTGTAAAAGACTTAGAGAAGTGCTATCAATGTGGACTTTGTACGGGTGTATGTCCACTATCTAGCAACGATGATCCATTTCCAAGAAAAATGGTAAGGTATGCTCAAATGGGGTTAAAGGATAAACTTATTGCCAGTCCCGAGCCCTGGCTGTGTTATTACTGTGGTGAATGCTCGGATTTTTGTCCGAGAGAAGCAAACCCTGGAGAGACCATGATGGCTTTACGCAGGTATCTTACAGCTCAGTACGATTGGACCGGCATATCAAAAAGATTTTATACATCGCACGTATTTGAAATCTTTTCAGTAATAGGATTTGCACTTCTCATAGGATTAGGATTTTTATTATTTGCAGGCAGCAATCCTGATATGCAGCAGGCTCGGTTAAGCACGTTTGTGGAAACGCATGTGATTGAATATTTAGATATACTTATGGCTGTAGTATTATCTGCTTTTTTGCTTAGTAATGTTTACAGAATGATTAAGTTTCAGATGGGTGATTTATTACAGAAAGTTCCACTCAGCATGTATATGTCAGAAGTAAAAGAGTTAATATTACATTTCTTAACACAAAAAAGATTTTCTGAGTGCAGTGACAAAAGAATGTGGTATATACATCTTTTAATTATGACATCTTATACGCTGGTATTTTTACTAGTTGTAGGATTGCTCAGTGGTATAGGTGGTAGATTACCTGCTTTTCAAACTGATGAGGTGCGCTCCTTTTTCCATATCTATAATTTAATTGGATATTACGCTACTTTTGGACTTCTTTTTGGAACAAGTTATGCTATGATTGGAAGAATACGCAAGAACAGGGCAATTTACCAGTTTTCTCATGCTACAGACTGGATGTTTCTAATACTTCTCTGGTTAACTGCCTTGACTGGTATTCTAATTCATATATTTAGAGTTATCGGTGGCGATGGAATGCCTGCAGCAACTTATATAGTTTATACGTTGCACTTAATGGTTGCTGTACCCATGTTAGTGTTAGAGGTTCCTTTTGCAAAATGGTCTCACCTGGCATACAGGCCGGTAACTATTGTGGTAACAAATGTAAAGAAAAAATATGAAAATAGTATAAAATTCAGTACTCCCGCTGCAAGTGATGAGAGTCAGTCGGCGTAAAGTGTTTAAATTGTATTATTATTAATTATTATAAAAAAATGATATGCTCCCTTTATAGTAGACAGTTTAATTTAAAAACTGTTTTTATAAAGGGGGCGTTTTTATTGGGAGATGTACTGAACAGAAAGTTCTAGGTAGAAAACCCGAACTAGAAAAGGTTAACTGATGTCACAGAATTCAAACCTACAAATGGGCAGAAAGCCTATCTGGGTGCGGTACTGGATTTAGTGACAAAAGCATTGTCTCCTATGTACTTAGCTCCTCTAATAATAACCAGATTGTCTTTCAAACATTTGATTTAGCAGTAACCGCCAATCTAGATCTGATCCATTTTTTCATAGAGGCAGAGGTTTTCAATATATTAATAGTCAGTTTAAAAATAAGCTGGATAGTATTTGTGGGCCCAAAGTATGTCCGAGTCAGCAGATGCATTAATAATGAACCTATGAAAGGTTTTGGGGGAATCATTAAATCCGAGATGTACTATTTGCAAAAATGTTATATATAGAGGAGTTGAAATAAGCGATTGATGAATACATAAATTTTTACAATATGAAAAGATTACATAAAAACCTAAAAGTCTGGATCTTGATATAATACCGGAATCAGATTTTAGCATAAAACTTTTATTTTTTTTAAGTGTCTATTTGACATGGGCTGCTCAGTTTTGCACCGGTTTTTTTTCTGATTGTAAAAGTTGTAAATTGAATAGAAAATCGTGGTATGGTATTATATTTTACGGATGCAAAAGTCCGATTTTTTATGTGTAAATTTATAAGTACAATAGCAGGAAAGTTGTCTATACCTGTCGAAATTCTAAAAATTAAAATATATTTTTAAATGTATTTAATGCTAATTTTATATAAATAATTAATTTATTATTTAGTTTTATATCTTGTTATAATTGGAGGGAAATTAAAAGTAATGGATGTACAAGTTATTTTCGTTCTAGCAGTGTTTTTGGTAACCTATGCTATTATCATTTCCGAAAAGGTCCACCGTGCTGTAATTGCATTTGTTGGAGCAGCAGTTCTAATCTTTGTTGGGATATTGACCCCGGAACTTGCTGTAGAGTATATAGACTGGAACACGATCGGTCTTTTAGTCGGTATGATGATAATAGTAGGAATAACCCGGGAAACCGGAATTTTTGAATTTTTAGCAATTAAAGCAGCTAAAGCTGCCCACGGGCGTCCGCTGGCTATTATGGCTTCTCTAGCAGCAATAACGGCAATATCATCTGCACTATTGGACAATGTAACCACCGTTTTATTAGTTGTCCCGGTAACTTTTGCCATTGCTAAAAAACTGGAACTTAGCCCGATTCCTTTTTTAATTGTAGAAATATTATCTTCCAACATAGGTGGAACAGCTACGCTTATTGGTGACCCGCCTAATATAATGATTGGAAGTGCGACACACCTGGGCTTTGTAGATTTTGTAATTAACCTTGCGCCGGTAATTATACTGGTACACGTGGTAACAGTATTTATCTGTCAACTAATCTATAAGCGAAGGATGGTAATAACGCCGCAGACACAGCAGCGCATTTATGAACTGGACGAAAAACAGGAACTTAAAGATGTTAAGTTAATGAAAAAATGCCTCCTGGTTTTAGGCTTGACTATCCTGGGATTTTTTCTGCACCAGGTATTGCACCTGGAATCCAGTGTAATAGCACTGTCTGGTGCTTCCCTGCTGCTGCTAATTACCAACGCTGACCCGGAACACCCGCTGCAAAACGTGGAATGGCCAGTAATCTTTTTCTTCCTGGGACTCTTTGTTATTGTAGGGGCCCTGGAGGAAGTAGGAATCATTAAAATATTAGCAGATTTCTTGCTTGAACTCACTGGTGGAGTTGTGCTGCCGACCGGGGTTTTAATCCTCTGGATGTCATCGATGTTTTCAGCCTTTGTAGACAATATACCGTATGTTGCTACAATGATACCGCTTATAAAGAGTATGGCAGCCAATAATGCAGATATTAATGCAATGCAGAATTTCCTGTGGTGGTCGCTTTCCCTGGGTGCATGCCTGGGTGGTAACGGGACTATTATTGGTGCTTCGGCCAATGTTGTGGTTATAGGAATGGCTGAAAAGCAAGGAGCGCGAATTACATTTATGAAATTTTTCAAAATAGCCTTTCCTTTAATGGTTATGTCAATTATAATAGCAAACGTTTATATCTGGATGTGGTTTGTTCTACCCAAGTTAGTCACTCTTGTTGGTACCCTGGTAGTATCATTAATTGTAGCCGGTATTTTGAGTATTTTTAATAAGCGCCTGGCAGAGCAAAGTGTTCAAGAAAATATTAATTAATACGGTAACTTAAAACAGGTAATACAGTAAATATAAGAAATAGTTGAAAGTATACTACTTTCAACTATTTTTTTAATTTATTGTACGCTTTTTAAAAAGGTAATATAGCATTTTGCGCATATGTTTGATATTATTTAAGCGAGTTGTTTGATAAAAGCTATACTTGTGAGCCTGTGGTTTTATGCTTGTTTCTAAACCGTTGTTTTAGAATTTTGTGAAAGGGGGAGGGAATATGGAAAATAATAAGAAATTAGCCTTATTTATTAGCCTGGCTGCTTTTTTTATCGGAATGATGTTTGTGGGCGGATGTTTGCTTGTAAGCGATTTGACAGGAAAATCGGCACCTGTTGTAGGCGGTGGAAATGCATCAGCTCAAAAATATAGGCCGGGGGTTGGCCCTAATGAAATTTCCAATATAGTGAAGTCTGCAGGGCCAGCAGTAGTAAAAATTAGTACAATTAAAATTAACCAGGTTGCTGTTCCGTATTCTAATGATCCCTTGTTTCGCTATTTTTTTGGAGATCAAATGCCATCAAAAAAAAGTAAGGAGACTGGGATAGGTTCCGGATTTATAATATCCGAGGATGGGACAGTTATTACTAACCAGCATGTGATTTCCGGGGCAACAGAAATTAAAGTAACTATCGGCGGTAAAGATATGGAATATCTTGCAGAAGTAATAGGTGCAGATTACGATCTTGATCTGGCTGTGCTTAAATTAAAAGGAGCAAGTAACCTGCCCCACTTGAAAATAGGCAGTTCTGAGGATATAAAAGTAGGAAACTGGGTTATAGCTATAGGCAATCCTTTTGGTTTTGACCATACTGTTACGGTTGGTGTTATTAGTGCGAAGGGACGTCCTGTAACTGTTGAAAACAGGCGCTATAAAGATTTATTGCAAACTGATGCAGCGATTAACCCGGGAAATAGCGGCGGGCCTTTAATTAATTTAGATGGCGAAGTTATTGGTATTAATACGGCAGTTGCCAGGGCCCAGGGAATAGGTTTTGCCATTCCAACAAAAACTGTAAAAGGTGTGCTCGATCAATTGCTGGAAAAAGGCAAAGTATCTCACCCGTGGTTGGGAATACAAATGACTAATCTAACCCCTGATGTAGCGCATTATTTTAACTTAGAGAGTGATGACGGTATTGTTATAAGGGGCGTAGTTCCAGGCAGTCCTGCAGATAAAGCTGGTTTAAAACAATGGGATATTGCGTTAAAAATTAACGGGCAAAAAACAAAGACTACCCAGGATTTAGCCAATGTCATAAACAATATGGAAATAGGTGAAAAAGGTAATATATTAATTTACAGGAATGGCTGCTTGAAAAATATTAGTTTTGCTGTAGGAGAAAAACCTAAACAGTGGAGATAAAATATTGAAAAATAAAAAAGGCAGAGTAAACTCTTGATTTTGCTTTGTCTTTTTATAAATAAAAATGATTCAAAGTAGTTACTTTATTGAAAATATAAATTTAGGCAAATACAGTAAGCCGGGGGAACCATTTTCATGTTTTGTCTTAAGCTTGTAAGGGGATGTAACCCATTGTTACAGCTTACAGTTTTTCTCTCGGTGAATTGTTTCTTACCATACGTCACAAACCAGGCATGGAAAGCTGCTTTTGTAAAATAAAAGAGCAGGAGGAAGTACTATGAAAAATAAAAAAAGTAATGGCCTAACTAAAATACGCATAGGTAGGTTGGCCATAGATCCTGTATTTTTATTGTTGTTATTGTTTTCTCTTTTTTCTGTAATTATATTGGGCATATTTGTCTGGTATGCTAGTTAAAGTATGCGTTGGGACCCGGGGATATAATTTTTCTTATTTTATGGACATAATTTAACAACAGTTAAAATTTTTTAAAATTTAGAGATTATCAACAAGTTTATCATATTAGTTATTATAGAACTGAGGCCAAAATTTATTAAATTTGATTATTTAATAAATTTATAGTTGACCTAATGATTCATAATAATCTATAATCAATTTTGAAAATGATTATCATTAAAAAACTTGGAGGCTAGCCATGAATCTTGATAAGGCTAAAAAGGGACAAGTTGTTAAAGTAACTAATATAGATAACAAAAATATAAGGACTAAAGCTATACGACTTGGTATAAGTGAAGGTGAGATGATTACTTGCTGCCAGGTGATACCTGCCGGGCCCGTGATAGTATGTAAGCGCAGACAGCAAATAGCACTCGGTCGTGGTCTAGCAAAAAAAATTGGGGTAGAACCTGTTCCTGTTCCCCTCCGGCAATGTGAAAAATGCGTTTTGTCAGAAAATAATAATGCGACTGCTTGTAAATAAATTGCTAGTTTTTTTTACCAAGGCCTTAGCAAGGCCGATTTTTATTTGGGTGGAGGAATACAATGAGTAATCAAGCATGTAATAATAAAATTGTCCTAATAGGTAATCCCAATGTAGGTAAGTCAGCAATTTTTACGGCTTTAACCGGGGAGTACAGGGAAATATCAAATTTTCCAGGAACTACAGTGAAGATATCTGAGGGAGAGTGGAATGCAAGTGTTGTAGTGGATACTCCAGGTGTATACGGTCTTTCTGGGATGAGCCAGGAAGAATATGTAATCAGAGACCTTGTCTTAAATGCTTCCTTAGTTATAAATGTAGTTAATGCTGTTAATTTGGAGCGGGATCTTTTTTTAACACGTCAATTGATAGATGCAGGAGTACCTGTGGTAGTAGCTCTCAACTGCATTGATGAAGCAGAGAAGTTAAACCTGGAAATTGATACTGCGGTTTTACAGGAATCACTGGGTGTACCCGTTATCTCCACTGTAGCTATAGAATATAAAGAAGTCAATGAATTAAAAGAAAAATTGCTGGACAAAAATTTTAATTTAAGTAATTGCATAAACGAATATATAAATAAAGAGATAAAAAGCTTGATGGAAAATTATGGTGCAAGCAGGCAGGAAGCCTTATTTATTTTAGATGGAAACAAGGATTTAGCTTCAAGTTATAAAATTAATGATGAAATCAAAAAGGATACTTTTTACCAAATTCGCCGTAATGAAGTTAATGAAATTGTAAATAATAGTGTCCAGGATAAAAAAACATCACTGGTCAAAGATCCACTTGGAGCAAGAATTGGAGAGTGGTTGCTTAATCCCTTAATAGGATTTCCAGTTCTAATAATTGTTCTCTGGGGTCTATATGAAATAATGGGAGTTTTAATTGCCCAAAAAATAGTTGGTTTCACCGAAGGTGTAGTAATGGGACAGTATTATGAGCCTGCCATTCGCACTTTAATAGGAAATTATATAGATCCTGCATCTGCGATAGGGACTTTGTTAGTCGGCCAGTTTGGCGTTTTAACCATGACAGTAACTTATGTAATTGGCCTCTTATTGCCGCTGGTACTGGGTTTCTTTTTGGTGCTGTCTCTGTTGGAAGATTTGGGATATCTTCCCAGGATGGCAATTATGCTCGACCGGGCAACAAGCTACCTGGGATTAAACGGACAAGCTATTATTCCTTTAGTTCTTGGTTTTGGTTGTGTGACTATGGCTTGTATAACGACTCGAATTTTGGAATCACAAAGGGAAAGGCGTATAGCCATATTTCTTTTGGCTCTTGCAGTTCCTTGTTCAGCTCAAATGGCTTTTATTACAGCAATTTTAGCCAGTATGGGCCCTAAATATTTAATATTTTATATAATTATTATTTTCTCAATATTGTTAGGGGTAGGAACCTTACTAGGAAGATTTTTGCCCGGGTATACATCGCCTTTGATGATTGATTTACCCGCACTGAGATTGCCGCGCGTAGAAAATGTTTTAAAAAAGACGTGGGACAGAACTTACGACTTCCTAAAGGAAGCAGCATATATATTTATCGGAGGGGCTCTGCTTCTCAGCTTATTTAAAATAACGGGCCTGTTGGAAGCAATACAAGTTATTATGCAACCTGTTACAGTGGGGTGGCTGGGGTTACCCAAAGAATCAGCAAATGCTTTTCTTATGGGCTTTATTCGTAGGGATTTTGGTACGGCAGGAATGATGAGCCTTTCTATGCCAATGCTGCAACAATTTGTAGCCCTGGTAACCCTTACATTGTTCGTACCATGTATTGCTACAACAATGGTTATTATAAAAGAACTGGGATGGAAAGATGCCTTTGTTATCTGGCCGTCAATATTTTTAATTGCATTTACTGCTGGAGGAATATTAAATAAACTGTTAGAAATATTTCAAGGTCCGTGGATACTGTTTTTAATGGTAATTATTGTAGTGTTTACCCTGATGCTTATTCTAGCAATAAGCAGAATATGGAAGCAGTCAGAAAGTTACTTATGATGTAGGTGAGGACAATGCATTATGCAGTTGTTTTTATATTAGCTTTTTGTTTGTTTATAACCTCCCCGGCCAGTTTAGCTAATGCTGCAGTATTAGATCTATCTGGCCGGGGAGCTATTTTGATAGATGCGAAAAATGGTCAAGTATTATTTGAAAAAAATGCTGATATGCAGTTCTATCCAGCAAGTACTACAAAAGTATTGACAGGAATAATTGCGCTGGAAAAAACTAGTCTGAATGACATGGTTACAGTAACCCGAAATGCCGTTTCTACAGGAGGAACGAGTATAGGCTTGCAGCAAGGTGAAAAAATTAAAATGGAAAGTCTTCTTTATGCATCATTGCTGAATTCGGCCAATGACGCATCAGTAGCTATAGCCGAGTATATCAGTGGGTCTGTTAATGACTTTGCTCAATTCATGAATGAGAAAACGCAGAATTTAGGGGCCCAAAATTCTCACTTTGTAAATCCACACGGTATGCCGGATACTAACCATAAAACAACTGCCCGTGATTTAGCAATTATATCACGATATGCCATGCAGAATGAACAATTCAGGCATATCGTGTCAATGCCTAATAAAGAAATAGAGAGAAATGTATCTAAAGAGAATCCTCATACATGGATGAATAATCATAACAAATTGTTGTTCAAATACGAAAACGCTATAGGGATAAAAACGGGTTATACGAATGCAGCTAAACACTGTATAGTAGGTGCAGCCTGTAATGGCAGCAGGGAACTTATAGCTGTAGTATTAAAAAGTGATAGTCAAAATGACATGTATTCTGATGCTGTTACTATGTTAGATTATGGTTTTAATAATTATAAATTAAAACAGCTGGTCAAAAAAGGAGAAATAATAACTCATATTAGTGTGCCCAGGGGGAAAAAAGAAGTCGATTTAAAGACCCGGGATAATTTTAACTACAATTTCCCAGTTGAATATGATGGTAATGTACAAATGGAAATTGAGACTTTTGCTAATATTAAGGCTCCCTTAAAAAAAGGTGATAAAGCTGCAGAATTGATTATAAGCTGTGAAGACAAGATTTTAGGACGGGTAGATTTAATAGCTGCAGAAAATGTATCTCCTGGTCTAATTTACCGTCCCTTTTTATTGTGCGTAATTGTTTTAATGTTGATATTATTAATTTGGATTGCATCTAGAAGATACAAAAATAGGAGAAAATATATTTTTAATCGCAAAAGATAATAAAAAGGATGCACCAGTATTATAAGATTATGTCTTGCAGACAAGATAAATCTAAAATATATTACTGAATAGAATTTTGTAAGATAATATAAATTGACATAATTGTTATAAATTATATATACTACTAGTAAATAAAAACAACTAAACCGGTGGTGTTTGAGTTGGAAAAGATAAAAAAAGAAGTAGAGGAAAAGTTGCGTACCAGGGATTATAAATTAACTCCTAAAAGGGAAGATGTTTTAAAAGTTTTAGCAGAGAATAAAGGAAAGCATTTAAGTGCAGAAGAAATTTATAACCTGGTAAAGGAAAAATCTCCTGATGTTGGCCTGGCTACAGTTTATCGTACACTGGAGTTGTTTATGAACTTTAATATAATTCAAAGTATTGACTTTGGAGATGGGCGCAAACGATTTGAATTTGGAGAAACACTGGAAGGAAGTCATTATCACCACCATCTAATTTGTACAGAATGTGGAAAAATTATTGAAGTAAACGAAGATTTACTTGAAGAACTTGAAGAGAGAGTTCACAAAGAATATAAATTCTCTATAAGTAATCATGAGTTAAAAATTTTCGGGTTATGCGAGCAGTGTTTGAATAAAAGAGCAAAAAATTAGAAAATGTTTTTTTATTAATTACTTAACTGCTCTTGGAGGATATGTTGAATAATAAAGAAAAAATTTTAAAATTAAGAAAAGAATTGGAAGACTTGAAAAATCGTATACCGGCTCATTCTGTTAAACCTGAAATATTACAGCGAATGGAAGAAATCGAATATGAAATAGAGAAACTTAAAAATTGTGATTAAGTTTTTGTATAGACACTGTTAATTTATCCCGCCCATATAATGTTATATAAATCATTAAAGGGCGGGGTGTTAACGTGAATAAGTGTCCCAGTGTAGGTTTGGCTTTGGGTGGGGGGTTTTTACGGGGTGCTGCTCACGTAGGTGTATTAAAAGTTTTGCTAGAAGAAAATATTCCAGTGCATGCCGTAGTAGGGTCCAGTTCTGGTAGTATAGCTGCTTCCATGTTTGCCGCAGGGTATGAGCCAGAAGATATTGAGAAAAAAATGAATAATTTAAATGTATTTGATGTCTTTGATGGATTTGGCGCTATACAAAATATATTTCTGCTAGCTCTGGGAACTGTAGCTGAGAGAATACGGCTGCCGTTTCCTTTTAGTATTCCTACGGGGCTGTTGCCTGGAAAAAATCTAGAGTCTACTATAGAGCGATTACTTGGAATCAGTACAAGACTTGGAGAATGCAGAAATGTTTGTTTAGCTGTGACTGCTGTAGACGTTAGAAATGGGGAGTTAGTTCTTTTTATGCCCGGTGAGGTAACGATAAATTCTATACAGCCTCTTACTGTAATTCCCCCCCAAGAAATTGAAACAGTAAGCGATGTTGAAATAAGCAAAGCTGTTAGGGCAAGCTGTTCTATTCCTGGTTTATTCGAGCCTAAAATAATTAATGGTAAAAAACTTGTGGACGGTGGAGTTAGGGAAAACGTACCAGCCCGCATTCTTAGAAAAATGGAAATGGATGTAGTGATAGCAGTAGATGTGGGATATGACGGGCAAGTCTTGCACCAGGTAAGCAGTATATTTGATGTTTTATCCCAGAGCATTGATATAATGGCCTCGGAAAATGTTCTATATAAATTAAGAGAATATGCTGATATCGTTATTATGCCGGAGATAAAAGATATTTCCGTTTGGGACTATAATAAAATGAGTTATGCTGTAAAACAGGGAGAAAATAGAGCAAGGGAATTGCTGCCTGAAATACGTAGATTAACTGGTGTAAAAGGTTGTAATTAGCAGCCAGCAACTTTAAATAGCTATTAGAATTGCCACTAGCTGATTAATTAATATTAGGCCATTTTGACATAAAACCAAAGAAGATATATTATCATGGTATACGCCGGCGTTCGTACGGCGTTATTTATTTAACGATAAGGAGAGGATTAATATGACTTTTAACCCGGAATGTATGGCTACAGGGGTGGGCAGCATGCCATTCACCGAGCCGGAAAAAGCCCTTTCACTTATATTTAAAGGTTTGCCTAAAATACCACACTGGCCTCAATTACCTATGAGAGGAAATGAAGAAGGTTTTGTATACCAGGTTTTAAATCCTCTCGTAGAAAAGGGATTATTAGTTGTAGAGAATAATAAGGCATACTTTAATACATCAAGTGCTAATTGGTCAGAAAAAATGACTGATTTTTACAGTACTTACCTGGAAGCAGAGCAGGGAAATAATGAGGCGCTTGACCAGTTCGCGATTCCAAAAAGTTCTGCCACAGGTTTTTATGCATTTATAAACAGGTTAAAAGAGAAGGGAACAGGAAGTGCCAGGTATTTAAAGGGACAAATGGCCGGCCCGCTTACAGTAGGTTTCCAATTAAAAGATGCAGAAGGGCGTATATGTTATTACGAAGAACAACTAAGAGATATATTAGTAAAAGCATTGTCCATGCACGCTCGCTGGCAGGCCAGAGTTTTAAGTCAATTTGGACTTCCCGTTATATTTTTTTTTGATGAGCCTGCTATAAGTATGTATGGTAAAGGGACTCATATTACGATAACCAGGGATATGATTAAAAAAGATATTAATGCAATAGCAAAGTCTGTACATTCTGAAGGCGGATATGCCGGGCTGCATTCCTGTGATGCTATAGATTGGTCTATTCTTTTTGAATCTAATTTAGAAATTGTAAACCTGGACTGTTATAATTTCGGCATGTCGCTGCTTCCAACTGTACAGGAACTAAAGGATTTTTTAAATAAAGGCGGTATTCTAGCATGGGGAATTACTCCAACTAGTGTAGAGTCTTTTGAGGAAACTGCTGAAACATTGTTGGCCCGCCTGGATGAAATTTGGCGGGAGTTACAAAAAAGAGATATAGATCGAGATCTTATAAAACAACAGTGCTTAATAACCCCTGCTTGTGGAACTGGAACTCTAGAGGCTGAATTGAGTGAACAAATATATCGCTTAACCAGGGAAGTTTCAGAAAAACTTATGGGCAGTTGAGGTGGAAGTTTTGTTAATAGATTACCATTTGCATACTGCTCGGTGTGGACATGCCAGGGGTACTATGGAGGAATATGTTAATGCAGCACGGGCAAAGGGAATTGTAGAAATAGGTTTTGCTGATCATATTCCTATGTACTGGCTGCCCGAAGAAGAGAGAGATCCTGAACTGGCTATGACTATGAATGAGCTTCCAGAATACGTTAATGAAGTTGAAGATTTAAGAGAAAGATTTAAGGATATAACAATATGGCTTGGCATTGAGGCTGACTATATACCGGGTGAAGAAGAAAAACTTAAGCAAATATTGTTCAATTATCCTTTTGATTATGTACTAGGTTCAGTTCACTATATTGACGGGTGGGGATTTGATAACCCTTCACAAGTAAAAAAGTATTCTTATATGGATATAGAAAAATTGTACTATAAATATTTTGCACTATTAAAGCAAGCTGCCCGGTCAAAATTGTTTGATATAATGGCACATCCTGATTTGATAAAAAAATTTGGTTATGTACCACGTCAAAACATAAATAATTTGTATAGAGAAACTTCAAGTGTATTTAAAAATGCCGGTGTCAAAGTAGAATTAAATACTTCTGGTTTACGTGCACCTGTAGGAGAAATTTACCCCCATTATTTATTCGTACAAGAATGTATTAATCAGGGGATCAAGTTTACCTTGGGTTCAGATGCTCATTCTCCTGAAGATGTTGGAAAAGATTTAGACAAAGCAGTTCAACTTGCTGCTCCTGAATTGATTAGCTCATTTTATAATAGGTAAGTATAAAAAATAAATTTTAAAAACCAGAACATGTTAACATGTTCTGGTTTTTTTTATTTAAAAAAAAGGATTTAACAATTTTGTATTGAATAATAAGTGGTACAAAGTGGAGTAAAGTGGTTAAAAGTGGCTTTACTGTGGGGTGTGCCAATGTGTTTTTAGGAGAGCACCAACATATAGTAGATAAAAAAGGTAGATTAATTATACCTTCCTCTTTTAGAGAGGGCTTGGGAGAAAAGTTTATTTTAACAAAAGGACTTGATACTTGCCTATTTATTTACCCTATGGATGAATGGAAAATATTGGAACAAAAGATGAGAGCTCTTCCTATGACGCGATCTGATGCACGTGCTTTTACCCGCTTTTTTTTCTCAGGGGCTGCTGAGTGTGAAATTGATAAACAGGGTAGAATATTAGTACCAGCTAACTTGAGAGAATACGCAGGTATTGAAAAAGACGTTGTGGTAATTGGTGTTTCTTTTAGAGTGGAAATATGGAATAGAGAGCGCTGGGAAGTTTATAATAAAGATGCAGTTTCTTCAGTTGAAGATATTGCTGAAAAAATAGAAGATTTGGATATAAGAATTTAGAAACGGGGTAAAATTTGTGACACTGGTAAATTTTTCTCATACACCTGTAATGCTGGAAGAAGTTATGAATAAATTGTTGATAAATTTTTCTGGGGTATATGTAGATTGTACTGCAGGTGGCGGAGGACACGGGGAGGAGATACTCCGGCGTACAGTCCCGGAGGGGTCTCTTATTGCATTAGATCGTGACCCTGAAGCTTTGAAAGAAGTATCCCGAAGGCTTGTAGATTATAAGGAAAGATTATATTTAAATAAAGCAAATTTTAGTGAATTAGCATTTGTTCTTGAAAGAATGGAAATGTATGAAGTAGATGGTGTTATGTTTGACCTTGGAGTGAGTTCGTACCAGCTTGATAATCCTGAGCGGGGTTTTTCGTATATGAAGGATGCACCACTTGACATGCGCATGGATCCCTCTCAGAAAGAAACTGCTGCTTATCTGATAAAAAATGCACCTAAAAACGAGTTGTCAAGCATTATAAAAAAATACGGAGAAGAGAAATGGGCATCACGTATTGCAGACTTTATTGTAAAAAAAAGAGAGCAGTCTTCTATAGAAAGTACTGGACAGTTAGTTGAGATTATTAAAGCTGCTATTCCATCAGGAGCAAGGAGAAACGGGCCGCACCCGGCCAAGCGGACTTTTCAAGCTTTGAGGATAGCAGTAAATAGTGAATTAAAAAACCTGGAAGAAGGTCTTACTGCTGCTGTTCAGGTTTTAAAACCCGGTGGACGATTATGTGTAATAAGTTTTCATTCTCTGGAGGATAGAATAGTAAAAAATTTTTTTCGTAAACAAGTAAATCCCTGTGAATGCCCTCCTGATTTTCCACAATGTGTATGTGGTAAAAAACCTTTATTAAAATTAATCAATAAGCGTCCTATAACGCCGGAAGAAAGTGAATTAAATGCTAATCCGCAGTCACGCAGCGCTAAGCTGCGTGTAGCTGAGAAGCTTTAAATAACTTCTAAAATTGCGGGCAGGTGAATAAGCTATGATAGTAGCGAGAGAACAATTACCCGATAATTATGAAACTTATACCAATGAAGAAGAAATTAGAAGGGTTACTAAGAGGAGAAAAAAAGCTGTTACGAGGCGGCATCGTGCAGTGATGACTGGTATGGTTTTGCTTACGTTCATTATAGGAACTATTATAAGTTTTTATTATGCACAGGTTTTTGTAATTAATTACCGTATTCACAGTTTACAGAACCAGTTGGAAACGCTGCAAAAAGAAGCTGATTCTATGCAGGGAGAGATTGTTAAGCTTTCTTCGTTAGAAAGAATTGAAAGAGTAGCATCTAACCAACTGGGAATGATTAAGCCGGAAAGTAAAGATACAATTATGGTTTCTGTTAATATGGATAATGAAAATGAAAAATCATCTAAAACAAATGCACCTGCTCTAGAAAAAAAATCGTTTTCCGGTTCAGATAAAAAAAACTGGATTATAGAAGCTTTTACTAACTTAGTAGAACAAGTAAAGGGAAATACTTCTACCAGTTAAAAATTAGGCTGGGGGAGGTAATGCATGCGCAGTACAAATATATTGGTACGTAGACGTTTGGCGTGGGTCTTGCTTGCGTCTGTACTTGTTTTTTTTATTTTGTTATTCAGGTTGGTATGGATCCAATTTGTTCAAGGAGAAGAGTTAAAAGAAAAGGCATCAGAAACGCGCATGCGCGATATACCAGTTGAAGCTCACAGGGGGGCAATATTAGATCGTAATGGTAATGAATTAGTTGCCAGTATTAGCGTGGATTCAATATCTGCTTTTCCTAACCAGGTAAAAAACAAGCGGAAGGCATCAAAAGAATTAAGCACTGTTTTAGACATGGATGAGGAACTAATATATAAAAAGGTTACGAGGAAGAGTGCGTTTGAGTGGATAAAACGAAAAGTTGATGCTAAAGTTGCCCGGGAGATACAAAATTTAAATATAAAAGGTATAAAAATTGTTGAGGAAAGTGAGCGCTGCTATCTTTATGATGGTTTTGCTGCTCACTTGCTTGGATTTACAGGTGTGGATAACCAGGGGTTATTGGGGCTGGAGAAAAGTTTTGATGATGAACTCAGGGGAAAACCCGGACGCATTGTCATAGAGCATGATGCTATGGGTAGGGAAATTCCTGAACCAATGCAGGACTATCAGGATCCGGTACCTGGTAATGATTTAACGCTTACCCTGGACAAAACGATACAGTTTTTTGTAGAAAGAGAACTAGACAAAGTTGTTAGTGAATATGACCCTAAAATGGCAGTAGGCTTAGTTATGGATCCAGATTCTGGTAAAATATTAGCCATGGGAAATCGCCCCACTTTTAACTGTAATAACTGGAAATCAATATCCAAAGAAACATGGGACCGTAATCCTGCTATATGGTATAATTATGAACCAGGTTCGACTTTTAAAATTATTACTGCATCTTCTGCACTGGAAGTAGGAGCAGTTAAGCCGGATGATGAGTTTCATGATCCGGGTTATATAAGTGTAGCAGATCGTAAAATTCGTTGTTGGAAATCAGGCGGTCATGGTACTCAAACTTTTGAAGAAGTAGTACAAAATTCATGCAACCCGGGGTTTGTTGAAGTAGGATTAGAGCTGGGTAAAGATCGCTTTTATAATTATATTAATAAGTACGGGTTTGGTAAAAGAACTGGGATAAATTTGCCCGGTGAAGCCAGGGGAATAATGATACCGAATAAAAATGCTACCAAGTTAAATATTGCTACTATGGCTATTGGTCAATCCATTGCAGTTACACCCATACAATTAATTACTGCAGTTTCTGCGGCAGCCAATGGCGGTAAACTAATCAAACCGTACCTAGTTGATCATATTAACTCTCACTCGGGAAAAACTGTAAAACAATTTGAACCAGAAATAATCAGGCAGGTAATTTCAACGGAAACTTCGGAAAAGCTGAGGGATCTCCTGGAAAAAGTAGTTTCTAATGGTACTGGCAGGAATGCTTTTGTGGAAGGATACCGTGTAGCCGGAAAAACAGGTACTGCACAAGTTGTTGGAGATAGGGGATATGTAAAAGGGAAATACGTATCTTCATTTGCCGGTTTTGCTCCTGCTGATGATCCTGAGGTTGCTATACTGGTAATGATTGCAGAACCCAAGGGTGGTAAGTACTTTGGAGGATTGGTGGCTGCACCGGTTTTTCAGGCTATCGCTAAAGACACGCTCAAGTATCTTAAAATACCTGAGATACCGGGATTAGTGAAACCTAAGAAAAATTTTTGGGAGGTTGACCCGCCAAAGGAAAAAGTAGAAGTTCCCAACGTGGTAAACCACACTTTGGTAGAAGCTCAACAAAAGTTGGAAACCCTGGGTCTAGAAGTTGAAATATGTGGAAAGGGTAACATTGTTTATTACCAGGTGCCCCAGCAAGGGGCAAGTGTATATAAAGGAACAAAAGTAATTATTAATACAGTTTCATCCGCAGTAGAAAATCAGAAGAAGGTTACTGTGCCGGATTTGACCGGTCTTTCTAAGGATGAAGCCGCTAACATATTGGAAAAGATTGATCTGTATATAGAACCCGAAGGTGATGGAGTAGTTGTAAAACAGGATATTAAGCCAGAAAGCAGAGTTCCCCGGGGGACATTTTTAAAAGTTAAATTTAGTACTACCGGAGAACAAGAAGAGTCAAACACGGAGGAATAATGTGAAGACTGTTAATACCGTTTGACCAGGGGGAATTGTTTTGAAGTTAAGCCAGTTAATGCAGGATTTGAAATTACTGGACAGCAATCTCGGGTTAGATGTTGATATAAAAGGAATAGCATATGATTCCAGGCAAGTAAAAGATGGTTGCTTGTTTATAGCTGTTGAGGGGTTTCAAACTGACGGGCACATTTTCATAAAAGATGCAGTGGAAAAAGGCGCGTCAGCTGTAGTTATACAAAAGAATGTAGATATACCGGAGAATACTAGCTGGGCCCGAATTTGTAATACTCGTGAGGGATTAGCTTTAATATCTGCCCGTTTCTATAATTTTCCTGCTTCAAGGTTAAAAATGATCGGAGTAACTGGTACTAATGGAAAAACTACTATTACTCATATGATTAATGCGGTATTAAAAGAAGCGGGAACAAAAACAGGATTAATAGGTACTATACAAAATATGGTTGGACAAAAAGTGTTGCCTGTTCAACACACTACACCTGAATCGGCAGACCTGCAAAAACTCTTGAATGAAATGGCAGCTGAAGATACCCGGGCAGTTATTATGGAAGTAAGCTCGCATGCGCTTGCATTAAAAAGGGTGTCTGGATGCAGCTTTGATGTGGGAGTTTTTACAAACATAACTCAAGATCATTTGGATTTTCACGAAGATATGCAGGATTATCTGTCTGCAAAACAAAAATTATTTGCTTGTTCTAAGATATCTGTTATAAATGCTGACAGTGAATATGCTGCACAAATTATAGATAGCTGCAGCAATCAAGTTATTACCTATGGAATAGATAGCAGCGCAGATATAATAGCTGAAGACATTGAGATTACTCCTCACGGTGTGTTTTTTATAATTAAGAGCGACCGGGACAGCGCTTGCGTACATTTGCAAATGACAGGTAAATTTAACGTATACAATGCCCTGGCTGCTTTTGCAGCAGGTAAAGCTGAAGATATTGATTTTAGTGTTATTAAAAATGCCCTTGAAAAAATTCAAGGTGTTCCCGGCCGCTTTCAACTTATAAATAGGGGTCAGGATTTTGGTATAATTATAGATTATGCTCATACCCCTGACGGGCTGCAGAATATTTTTTATACAGCCGGGGAGTTTGTTAAAGGGCGTCTCATAACAGTATTTGGGTGTGGTGGTGACCGTGATTCTACTAAACGGCCGGTAATGGGTAAAATCGGCGCTGAATTTAGTGATGTATTAATTGTTACTTCTGATAATCCACGTACTGAAGATCCTGAGAAAATTATCAGTGATGTTGTAGAAGGTATTAAAGAAATGGGAAATGCAAATTACATTATTATAACTGACAGGCGAAGTGCGATAAATTACGCAGTGGATACAGCTGAATCAGGTGATGTGATTATTATAGCAGGAAAAGGCCATGAAGATTATCAAGAAATTAACGGGCAGCGCTTTCATTTTGATGACCATGAAGAGGTTATTAAAGCTTTAAATAAAACAGGTGGTGAAAGTAGTTGAAAGCTTTCACGTTAGAAGAAATATGTAGTGCTGTAAAAGGAGAGCTTGTAGGAGGAGGGGCCCGGGTCCAGTTAAATTCAGTTTCTACGGATACCCGTACGATTAACTCCGGGGAACTCTTTATCGCACTTCGTGGAGAGAATTACGATGGTCATAATTTTTTGCAGCATGCAGTGGATGCTGCTGCAGGAGCATTAATTGTTGAAGAATATAACCACGATATACAAGTGCCTGTTATAAAGGTTAATGATACTTTAAAGGCACTGCAAGATCTGGCCCGGTATAACCGTGAACAATTTGACGTGCCTGTTGTTGGAATTACCGGAAGTAGTGGGAAGACTACAACGAAGGATATGATATCCTCTGTACTTGCGCAAAAATACAAAGTATTAAAAACCATGGGTAATTTTAATAATGAAATTGGTCTTCCTCTTACTTTACTGCAGTTAGATGATACATACAGTGCAGTTGTAGTTGAAATGGCAATGCGCGGTTTTGGAGAAGTTGATACTCTGTGTGAGATTTCTAAGCCTACTGCAGGAGTAGTTACTAATATATCAGAAGCCCACTTGGAAAGGCTGGGTTCTGTGCAGAATATAGCCAGGTGCAAAGCTGAGCTGTTGGACCATATACCTGTTAGCGGGTTTGCAGTGTTAAACGGTGAATGCCCTTATCTATATGAAGAAGCACATCGCTGTAAGGGGAAAATAATATATTATGACAGTAAAGATGTTGACTTATATGCTGAAGATATTAATTGTACGACTGGAGGAAACACTTTTACATGTGTTTACGGAAATAAAAGGGAACAAATATATGTCCCGTTAAACGGAATTCATAATATACATAATGCCCTGGCGGCAATTGCTGTAGGGAGAGAACTGCAAGTTAATTACCAGGATATTGCCCGGGGATTAAGGTATTGTAAGTTTTCCGGTATGCGCATGGAAGTTTTAGAGACCAGGGATTATATTATTATAAATGATGCGTATAATGCTAACCCGCATTCCATGGTTGCCGCTCTTCAGGCGCTCGATGAAAGAGCAGGAGGGCGAAGGGCAATAGCAGTTTTGGGCGATATGTTGGAATTGGGTTCTGAAAGCAGGGATAAACATACAAAAGTTGGAATGGCAGTAAAACATTTTGGCATACAATATTTAATTACACTGGGAGAATTAGCAGAAGATATTTCCCTGGGAGCAGAAAAAGCTGGTATGGCGGATAGCAGTATATACCGCTGCAGTACTCACGAACAAGTACAGAATGTGCTTGATAGTATATTAAAACAGGGAGATATAATACTGGTTAAAGGTTCTCGCGGAAAGCGTATGGAATATATTGCTGATTTTTTATTAAATCGCCTACGAGTATCTGCTCACAACGGATTATAGCACTTACTTTGCAGCCTGGGGTGCTCGGTGGTTTCTTTTAGCAGAATCCGTATTATTGAGAGCAGAAAATATAGCCTGGTGTAACTCAACGATACTTCTTGTAATTTTACGCCCTGATAGGCTCAGTTTTCGGGATTTGACGGGCTAAGCAATGTAGATTTCTCTACCTTTTGAAAATCCACTGGTCCTTTTGGTGAAAGCACATTTTAAACTAGCAGTAATTATAATATATATTAGACAAAGGATAAGGTGACAATGGAACAGTATGCTGTAAATTTAATGGGTAAAGCATTCTTGATATCACTGATAATTACAGTTCTTCTGGGACCGGTTGCTATTCCAGTTTTGACGCGGCTAAAGTTTGGTCAGAATATCCGCAATGAAGGTCCTTCTCGCCATATGAAAAAAGCAGGAACGCCTACCATGGGCGGTATTATATTTTTAATTGGAATTGTACTGTCTACACTGTGGCTAACCAAGGATAAAGAGGCTATAATTATTGCTGTTGCCTTTTTAGGTTTTGGATTAATTGGCTTACTGGATGATTTTATCAAGGTTGTTTTAAAGCGATCCCTGGGATTACGTGCCCGGGAAAAATTATTTGGACAAGTTTTTCTGGCAGGCCTGGTTGCGTCTGCAGCATTGACTTATTTAGGCCGTGATACTTCTGTTAGTATCCCTTTTTCTAATATTTTTTCTACAGGTGTAGTTCACCTGCATTTTGGTTATTTACTCTACATATTGTTTAGTATACTGGTAATTGTAGGGGCTGCAAACGCAGTTAATCTTACTGACGGCTTAGATGGGTTGGCAGCGGGCGTTACTACTGCAGTTGCAGCAGCTTACGCTATAATAGGTATTTTATCTGCACAGCCCGGGGTGTCTATAGTTATGGCTTCCGTAGTAGGAGGTTGCCTGGGATTTTTATTTTATAATAGGTATCCAGCTAGGATATTTATGGGCGACACGGGTTCTTTGGCCCTGGGAGGCGGCCTTGGAGCGGTATCAATCATAACGGAGAGTGAGCTGTTCTTAGTTGTTATAGGTGGAATTTACGTAATTGAAGCTCTTTCTGTTATGATACAGGTCTTTAGTTTCAAATTTTTTCGGCGAAGGGTCTTTCGCATGAGTCCCCTGCACCATCACTTTGAACTTCTAGGCTGGGGAGAAAATATAATTGTGTTTTCTTTTTGGATAGTATCAGTTTTCCTTGCATTAATAGGTCTTTATAGTTACCAGGGAATGGTGTAATTAAAAAACATAGGGAAGGAATGAACATAGCTTGAATCTGCAAGGTGTCCCTGTATTAGTAATAGGTGCCGCAAGGAGTGGTATTTCTGCGGCACGTTTTTTGGCACAAAGAGGTGCACGACCTGTGCTTACTGATAATAAGACTGCTGAAGAGCTTGATATTAATTCTGAATTATTAAAAAAATCCAATATAGAATTGTCTCTGGGTAATTGTCCTGAAATTTACCCTGAAAGTTTCCACATGGCTGTGGTTAGCCCGGGAGTGCCTCTGTGGGCATCTCCGGTGATAAAAGCTGAAGAAGCAGGTGTTCCCGTAATTGGCGAACTGGAATTAGCCTGGCGTTTTGTTAATTCCCCGGTTGTTGCAATTACCGGGACTAATGGAAAAACTACAACAACCGTTCTTACGGGCCAAGTTTTTAAAGATGCGGGGTATAAGACGTTTGTAGCTGGTAATATTGGTATTCCTTTTATCGATATCGTAGAGGAGGTTGATCCCGAGAGTGTTGTAGTTTTAGAAGTTTCTAGTTTTCAACTGGAAACAACTGCTTTTTTTCGCCCCCGGGTAGGTGTCGTGTTAAATTTGACACCTGATCACCTGGATAGACATGTAAGTATAGAGGAATATGCCCGGTGCAAAGCAAGAATATTTGACAGTCAAAGCAAAAATGATACGGCAGTATTAAATTATGATGATCCCCTGGTTTATAAAATGCGGCAGCAGGCACCTGGAGAGGTTATATTTTTCAGCCGTAAACATATTTTAGAAAAAGGGGTTTTTGTTGAAGACGGGAAGGTATTTGCCAGGTTGAGTACTGGTAAATCAATGTTTATAATGAATGCCTCTGCGGTGTCTATCCCCGGTAGTCATAACCTGGAAAATGCTCTTGCGGTTATTGCATGTGGTTTAGCCGTGGGAGTGCGCTCGGAAATGCTTGCCTCTACATTGAGCGAATTTTCCGGAGTCTCTCACCGCCTGGAATTAGCAGCTGAAATAAATAAGGTAAAATATGTAAATGACTCCAAGGGTACAAATCCGGAGGCAAGTATTAAAGCGCTGCAGGCATATAATGAACCGGTGGTTCTAATAGCTGGTGGACGTAACAAGGGTAATGATTTTTCCGAGCTGGCTGTCCAAATAAATAAAAAAGCCAGGGTTGTAATTGTTCTGGGAGAATCAGCACAAGAAATAAAGGGTGCTGTTGAAAAGCAGGGTAACACCAGGATATTAAAGGCAGACGATTTAAAACACGCAGTTATACTTGCACATGAAGAAGCCCGCACTGGAGAGATTGTACTAATGTCTCCTGCATGTGCCAGCTGGGATATGTTTAATGATTATGAAGAACGAGGCGAATATTTTAAAAATATCGTGAAAAGCCTTGGGGGGTAATTTAATGGGAGTTAGGAGACGTGCTCCCGACTTTTTGCTTTTTTTATCAGTTCTGGCACTGCTGTGTGTAGGACTTGTTATGGTTTTTAGTGCGAGTGTTTATTATGCAGGTGATCCCAGGGGCCCGTTTAATGACCCTTTTTATTTTTTTAAACGCCAGTTTATATATGCTTTACTAGGATTAATTGCTATGTTTGTAACAATGAATATAGACTACTGGAAGTATGCAAAATACAAGGCTTTAATATTACTTACTGCATTTGCATTTTTAATACTGGTTTTACTACCCGGTATAGGAGCATCCTATTTAGGCGCACAGAGATGGCTTAACCTTGGACCTGTAAGTTTTCAACCATCTGAATTTGTAAAACTCTGTATCATAATTTTTACTGCATATGGCCTGGCAGCAAAAAAAGAACAGGTAAGGAATTTTACTAAAGGTGTTCTCCCGTTTATAATAATCGGGGGCTTTGCTTCAATACTTATATTAATGCAGCCTGACTTGGGAACTGCAGCTACTCTTATGAGCACCCTGGTCATAATGTGTTTTGTGGCCGGTGCCCGGGGAAAACAGCTGGGGGGGCTTTGCGGTTTTGGCCTGGCGATGGTGACTGCTGCAATCTGGGTAGAACCTTATCGCAGGAAGAGGTTTTTTGCTTTTCTTGATCCTGAGGCTGATCCTACCGGTGCAGGATGGCATATAATAAATTCCTTAATGTCGCTGGGTTCCGGGGGGTTTATGGGAACAGGACTGGGACAGGGAAGACATTCTAAATTTCTTTTTTTGCCCGAAAGGCATACTGATTTTATTTTTGCAGCAATAGGTGAAGAATTAGGTTTTATTGGCTCTTTTCTGGTTATTATGTTGTTTGTTATTTTTTTGTGGCGGGGTCTTAAAGTTGCTATAACTAGTTCAGATAATTTTGGGAGCTTATTAGCTGCGGGTATTGTTTCTGGTATTTGCTTACAGGCAATAATAAATATAGGAGTTGTTACAAGTTCGCTGCCTGTTACAGGAATAACCTTACCTTTTGTTAGTTACGGGGGGACTTCGTTAGTTTTTACGCTGATGAGTACGGGGATTTTGTTAAATATCTCCAGGCACATATCTAGCAGGTGATAGAATCAGATTTTAGGGAGTGAAAAAATGCGTTTTGTAATAACCGGTGGGGGAACCGGGGGGCATATTTACCCGGCGCTTGCTATAGCACGTGGTATAGAAGATAAATACCCGGGAGCAGAGATACTATATATTGGTACTGCAAGTGGTATGGAAGCTAAAATTATTGGAAAAACAGGTTTTAAGTTTAAAGAATTGAACATGTCCGGGTTGAAACGTAGTTTGACACCCAAAAATTTAATTGTATTGCTAAGGGCTGGTGGGGGAATAATGCGAGCACGCCGTGCTATAAAAGCCTTTAAGCCCTCTGCAGTAATAGGAACCGGCGGGTATGTATGCGGGCCTGTAATTATGGCTGCTGTATCGCTGCGTATTCCTACATTAATACATGAGCAAAATGCCCTGCCTGGAATCACCAACCGGGTATTATCTGTATTCGCCAATAGAACTATGGTTACATTTGAGGATTCTATTTCCCGCTTTCCACGTTATTCAAAAAAAATAATTACAGGACTCCCCGTAAGACCGGAGGTTATTACACGTGATAGGAAAAAAGCGAGAGAAAACCTGGGAATAAGACCAGAAGAATTATTGATCCTTTCTTTTGGAGGAAGTCAGGGAGCTAAAAGTATAAATGAGGCAATGACAGGGGTTTTAAAAGAATTTAAAAAAGAAAAACTGTTTAAGTTTATACATGTCACCGGGGAAAAGGGGTACCGGGATTTTTTTAATTTCTGTAAAAAAATTGATTTTCACTTGTCGGAAACAAATAATAATATACAGGTTATTTCGTATTTACATGATATGCCGGAGGTTCTTGCTGCTGCTGACCTGGCTGTGTGCAGGGCAGGTGCGGCTACTCTGTCCGAAATGACAGTAAGGGGTGTTCCGTGTATACTAGTGCCGTATCCTTTTGCTGCTGAAAACCACCAGGAATATAACGCACGTGCAATGGTGGAAAATGGTGCTTCCGAGATGATCCTGGACAAAGACATTAATGCAAAATTGCTGGGGGATAAAATAAAAAAATTAGTTTTAGATAAAGATTTATTAGAAAAAATGCACCAGGGCAGCCTGTCCCTGGGTAAGCCGGGGGCACTAAAGGAAATTTTAAATTGTTTAGATAGATTTATTATTTAATTTCTCATGTTTTAAAATGAGAATTGTTATTTTATTACATATGATTAATAGACAAGCTTAACAGTAACACCTATTGTTATTGCAACATAATATAAAGTATATGTCGCCCCGGTAGTTAAAATAGGAAGGAGTTGATGATAAGCTGTGCAGTCAATACCGGATAAGATACATTTTATTGGGATAGGGGGCGCAGGCATGAGCGGCCTGGCGCATATATTGTTGAAAATGGGCCGAAAGGTATCCGGTTCTGATTTAAGCCGGGCCAGGATGGTAGAAAAGTTGGAATCCGGCGGAGCTGTATGCTATCAAGGGCACCGGGCGGAAAATATTGATTCGCCTGATCTGGTAGTGATTTCTACAGCTATACCACGTAATAATCCGGAATTACTTGAAGCCGAGAAAAAAGGTATCCCGGTTATACACAGGGGAGATTTGCTGGCAATGTTAATGCTGCAAAAGAAAGGAATTGCAATTTGCGGGGCCCATGGAAAAACAACGACTACATCAATGATGGCTGCAGTATTAGAAAAAACAGGTTTTGACCCGACCATATTAATTGGAGGTGAACTGCCTGAAATTGGCGGGAATGCAAAATTAGGTTCGGGAGAATATCTGGTTGCCGAAGCAGATGAAAGCGACGGCTCTTTTTTAAAGTTAGTTCCACACGTTGCAGTAGTTACCAATATTGAAGATGACCACCTGGATTTCTATGGTAATATGTCGGAAGTTGAAAATGCTTTTAAAAACTTTATAGATAATGTTAAAAGCGATGGGTTTGCAGTTGCCTGCCTGGATGATCCCGGCGTTGGCAAGATTATAAATAGATGTAAAGGAAAGTCAATTGTAACTTATTCTTTAATGTATCCTGCGGCAGATTATTTTGCCAGCGAAATAAGTTTTAACGGAAAGGGTACAGGTGGACATATTTATTTCAGGGAAAGGTACCTGGGATATTTGAACTTACTATTACCTGGAAGACATAATTTGACCAATGCTCTTGCAGTTGCAGCAACTGCATGCAGTATGGGTATTCCTTTCAGGCAGGTTAGTGAGGTACTGCAATCTTTTTGTGGAGCAGGTAGAAGATTTCAGCTTTTAGGCGATATTAATGAAGTAAAGGTAGTAGATGATTATGCCCATCATCCTACTGAAGTAGAAGCTACTTTACAAGCAGCAAGGCAGCTAAAACCGCGCAGAGTGGTAAGTGTTTTTCAGCCTCACCGGTACAGCAGAACTGCTCTTTTATATGAGCGTTTTGGAAGTGTTTTTTATAATGCAGACGAAGTAATAATAAATGAAATATATGGTGCCGGGGAAAAGCCTCTGGAAAGCGTTAATTCCAATTTAATAGTTCGTTCTTTAAATAATAACGGAGTTAATAATGTAAAATATTTTCGTGAACAAGACGAAATTGTACAGTATTTACTTAATTCAGTAAGTCCCGGTGATATGGTTTTAACCATGGGTGCAGGTAATATATGGAATGTAAGTGTAGAATTTGTTAAGCGTTTGAAGGAGAAGACAAATGATTTCTGATAAGTTATACTCTGACCTATCTTCAAGATTAACAGGTAATATTAAGCAAATTGAGCCGATGCATAAACATACAAGCTGGCGAATTGGAGGATATGCAGAAATCTTTGTGGATCCTGCTGGAACTGGAGATTTGCAAGAAGTACTGCGTTATTCACGAGAAGCAGCAGTACCGTTTACAATAGTAGGAAATTGTAGTAATTTACTGGTTTCTGATAAAGGAGTAAAAGGTATTGTAGTAAAAATAGGCCGTGGAATGTCAAGTATAGAGAAAAATGATATTGAGATTATTGCAGGTGCAGGTGCTAAATTAAGTTCTCTGGCTTCTTTTGCTAAGGAAAATGAAATTGGCGGATTTGAGTTTGCTTCAGGTATACCGGGGACAGTTGGTGGCGCTGTTATGATGAATGCCGGTGCCCACGGCAGCTGTATGTCTGACCTGCTAAACAAAGTGTGTGCTGTTGATTATAATGGAAATATTAAGCAGTATTTAAATAAAGAATTAAGTTTTAGTTATAGAAAAAGCAGTCTAAAAAACATGAATTTGATAATCACAGGCGCTGTTTTTAGAGGGGAAAAGAGTGATAAAGAATATATAGATAAATTGATTAGAAGGTATATTGAAATAAGAAAAAATAACCAGCCTCTTAAGTATCCCAATGCAGGCAGTGTGTTTAAAAATCCTCCGGGTGATTCTGCAGGGCGGCTCATAGATTTGGCAGGCGGAAAAGGTTTACAGGTAGGGGATGCTGCAGTATCAACCCAGCATGCTAATTTTTTTATAAATCTTGGTAATGCTTCAGCTGCTGATATGATGGCACTTATTAAAAAAGTGAAGGATATGGTGATGGAAAAATTTAATATCGAACTTTTCTTGGAGGTGCAAGTTGTGGGTGAGCTGTAAAGCGGAGGTGGCAGCCTATTGCATAAGTTTATGATTGTAGGGGGGAATCCTCTAAAGGGAACGATAAAGGTTTGCGGGTCTAAAAATTCAACTTTACCTATTCTCGCTGCGTGTTTATTAGTGGAAGGACAGTGTTATATTAAAGAGGTGCCCAGGTTGAGGGATGTGGAGGTGATGAAAGAAGTCTTAATGCACCTGGGTGCCGTTGTAGAATGCAGTAAGGACACGGTGAAAGTTGATGCACAGAATATTAAAGTTACTGAAGTATCTGAAGAATTAATGAGAAAAATGAGAGCTTCCAATTTAGTTTTAGGAGCCCTTATAGGCCGCTTTTGCAGGGCAAAAATAAGTTACCCCGGTGGTTGTAATATTGGATCACGGCCTATGAATCTGCATATAAAAGGTTTAAAGGCAATGGGAGCACAGGTAATTGAGAAATTCGGGTATATTATAGCTGAAACTCCAAAGTTGAAAGGGGCCGATATACACCTTGACCTCCCCAGTGTAGGAGCTACAGAAAATTTAATGATGGCTGCGGTACTGGCTAGGGGTACTACAATTATACGCAATGCAGCTAAAGA
Organism: Clostridiales bacterium; assembly: GCA_021736985.1. Taxonomy (GTDB): domain Bacteria; phylum Bacillota; class Desulfotomaculia; order Desulfotomaculales; family VENG01; genus JAIPEW01. Next base: position 65,532 of record JAIPEW010000002.1, on the reverse strand, counting down.
ACCGGAAATTATAGACTTACAAAATTTTTTAAATAGAGTGGGGGCAAGGATAAAAGGTGCGGGAACAACTAATATAAAAATTGAAGGAGTAGAAAAGCTTTATCCGAATGAACACACTGTTATTCCTGACCGTATTGAAGCAGGGACTCACATGATAGCAGGTGCTATTACAATGGGAAATATGACAATATCGAATGTTATACCAGAGCATGTGGAACCGGTAATAGCAAAGCTAAAAGAAGCAGGTGTAAATATTAAAACGGGTGATGATTGGATTAATGTTAATGCATCCCACAGGCCAAAACCTGTGGATATTAAGACTATGCCTTATCCCGGTTTTCCAACTGATATGCAGCCTCAATTTATGTCTTTGCTTACTTTAGCTGAAGGTACTAGTGTTGTTACCGAGTCGGTATTTGAAAACAGGTATAAACACGTTATGGAATTGAGGCGTATGGGAGCAAATCTAAAGGTAGAAGGTCAAACTTCTATTATTAAAGGAGTTAAGCAGTTAACCGGGGCACAGGTGGAAGTGAGTGATTTAAGGGCTGGAGCTGCCCTGGTCCTGGCAGCGCTGGCTGGGGAAGATGGTTCTGTTTTAGAAAATGTTGAGCATATAGACCGCGGCTATGAAAGAATAGAGAGTAAATATAATGCTTTAGGGGCCCGGATATTTCGAGTGCACAGTTAATGTGGACTCTTTTTTAGTTTTGTTTTGGACAAGAATATGTATATTAAGATATAATAATAAGTAATTGTAAATTTTCATTACAGGAGGTAAGTTATGGGGTTATATGCTAGGCGTGCAAGTAAATCAAGAAATATATACCAGAGTCTCTTTTTGCTGTTTTTACTTGCCCTCTGCATATTTATTCTTTTTAATTCACCCTATTTTGAAGTGAAAGAAATTAACGTACAGGGTAACTGCCAGTTAAGCAGGCAGGAAATTATTCATTTTTCTGCTTTACGTACGGGAACTAATATATTTAAGATAAGTACCAAAAAAACAGCTTCGAATTTAAAGGTTATATCATTTATAAAAAAGGTAGAAGTAAAAAGAGATCTACCTGCTTCAGTTTTGATTAAAATCGAAGAAAGAAAACCGGCAGCGCTTTTAAAAGGCAGCAGCGGTTTTATACAAATAGATAGAGAAAAAACTTATTTGCAAAGAATAAAGAAGTTGGATAACAATTTACCACTCATTACCGGTATTGATAACAGTTTCAACGGGCCCGGTGAAACTGTAACGGGTAAAGGACTTGCAGCGGCCCTGCAAGTAGTTGAAGATCTCCCTTCCGGATTGGTCACCTGTTTATCTGAAATACACTACGAATCCGGAGGTTCATTTACACTGTATACCTTGCGAGGGATACAATGCGACATTGGGATACCGGATAAAATTAATAAAAAAGGCGATTTATTTTTAAAAGTAATTAATAAAGTACAGAATCAAAATAAAGAAATAATATATGCAGACTTGTCTTCTGTTGATTCACCGGTTATAAAATATAAGAAATAAAATAATTTATAAAAGTGCGGGTGGAATTACTTGAGAAAAACTGCTTTTATTACGCTGGCGGCAGCCTGTGTACTTATAGGTTTTTTTATATCAGCTCAATTCAAAGAATCTGCTGAATTACAAATGCAGCAAGAATCATTAAATTTTGCCAGACCTAAAAGCTTAAAAGTAAAGATAGAATCAGCCCGGGAAGAAAATGATAAATTGCATGAAAAAGTAAAGCATTACCGCAGTGAGCTTGATAAAGCTGCTGCCGGGCCCGAGCTTGCCAATTTAAAGCAGGAAGTGGATACAGTAAGAGCGTTTGCTGGATTGACTGAACTGAAAGGGCCTGGAATAAAAGTTACATTGAATGACAGTCAAGAAAACTTAAGCCCGGGCGACAACCCCAATCTATATATACTGCATGACGAAGATGTACTTAGAGTTTTGAATGAGCTTAAGGCTGCCGGTGCAGAAGCACTTTCTATGAACGAGCATAGAATTACTGCCCTTACAGAAGTACGTTGTATTGGGCCTACAGTGTTGATAAATAAAAATGTCAGGTTAAGTCCTCCTTTTGTAATAAAGGCTATAGGAGATTCCAATACTCTCTATAATTCCTTAACTATGAAAGGAGGCGTAATAGACAAGCTCAAGTTTTGGGGTATAGAAATAAGTTTAAAAAAAGAGTCGAGCCTGGCAATTCCGCCTTACGAGGGAGGAATGAACTTTGATTATGCTAGACCTACACAATGATTGTTTTGTTTTTAATAGTTGAGGTGATTACATGCCGCAAAAGTATTATGTATATATATCATTGTCCCTGGTAGCTATTACGCTGGGATTTTTAATGGCTGTTCAATTTCGCGTTTCCGGGGATTATAATATTGGTATCCCAAGAGAAAACACGCAGGAGTTGTCACAAGAATTAAAACAACTTAAAAGTAATAACAAAAACTTACAAGCAGAGCTTAGTGACTTAAAGATAAAGTTAAAACAAGTAAATGCAGGACAAGCACAGGCTGTACAAGCTTTAAAGAGTGAACTAAAAAAAGGACGTATGGCTGCTGGTATGGTAACAGTTACTGGTCCAGGCGTGGAAGTTATTCTTGATAATCCCAAGAGCTCAGAGCATTCGCAGTCAAACACACTTTTTATCATAAGGGATCAAGATCTATTAAAGGTAATTAATGAATTACGAGGTGCTGGAGCTGAAGCGCTGTCTATAAACGGCGAACGTATTATTGCAACCAGTGAAGTAAGGTATGCCGGCTCATTTATAAATGTTAATACTAAAAGAATAGTTCCCCCGTACCAGGTTTTAGCTGTAGGTGATCCGCAAGCATTGGAGCACGCGCTGGCTATACCCGGTGGGCTTCGTGATTACCTGGGGAATTTGGGTATAAAAGTTAAAATAAAAAAACATGAAGAGTTAACGGTTCCGGCTTATTTTAAAGAGAATAACTTTAAATATGCTAAATCCATGTAAAGAAGGTGTATATTATGATGTGGGCCGGCATTGTGCTTGTTATACTGGGAACCTTAGTTGGTATATTTTTAGGTTTAAATATACCAGTATCGCTGCCGGAGTATTATGCAGTATATACTTCAGTAGCTGCTTTAGCAGCAGTTGATTCTGTACTAGGAGGTATTCGTGCTGCTGTAGACGATAGTTTTGATCACGTGATATTTATCTCCGGGTTCTTTACTAATGCTATGCTGGCTGCAGGATTAGTATTTATTGGTGACAGGCTTGGTATTGACTTATATCTTGCTGCAGTTGTAGCATTCGGTGTACGAATTTTCCAAAATGTATCTTTAATACGCAGGCATTTATTAAATAGAAAATAATTTTTATAATACAATAAAAGGGATATTTCATCTAACGTTGAATTTTACAGTTTAGTAAACTTTAGTAAATAGCAGAGAGGAGCATTACCTTGGTCTTTCAAAAAAAAAAGGATTTACATTTTTTTCGATATTGGATCGGCGCAGATTTCTGTATCTGCGGCTGTGGTGAATCCAAAATCTTATGTAATATTGGCCCGGGAAGAATCTCCTGCTTTAGGTGTTAAAAAAGGGGTCGTAGTGGATGCTGATGCATGTGCTAGTGTTATAAAGAAACTGGTTGATAAAATAGAAGATAAATTTGATAGAAGCAATGCTTCTACCTGTGCTGGTATTTCTGGAGTTGGTGCACGGGTAATTAATTATACTTCATGTATAACCTGTAGATATGCTGATAAATTTAAGCACAGCGATATTATAAATTTAAAAAAACAGGCATATGAAAATGCAGTATCAAAAGATTTTTCTGTTGTACATATTTTTCCGGTACAGTACTTTGTAGACGGGCATGCAGTTGATTGTGCAGAAAAACGCACAGGGCTGGAACTAAGAGCAGATTTACGTCTAATAATTTATCCGGTTAGTACAAAAGAAAGTACAATAGAAAGTTTTTGTATTGCCGGTCTTGATATTCCCGTGTTGGCGTTTGTTCCTATGGCTCAATCAGCTTCCTTGTTGAGTTGGGCAGAATTAGAATTTGGTTGTGTCTTGTTGGATCTAGGAGCAGAGACCATTACGGTCACTGCATTCAAATACGGGTTATTATTAGATTCTATTGTTCTTCCACTGGGTATGCAGCACATGGTTAGTGATTTAGCAGTTGGGCTGCATATAAGCATGTCTTACGCTTTTGAAATATTGTACTCAGTATCTTTATATGGTGAAACCACTTTAAAAGGTAGTAGTAATTTGCAACTTGACAGCAGCAGGGTATCTGCAATAATTAATGCGCGGTTGGAGGAAATCTGCGAGCTAGTCAAACAAACTATAATTTATATGAATTTAAATAATTTTATTCCAGGTGGTATTAAATTAACTGGTAGGGGGAGCTTGTTGCAGGGAATTGATGTTTTTATATCAAATCATGTTAATGCTGAATTAAATTGTACAATTCAAAAAAGCAATAGCTGTTCAAGTACAGAAAAATTAGCAGGTTATTTCGTTAACTGTTTACACACTCAGTCTTGCTTTTTTTAACTGTTTTTAAATATTATAATTTCTCCTGTCACGGTGGTAATCTGCCGGGTATAAATATAAAGGAGGACTGACATTTATGTTGGATTTTGAATTGGAACTGGACCAATTTGCAAATATAAAGGTTATTGGAGTCGGTGGTGGAGGAAATAATGCTGTAAACAGAATGATTAACGCTGGATTAAAGGGTGTCGAGTTTATAGCCTTAAATACTGATGCCCAGGCACTTCAAATGGCCCTGGCAAATAACAAAATACAAGTAGGAACGAAGTTAACTAAGGGATTAGGAGCAGGAGCAAATCCCGAAATTGGCCAAAAAGCTGCTGAAGAAAGCCGGGATGAAGTTGAACAAGTGCTCAGGGGATCTGACATGGTTTTTGTTACTGCCGGCATGGGTGGTGGTACCGGGTCAGGCGCTGCTCCAGTAGTAGCTGAAGTTGCCAGAGAACTAGGTGCCCTTACTGTAGGTGTGGTAACTAAGCCATTTACATTTGAAGGACGCAAAAGAATGAACCAGGCTGATACAGGTATAGAAAATCTTAAAAACAGCGTTGATACATTGATTACTATACCCAATGACCGGCTGCTGCAAGTAGTGGAAAAACATACTTCTATTGTAGAGGCATTTAGGATTGCTGATGACGTGCTGCGCCAGGGAGTACAGGGTATATCTGATCTTATAGCTGTTCCTGGCCTTATTAACCTTGATTTTGCCGATGTAAAAACGGTTATGAAAGAAACAGGGTCTGCTCTTATGGGTATTGGTTCCTGTGGTGGTGACAACCGTGCTGTTGAAGCTTCAAGAATTGCTATATCCAGTCCTTTATTGGAAACTTCTATTGAAGGGGCAAAAGGTGTTTTGCTTAATATTACCGGGGGAGGTTCACTGGGGTTGCTTGAAGTGAACGAAGCGGCAGAGATTATTTCTCAGGCTGCTGATCCAGAGGCCAATATTATTTTTGGGGCGGTTATAGATGAGCAGATGGAGGACGAAGTTAGAGTAACAGTGATAGCTACTGGTTTTGAGCAGAAGTACAAGAGCCAAGAAAGAAATGATAAAAATGATGTAGAAATAAAACCATTTGCTAATAATAACGATGACCTGGATATACCTGCTTTTTTAAGGCGTCGATGAGATGCGTTTTAGATTTCCCGTGCTGGCACGGGATTTTTTTATTTAATAAATCAAAACAAAAAGGGAAAAGATAAATACATAATTATTTGCATGTTTTTATCAGGAGGAATTTTATGAGAACAAAAAAATACAATATTAAATTAAGGCGGAATAGAAAAGAATATCTTAATCGCGTTAGAGGTAATCAACTATTTATTGATCCTGAGAAAGGTCCAACAAACAAATAGTAGTAATTATGCAATATATTTGATAAAGTTGTCGAGTATAATTAGTATTTTGTCTTTATATAATGACATATTTTGCCAGTGCCGGTGTTATATAATAATACCGGCACTTTTCATAATGGAAACAAATTACACATATAATAGTAAAGAATGCCTTGTCCGGGTTTTCCAGGAAGGTAGGAGAATACGCATGGTTATATATGCCGACCAGGTTATACTGGGCAGTATAGTAATGGATTACGTTATATTATGGTCGGTTAGTAAATTAGTTGATGTAAAAACCAGTAAATGGCGTTTGGCTTGTGCAGCAATATTTGGAGGTTTATATTCTATAGCAGTTTTTGTTCCGGCTTTTTCTTCACTACTTATAATTTGGATTAAAATTATAGTCTCTATAATAATAATATTTATTGCTTTTTTCCCCCTGCCTGCTGCTCGTATGTGTTTTTGCCTGTTTTTTTTCTATCTTGTTTCTTTTGCTCTGGGTGGAAGTGTTATAGGTATGATGTATTTTTTTAATGAAGGAGGATGTTTAAATTCACTGTCTGAAGCTTTTCCTTCGTTGTTGGATAAATATTTTGGTTATGCATTACTGGTTTCATTGATAATTTTTTGGGCGGGCAGCCGGGGAACTGCAGCCTTGTTTAAGAAACGTTACTCTTTGCATTCTTTTAAAATAAAGTTAACCATAAAAGTACGCGATAAAAATATAACTATAAAAGGCTTTTTAGATTCAGGAAATCAATTAAAAGAACCAGTAACGGGTAATCCTGCTATTATTGTTCAGTATAATGCAATAAAAGATATACTGCCAGGCAAGCTTGTTAACTGCATGGAAAATAATAAGTACAATAATTATGATGCAATTAAGTTAATGGAAATTGTGAAAGATACTACATCTGAAGATAGGTTTACTCTAATACCGTTCAGGTCTATAGGTGAGGATTCAGGGATGCTGTTAGGATTCAGACCGGATGAAGTTAAATTAAGCCAGAATAATAAGGTGAAAAGTTTAGCGCGAATTACTGTAGCTCTTTATCATAAGGAGATGAGTCCTGACAATGCTTATTGTGCCTTAGTACATCCTGACTTGATGTATTCCCTCGCATCTTAAATTAAACCATCATTTATCCAGGCTGTCTTGATTAGATTATTTTTATAGTTGTTATAAATTCGCGTTTGAGAAACGGGGTTTACACAGGATTATTTTAGGGGAGGGAGTATTTTGTTAAACTTTAAAAAAATTAAAAGTTTAATATGTATTTACTGGGGAAAATTTTTAAATTTATTTGATATGGAAAATGAGATACATTATGTAGGTAGCAGTGAAGCCCTGCCCCCTCCCTTAAGTACAGATGAAGAATCATACTTTATTAATAGATTACAGTCAGGGGACGGGGAAGTAAGAAGCGTACTTATTGAGCGCAATCTGCGCCTTGTAGTGTATATTGCCCGAAAGTTTGATAATACGGGAGTAGGTATTGAGGATCTGGTTTCTATAGGTACTATAGGGTTAATAAAGGCAGTAAATACGTTTAATCCCAGTAAAAATATAAAGCTGGCTACTTATGCATCGCGTTGTATAGAAAATGAAATACTTATGTACTTGCGAAGAAACAATAAAACAAAAACAGAAGTTTCTTTTGAAGAACCTTTAAACATTGATTTGGATGGCAATGAGCTTCTTTTATCAGATGTTTTGGGTACTGATAATGATATAATTTATAAACACATTGAAGAAGAAGTAGAAAAAAACTTGTTACATATAGCTCTACAGCGCCTGGGTGGTCGAGAAAGAAAGATCATGGAATTGCGTTTTGGTTTGAACAAAAAGGAAGAAAAAACACAGAAAGAAGTGGCAGATATGCTGGGGATATCACAATCTTATATTTCCAGGCTGGAAAAGCGCATTATGAAAAGGTTAAAAAGAGAAATAAATAAAATGCAATGATTATCAACCCGTGATTTCACGGGTTTTTTGTATAATATAATGTATATTTATTATAAGGCAAGGTAATAATGACAAAAGCTAAAAATATAAAGAAAAGAGGTGGGAACGCCTTTGCTCGCTAATAAGGTAGAGATTTGTGGAGTAAACACGGCAAAGCTGCCTGTATTAACAGGAGCACAAATGCGAGAATTGTTTGAATCAATGCAAAAAGGAAATTATTCTGCCCGCACTCAGCTTGTTAATGGAAATCTAAGGTTAGTACTAAGCGTTATCCAGCGCTTTACTAACCGGGGTGAATATGTGGATGATCTTTTTCAAGTAGGGTGTATAGGCTTAATGAAAGCTATAGATAATTTTGATCTTTCTCAAAATGTCAAGTTCTCTACATATGCCGTTCCCATGATTGTAGGTGAAATTAGAAGATATTTAAGAGATAACAATCCTATAAGAATAAGCAGGTCATTGAGAGATGTGGCTTATAAAGCTTTACAGGTTAGAGATACTCTTATCAACAAGTATTCCCGGGAACCATCGGTAAATGAGATAGCCGGTGAGTTAAAAATACCCCGGGAACATGTAGTTTTTGCACTAGATGCCATTCAAGAACCGGTTTCTTTATTTGAGCCCATATATCATGATGGTGGGGATCCAATTTATGTTTTAGACCAGATAAGCGATGATAAAAATCTAGACAGTGGATGGCTGGAAGGTATTGCAATAAAAGATGCACTGGGTAAATTAACAGACAGGGAGAAACATATTTTAACCTTGAGGTTTTTTGAAGGGAAAACTCAAATGGAAGTAGCAGAAGAAATAGGTATATCCCAGGCTCAGGTTTCTCGCTTGGAAAAAGCTGCCCTGGGATATATGCAAAAATATATTTAATTTTTGGTTTAAACGCCTATAATATGCTCACAATGGAGTATGAAAAATCTTTCAGTAACATTATCAAGGCTGGTGGTGCTCGGAGCGGAGAGTACCACCAGTTTAGCAAAAACAATGGCTGCTTTTATAAAAGAAAGCAGTCTTTTAATGTTTTTACAGTATTTATCATATACATGATTAAGGAGGTGTAAAAATGGTTAAAATATCTGATCTGCGGATGAGAGAAGTTATAAATATTGTTGATGGTAAACGCTTGGGACCTATAAAAGATATAGATATAGATGTTGTAGAGGGCAAACTTCATTCTATGGTTTTGCCCGGTCATCAGGCAAAATTTATGGGTCTTGTAGGTAAGGAAGAAGAGATAATTGTTCCCTGGGATAAAATAGTTAGAATAGGTATTGATGTTATACTAGTTGATTTATCATTTAACGATCAAAACAGCCAGGAGAAGGGGGCAAGCCTTCACAGGGGTGATGTTTGGTAGTTAAATGGTATAAATTTTTTATACTCTTGTTTGCTTCATATAAAGAAATTACATTTTATTTTATTATGATTGCTTGTTCTGGAATTGCTTTCCGTTTTTTGATTTATAATATCAGTATATAGTATAATTCTATCAGAGATATACAATATATACGATTGAAGGATGAAAGTTATGAAATGTCCTTATTGTAATTATGAAACAAGTAAAGTTTTAGATTCTCGTTCTGCAGAAAAAGGGGAAGCTATTAGAAGGCGCCGGGAATGTATTAATTGTGAGCGGCGCTTTACTACGTATGAGAGGTTGGACGAGCCCCCTTTGATGGTTGTAAAGAAGGATGGAACTCGGGAGCCTTTTGATCGAGTTAAATTGCTTTCTGGACTTGCTAAAGCGTGTAAAAAGCGCAAGATACCAACTGAGCTATTGGAGGATATTATAACAGAAATTGAAAAAGAGTTAATGTTTTCTCCTGAACTGGAGTCTACTAGCAGTGATGTGGGAGAAAAAGTATTGAAACACTTGAGTGATATTGATGAGGTGGCGTATGTAAGATTTGCCTCAGTCTACCGTGATTTTGACAGCGTTAAAAGTTTTATGCAGGAAATAAAACAATTAATTAACAGGCACCAATCACAGGAGGGTTACCATGTTTAGTATTGTTAAAAAGAGAGATGGGCGAGAAGTACCATTTGAGGAAAGTAAAATAACAGATGCTATATTTGAAGCTGCCAAAGCTGTTGGCGGAGAGGATCGCCAGCTGGCCATGGAACTTACAATTGAAGTACTTAAATTATTAAAAAAGAAGTATAACGGCCAGATTTTCAGTGTAGAAAATGTACAAGATGCTGTAGAAAAAGTGTTAATTGAAAATGGGCACGCTAAAACAGCTAAAGTTTATATACTTCACCGTGACAGGCGTACCCGTATAAGGGATGCCAAGAGCGAGCTTATGGATGCAGTAGAAGAAATTTTGGTTGAAACAAGCAGGGAAAATGCCAACGTTAACAATTCACCGTCTGCCAAAATGCTGCAAATTGCCAGTGCAGCAAGTAAAAATTATTATCTCAGCCGCATGATTCCGGAAGAAATGTCCCAGGCTCACAAGCAGGGCGATATACATATACATGATCTGGAGTTTTACGGAAAAACTCTTACTTGTATTTATATTCCACTGGGTAGACTTTTAAGTGAAGGTTTTGATACTGGACACGGCTTTATTAGACCTCCTCAGAGACCAACTTCAGCAAGTGCGTTAGCAGCGATTATTTTACAAAGTTCACAAAATGATATGCACGGGGGACAGTCTTTTGCTTTTTTTGATAGAGATATGGCAGGGTTTGTAGAAGATGCAGATGAAAACGAAGTTTACCAGGCCATGGAAGCACTGGTTTATAATCTAAACAGTATGCATAGCAGGGCGGGCAGTCAAGTGCCTTTTAGTAATTTAAACCTGGGCACTGAAACAAGTGAAGCTGCACGAAAAGTGACCAGGAACTTTTTACTGGCCTTTGAATCAGGATTAGGACGCGGAGAGAATCCTATTTTCCCTAATGCAATATTCAGGTTGCAAGAAGGAGTCAATATGATGCCGGGAGATCCTAATTACGATTTATTTCAGTTAGCAATAAGAGTAGCTAGTAAGCGGCTTAACCCGACATTTAGTTTCATGGATTCAAGTTTTAACAAATCTTTTGGTGACCAGGTTAGCTATATGGGATGTCGTACTAGGGTGATGGCTAACCGCCGAGGGTCTGAGGTAACTGATGGCCGGGGCAATTTATCTTTTACAACGTTAAATTTACCAAGAATAGGGGTAAAGGCGGAAAGGAATATAGATAAATTTTATCAGTTGTTAGATGAAAATACTGATTTGATAATAAGGCAGCTTTATGAAAGGTTTAAAATTCAAGCACAGTTAAAAGTAAAAGATATGCCTTTTCTTATGGGACAAAAGTTGTATCTTAATTCAGAACATCTGAATGCTGATGATCCTATATATGATGCTATGGTGAACGGAACACTATCAATGGGTTTTATAGGCTTGGCAGAAACGCTTGTAGCTTTAATGGGCAAACATCATGCTCAAAGTGAAGAAGCACAGAAACTAGGATTGGAAATAGTAGCTCACATGCGTAAAAGAATAGATGAGGCATGTGAAAACTACGACTTAAATTATACATTTCTTGCTACTCCGGCTGAGGGACTCAGTGGAAGATTTATCGAGATGGACAAGGAAGAGTTTGGCATAATCCCTGGAATTACAGATAAGGATTATTATACCAATTCATATCATGTACCGGTAGATCACCCTATATCTGCATTTGATAAAATTTCGCTTGAAGGCCCATATCATAAATATTGCAATGCAGGACATATAAGCTATGTGGAAATGGATGCGGCTCCAGTTAATAACCCGCAAGCGGTAGAAGCTATTGTAAAGCATATGGCTAAATGCGACATGGGATACGCTGCTATAAATTACCCGGTTGATTTTTGCAAGGGGTGCGGACACAGCGGCTTGATTGATGATGACGGGTGTCCGAAATGCGGCAGTTTTAATGTAAAAAGAGTAAGGAGAATTACCGGATATCTTAGTACTATAGACAGGTTTAATGAAGCTAAGATATCAGAACTAAGTAATCGGACTTCTCATGTTTACAAGTAAAAAAACAACCTATTTTACTAACAAAAAAGCAAAAACAATAGATGTGGTTTTGAAATAAACTTTCACGAGCCTCTGGCTCAAAACGGAGCATGAAAATTACTGAGTTGCCGTTGCCCCGTAGAGAGTACTTGAAACAAACAGCTGCCAACTTAATGAAGGTGAAAGCGAGGGATCCCGCCATTTTAGGGAAAATCTACTAAGGAACAATTTTTCTTTAACAAAAACAAGTTAGTGGTGAATTTCCTTAAAAGTTTAAGCCTGAGCGTTAGGCCTGTGAGGTGAATGGAGCGAAAGAAAGCAACGGTAAGCAGTTAAAATTAGAAAATATTGGAGTGTTGTTGAGGTGTCACAAACACATTTAAATATTAAACCAATAAATGTAAAACAATAATTGAAATTACAGAAAAAAGTATAAATATTCATTGAATAGAGCTGTGAAAAAATTATAATAGGACTGTTACGAATATTTATTAAATTGTAAGCTGCTTGAAGTGAATAAAAAATTGAAGAGTATAATATATCAGATGGTGCAAAAGTGGTTTGCGCGAGGTGCGATAGATGGAATGTTCCATGTTTACAAGCAAAAATAATGATTATAAGGAAGTTGTGCAGCAGCACCTGGTAACATTTACTGAAGTATTGCGGGCCCTGGGAGTAAGGGTTAGTACAGTAGAGGTGTTAGATGCTGTTAAAGCATTGTCTGTAATTGACATTGCATGCCGGGATCAATTTAAGAGTGTTTTAGCTGCTGTCATGGTAAAAAAAGTGTCTGACAGGCAGCTTTTTGAACTGGCATTTGAAAATTATTTTGTTCCCGAAGAAAAGAAGCTTAAATCGCAGCAGGCAGATGAAATACAGCAGGAACAGGTTTTAAGAGCAGAAAATAAAGTGGAAAATGAAATTCAAGAAAGCATTCAAAGGAGCGGTGGCGGGCAATGGGCGGGAGGAGTAGAGGATTATCTCCAGGTGAGTAAAGAACAAAAGGAAACTCTTGCCCAAATGGATGCCGGCGATAGAGAAAGATTATACCAGACTATAGAGGGTTTTGAAGGCAACCCGGTAAACGACCCTTCTCAAGTAATTGCAAATGTTATTGAAGCATCTCTAAATTACTGGCGCTACTATATGATGAAACAAGAAGATGCAGAAGAAAGCTTTCAGAAGAAGAATTTGAATGTTGAATATACAGGTAGGAAGGAAGTAGATCAGACAGTTTCTTCAACATTGGATCAATACAGCCAGAAACAGGAAGAGTCACTTTTATATAAAGATATGCAGTCTATTGCTGAAGAAGAACTTACCCGGGTTACTGCTATCGTAAACAAGCTTTCAAGTAAACTGGCTAATCGTATATCTCGTCGTTATAAGATAAGTAATGCCAGTAATAAAATAGATATTCGCAAGACAATACGTAAAAATATTAACTATGGTGGACTTCCTGTTCATCTTGTTTACAAGAGCAGAAGGTTAAACAGACCTAAAATGGTAATGCTTTGTGATGTTTCTGCTTCTATGACCCGCTATGCTCGATTTATAATTCAGTTTGTATACGGCCTGGCTGATGTAATTAAAGATGTAGAAATCTTTATTTTTTCAGAAAATACGGAGCGGATTACGCCTTACTTTAGCAGCAATGAGGGTTTTTCCAGAATCATGTTCAGGATTATGTCAGGAAGCGAGCAGTGGGGGAAAACAACGAATCTTAATGCTGCTCTAGATGGATTAGAAACTCAATATAAACATATTTTTAACAGCGATACTTATTTCTTTATAATGAGTGATACAAAAACACAGCAATCTGAACAGGCTGCCCGTAAAGTAAGTTATATTAGAGAAAAAGCTAAGGACTTGATCTGGTTGAATACTCTGCCTGAAAAAGAGTGGCCTAATATATTTACTGTTGAGCTTTTTAGTGATAAATCTACGATGCTGGAATGTGGAACACTGGCTCAGCTGGAAGATATATTGGTCAAGCATTTATTATGATGAAAGAGGCGGTAACGGTGGAAAAGATACGTATTGCCAGCATAATAGGGGAGTCAGTAGTAGATGGTCCTGGTTTTCGTACGGTAGTCTTTACTCAGGGATGTCCCAGGCACTGCCCGGGATGTCATAACCCTGAATTGTTACCTGCAAAAGGCGGGGAATTAATAAGTCCTGCAGAACTGGCAGAAAGGGTAGAAGACAATATTACTCCGCTTATTAATGGAGTTACTTTTAGTGGTGGAGATCCTTTAATGCAGCCCGGGCCTTTACATGAAACAATAAAAATATTAAGAAAAGGTATTCCGGAGCTGGACATATGGGTCTATACAGGGTATTTATATGAAGAAGTAAAAGAATTGTCGGTAATGGAGGGAATTGATGTACTGGTAGACGGGCCCTTTGAACAGGAATTAAAAGATATTACTCTTCCGTTTAAAGGATCTGAAAACCAGCGCATTATTGATATTCCGGCCAGTAGAAATACATGTGCTGTAGTAGAATGGGAACGTAATGACGATTAACATATATAAAAAAACCGCCTGCTTAATAAGCAGGCGGTTTTTTAGCGCCAGAATTTAACCGTGAATACTACCAGTACCGTGTAAATTTCTAAACGTCCTAACAGCATGCATATAGACAGCAATATTTTTCCTGCAGCCGGAATAGAGGTGAAAGTAGATATCGGTCCTACCATTCCCAGACCGGGGCCAATGTTACCAAGTGAGGCTATCGATGCTGAAAATGCACTTATTAAATCCATACCCATTGCAGAGAGGGCAATGGTTGTAGTTGCTTGCAGGCCTAAGAAAATAAAAAAATATGCTTGCACGTTTTCTACAATGTTTTCGTTTACAACATGATCACCAACACGTACAGGAACTACTGCTCTTGGGTGTATAAGTTTAATCGTCTGCCGGGATACTGTTTTACTTAATATATAAAACCTGGCTTGTTTCATGCCTCCGGCAGTTGAACCAGCACACCCGCCAATAAACATTAAAGCTACTAAAATAGATTTACTTATTGCGGGCCACTGGTTAAAGTCTGCTGTAGAATAACCGGTAGAAGTCATTATAGAAATTACCTGGAAGGCTGAATGGCGAAAAGACATTATATTATCAAAATTCATAGATTGTTTTAAATTAATTCCTACTAGTAAGATTGCTGATACGGCTATAATAATATAAAGTTTTAATTCACGGTCCTGCAGTACAGGTTGTGCATTTCTTTTTAACAAATGGTAGTGAAGGGCAAAGTTAATACCACCGATAAACATGAAAAATATTATAATATATTCTACTGCAGGTGCATTATAACTTCCTATACTCGTGTTTTGATTAGAAAAACCACCGGTAGATACTGTTGTAAAAGTATGAATAAAGGAATCAAACCAGGAAAGCCCGGCTATTTTAAGAGATATCAATTCTAAAAATGAAATAAGCAAATAAACTTTATACAGCTGTCGAGCTGTCTTTATTATTCCTGGAACTACTTTATCTTTGGTAGGTCCGGGTACCTCGGCTTTAAATAATTTCATGCCTGCAATTTTGAGAGAAGGAATGAGTGCCAGGGTCAGCACAATCACCCCCATACCCCCCATCCACTGGGTTAGGCTTCTCCAAAAAAGAATGCCGTGCGTCAAGCTTTCTACATCTTCTATTATGGTCGCTCCAGTGGTTGTAAAACCTGACATAGTTTCAAAAAAGGCATTTACAAAACTGGGCACCGCCCCCGAAAGCATATAAGGGACGGCGCCAAAAACAGCTAATAATATCCAGCTTAAAGTAGCAATTACAAAACCTTCTTTATAACCAACATCCCTGGTGTCAACAGGTCTCCATACTAACAATACTGCAAAAATTGTAATTATGAATATGCTGGTTATAAAAGCCATATAATCTTCTTCCCCCAGGGAAAAAGATATAATCAAAGAAGGAACCAGGGCACCTGCTTCACATAGAAGCACTATACCCAATGTTCTCAAAATCAGAGGTGTGTTCAAGGGATCTTCCCTCCAGGCCGCACAAGTTTTCTATAGCTTTAATATTTTGGTCCATGGTAAATATAACGAGGCGATCCCCTTCTAAAATCATGTCGCTGCCCTTAGGTATAATTGTTTTACCATTACGTATTATAGAACCAATAATAGTCCTCTTGGGTAAATTAGATTTTTTTAGATATCGCCCTACTATTTTGCTTTGAGGTTGAACCATTAATTCTATAACTTCAGCTTTTTCATTAAGAAGCAGTACAAGGGAAAGCAGCCTTCCTCCCCTTATAAATCTTAAAATCTCTCCTACGGTAATTAGTCGAGGACTTATAGCCGAGTCCACACCCAATCGTTCTACCAGAGGTGCATAACCGGAACGGCTGATTTTAGCTACTACTCTTTTTGCACCCAACTGTTTTGATAAAAGAGATATTAACAAATTTTCTTCATCTAGCCCGGTAACTGCTATGAAGGCGTCAGTTTCTTTAATACCTTCTTTTTTTAATATTTCCAGGTCTGAGCCGTCGCCTTCTATAACAAGGGCAGTAGGTAGGCGTTCTGCTAGTTCGCTGCATTTACCAGGGTCTTGTTCAATTATTTTAACATTCATACCCCTGGAACACAGTCTTTTTGCCAGGTAATAACCTATGCGTCCGCCTCCTAAAATCATTACTTTTTGTATTTTTTGTTTTTTCTTTTTACTTTTAATACATAACTTATTTATATTTTCTGGTAGTCCCATTATATAAACGATATCGCCAGGTAATATGATGTCCGGGCCACCGGGAATAATCATGTTTCCTCCCCGGGATATAGCAACTACCAGGCACGATGGAGGGAGCTCCAACTGGCTTAACCTTTTTCTAGCAAAAGTAGTGGAGTTTTCATCAACTGTAAAATCCACTAATTGAACTTTGCCCCGGGCAAGAGGCTCTGCATGTATAGGTAAAGCAATACTTAAGAGCCTGTTAATTTCTTCTGCAGCTGCCCATTCGGGGTTAATAACCAGATCTATTCCCAGGTCTTTCTTTGATATTACTAATTCCTGGTGATACTCTGGATCCCGTATACGCGCTATCGTGCGCGATATTCCTATTCGTTTGGCAGTCATACATGAGATCATGTTTACTTCATCGCTATCAGTAACTGATACCAAGAGCTGGCTGTCAGCTACTGTTGGAGATTTTAATATTGATGAAGATGGACCTTTCCCTTTTATGGTTAAACAATCAAATTTTTCTTCTATTTTTTGAAGTTGCGCTTCTTTATGGTCTATAACTACTATATCGTGACCTTCTTCACTTAATTTTCCGGCGATCTCTGTGCCGACTTTACCAGCTCCTATTATGGCTACTTTCATGTTTTCACCCCCCGAAAGGCATATCAGTTAATTCCTAAGACAATTCCTAAGTATATGCCAGTTTATTATTAATTGCAATCCCTTATTTTTGTTTTTGTTGGAGTTTTCTATTAACTATTGAACACCCACTATAATTAGTGCATAGAAATGTAATAAATGTTTTTAGGAGGAATATAAAGTTGTTTAGATATGAGATTAAATCAGGCGATACTTTGTATGAAATAGCTAACCTTTTTAATACAACGGTTGAAAGGATTATTGACATTAATAATATCACTAATCCTAATTTTATTAATATAGGAGACGTATTGTTAATACCTGGTGAACCAGAAGAACCGGAACCAGTACCGGTCCCGGGAAGAACCTATAATACTAATTTTATAAACGGGTTATTATATGTTATTTTTACAGATGAAAGAACTTATGCAGCCGGTAGAAATAATGTTATTATTAAGTTGATTAAGTGTAATGTAAGTTCAAGTAATATTGAGCTGCGCTATAATACGGGGCAGCGTTATGATTTTGCAGCCCTGAGAGATGGCCGGGAGATATGGCGCTGGTCTGAAGGACGTTTTTTCACTCAAGAGGTTGGAAGGGAAATTTTACAACCGGGAGAGTGTATAAACTATTCAGCAACATGGGATTTGCGCTCTAACGCAGGTGATTTTGTGTTCTCTGGTAATGTTGAAATAAGAGGTTACAATGTCGCGCAAAATTATTCTTCTAAATACGTTTCTACTTCTATTAGTGTAGAGCGGCAATTACCTCCCGCTGAAGAAGAATGTCCCGAAGGTAATCTTCTGCAGGATTCTGGTATTGAGCGCTGGTATAGTGAGAGAAATCCTGTGGTCTGGCAGGAGGATAATGTGTTACGTTCTAGCATAGAGAATTCGGGAAATTATGCTGTTGAAATGGGCGGGATAAATAGTAACCAGCGGGCCATAATGTCCCAGACAGTAGATGCTGCTTCTGAGTATAGTTATCGTATTAGGTTTTGGTCCCGAGAAATATCTCGCAGAGGAGAGACATCTAATTTTCGTCTCGAAATTGCTATTTACTTTTATGATGAAGAGGGCAACTTAGTCGGTAGATTTGATCCGTTATTATCACCCCAAAATATTAATCAGAATACATACCAAAGATATACTGTTAAGACTGAACTATCCCCTCAAAATACTGCCCGGGCAGAACTGCGTTTTGTTTTTAGACCCGGGTCAAATAATACTAATACTGTACTAATTGATGATGTGTCTCTGGAGTGTATAAGATAATGACATATTTTGAGGGAGGGGTTTTCCCCTCCCCGTGCACTTATTATTAACTTTTTATACATCTATAGAGTATTGGCTGTAAAAGTACCTGTCAATAGTAATAATATATTAATTTTATTATAAAAATTTCTTATTTAAGGGGAAATATATATGCAGGTTTATACTTTAAGAAACTGTGGAGGTTTAAAGTATTTGACTTTTCCAGTAATAGAAAAGGCGGGATTATTTACAGCTGTTTTTAGTACCCGGACTGGCGGAGTTAGTTCGAAACCCTATGAAAGCCTTAACCTGGGAATGCATGTTGGTGATAACGCTGAGAATGTTTTGGAGAACAGGGCATGCTTATGCAGGGCAGTAGGGATAAATTATGAACATCTGGTTTCCGGGGCCCAGGTGCACGGAGACAAGGTACAAGTAATAGATTATCATTCCCAGGGAAGGGGTGCTTTTTCCAGCGAAGATTCACTGCCAGGAATAGATGCCATAGTTACTAATACTCCAGGTGTTCCCCTGTCAAGTTATTATGCTGATTGTGTGCCGCTGTTTATAGTTGACCCGGTGGAAAAAGTTGCTGCTTTAGCTCATGCCGGATGGAAGGGCACAGTCCTGCGTATTGCACAAAAAACTGTTGAAGTAATGGTTTCTGATTTTAACTGTAAACCATTAAATTGTACAGCAGTTATAGGACCTTGTATTGGTCAGTGCTGTTACAGGGTAGATGCAAAAATAATTAATAAATTAAAGCATGCTTATCTAAACTGGGAGCAGTTTGTGCGGGATCAGGAAAATGGACAGTGGAATTTAGATTTATCTGCAGCTAACCGGCAAGCACTCCTGGATTCAGGTTTAAAATATCATAACATTGTAAATGTAAATTTATGTACCTGCTGCTGCGAAGATCTGTTTTATTCTTATCGCAGGTCAAAAGGAAATACTGGTCGGATGGCTTCTATAATTGAAATAAATTAATACTAAACTGAGTTGTTAAATTGAATTCCCACGAGTTTCTTGCTCGCAACGGAGTATGAAAATTCTTTTGATAATTAAATAGGAAGTCCGGGGTAAAGGGCAGAGGTGAGAAGTGGGAAATTAAAGGTGGGAAAAAGAAAAAGTTTACGCAGCAGACTTCCTCAGATTGTCACACTTCCCACCTCCCACATCACACTTCGCAAATGACGAGTTATGCAGTGCACTCAGACTTCGCTACCTTCTGGAAATTCACCGTCCCTTTGAGTTTGCAGGTTATAACTACAGTTTAAACCAGAGTTTTTTTATTAAATTTAAGCTAATTTTAATTTTCGACATATGTTTTAGACTATAATTATGTTAAAAATATTTATATGAAGCAGGAATTTCATGTTATACAGGTAATTTTAATGTTATAGTAATTTTATGGATGAAAGGTTATAAATGTTTAATATGCACAACTTAAATCATCGAGAAGGGGAAGCAAGCAGTATTATAGAAAGAGTATTTGTATAAGCTTTATTCAGGTGAATATAATAACATATTGCTCTAAAACAAAGCAGTAAGGTGGAATGATAATGTGAGTGAAGAATTAAGGAATAACTTATTAGAAGTACATGAGCGTATAAAAAAGGCAGCTGAGCGATCAGGACGAAGTAGTAGTGAAATACAATTAATTGCTGTGTCTAAGACTATTAAAACGAGCAGAATTGAGCAGTTAGTAAACTTAGGAATAGAAAACCTGGGTGAAAATAAGGTACAGGAGTTAGCAGAAAAAATCCCTTGTTTACATGGAGATATTAACTGGCATATGATTGGCCATCTCCAAAGCAACAAGGTTAAGTATATAGTGGATAAAGTAACCTTGATACATTCATTGGACAGGTTATCCCTGGCAGAAGAAATACAAAAAAAGGCAGAGCAGAAAAATGTATATGTTCCAGTATTAATACAAGTTAATGCCTCAGGTGAAAACAGTAAGTTTGGAATTGAACCGGGTGAAGTAGAAAATTTTATATTAGAAGTTGCTGGCATGGATAGAATTAAGATAAAGGGGTTAATGAACATAGCTCCTTTTGTGGATAATCCAGAGGAAGTCAGGCCTGTATTTAGAAGAATGCGCGAACTCTTTAACCGGGTAGATAATAAATATAGTGGAGTTTCTATGGAGTATCTTTCCATGGGCATGACGGGTGATTTCGAAGTGGCCATTGAAGAAGGGGCTAAC
Organism: Clostridiales bacterium; assembly: GCA_021736985.1. GTDB lineage: Bacteria > Bacillota > Desulfotomaculia > Desulfotomaculales > VENG01 > JAIPEW01. Next base: position 44,844 of record JAIPEW010000002.1, on the reverse strand, counting down.
ATGGTGCGTATTGGTTCTGCCATTTTCGGGTCTCGCTAATACGAGGGAGGAGATAATAATGGCTAAAAGGTTAATGGACAAAGTTATGGGGTTCATAGGTTTTGATGATGAAACAGTTGAAGACGAAGAATTTGAAGAAGGATCTTTAGGGCCTGAAGAACAGAGATCTAATTTTTCCCGCAATAAAGGACAAGTTGTAAAACTACATTCTCAACGCCAGGTAAGAGTATTTGTTTCTGAGCCAAAAGTTTATGATGAAGTGCAGGGGATTTCTGAGAATCTAAAAAACAGGTGCCCGGTTGTTATTAACCTGGAGAACGTTGATACAGAAATAGCACAGCGTATTATAGATTTTATTAGTGGTACTACGTATGCTTTAAGCGGCAGTATGCAAAAAGTCGGGGGCAATATTTTTTTATGTGTGCCAAGTAATATGGATATATCGAGTGAATTGAAGGAGAAGTTAACTGACAGGACTAATTTTGATTGGATAAACAGTAGATAAGAGGTGAAATTTATGGTTATAACTCAAAAAATAGGTTTTTTAGGTGGGGGTGCTATGGCAGAGGCCCTTATGTCAGGTATAGTTAACAGCAATTTAATATTACCGGAAACGATTTATGTAAGTGATCTACAAGATGATAGACTGGTACATTTAAAAGAAAAATTAGATATTAATATTATTAGAGATAATACAGATTTAGTACACCACGTAGATATAGTGATACTGGCTGTTAAGCCGTTTATTTTACCAGAAGTACTAAAAGAAGTGGGGTCCAAATTACAACCGGGACAGTTGCTTGTGTCTATAGCTGCCGGTATACCTACAAGTTTTATTGAGAATTTTGTTAACGAGGTACCGGTAGTACGAGTTATGCCCAATACACCTTGTCTGGTCAGAGAAGGAGCTGTTGCAATAGCCAGAGGGAAAAATGCATGTGATGAGCACAGTAGAATAGTAGAAAAACTATGTTCGTCCGTTGGGATGGCAGTATCAGTAAAAGAGTCTCTAATGGATGCTGTTACAGGTCTCAGTGGGAGCGGCCCGGCATACATGTATTTAATTGTCGAAGCACTTGCAGATGCCGGTGTGAGAATGGGATTGCCCAGAGATACAGCGATAAAAATGGGTGCACAAACCATGCTGGGTGCTGCACGTATGATCATTGAAACGGGTGAACACCCGTCCCAGTTGAAGGATAAAGTTACTACCCCCGGTGGAACTACTATAGAAGGTGTTTTTGCCCTGGAGGATGCCAATGTAAGAGCAGCTTTTATGGAGGCAGTTGAGGCAGCATGTATACGATCAAGAGAATTATCTGGTAATTAAAATTAGGTGGGTGAAAATTGAAATACATATTAATAGATTTTATAAACATAGCTTTTGAAGTTTATACGTGGCTTATTATAATACGTATTATTTTATCCTGGATACAAGTTAGCCCGGAAAATATAGCTATAAGATTTATATATGAACTAACCGAGCCTGTCTTAGGTTTCTTTCGCAGGATTATTCCTTCTATCGGTATGCTTGATATATCGCCGATTGCTGCAGTACTTGCCATTGAAATATTGAGAAGTATAGTGATACGAGTAGTATACTTAATAATTTAATATATTTTTTTATTTACACAGTAGGTGAAATACTCAATTGTTAAACCGGGAAAAATCTTTAAATAAAGCAAAGGATATAAATGATAAAGAATTAATAGCAAGAGGGCTTGATCTTGCTGAGAGAGCGTTTAAATATTGTTGTGTGCAGGTGAGCGATTTTTATAATACTTTGCATATTGCTCATATTAATTCAGCTCTTAAATCAATTCCTGGTCTTTCACTAACATATGATGGTGGGTATATAGACGCGGAAAGACAAAGACTTGTTATTTCTCCTGATTATATTGATTCCCGGCAAGAAGACAGTGAGCTCAGTTTTCTATCCCTGGAGGGGAATGTAAAACTAGGACGTATGAATCATAGAGATTTTTTAGGTGCTGTTCTAGGACTTGGTGTTCGGCGGGAAAAGGTTGGAGATATTCTACTGCTTGATGCGAGCGCACAGGTAGTTGTAGCGAGAGAAGTGGTAGAATTTATTTGTTTAAACTTGTTTCGTGTTGGAAGTACAGGGGTGGCGGTAAGAGAAATATCAAGGAATGATTTGTCTCCGCTGCCGCCTAATATAAAAAAAATAAGAAGCACGGTACCTTCGCTGCGTCTTGATGTAGTGGCGGCGGCAGCATTTGTTGAGTCCCGCGGCAAAATAAGTAAGGAAATAAGTGCTCAAAAAGTGACTTTAAACTGGAATATTTGTACGCGGCAGTCTGCTGCTGTTTCACCCGGGGATATGATTTCAATAAAGGGTAAGGGTAGGGCAGAGATTGACGAAGTGCTCGGTAATACAAAAAAGGGAAGAATTGCTATTATAATAAACCGTTATATTTAAAAGAGGTGATTGTTATTGTTAACACCTTTGGATGTTCAAAATAAAGAATTCCGTCGAGCGCTGCGGGGGTATAATGAGGAAGAGGTAGACGAGTTTCTTGACCAGCTTGCGCAGGATTATGAATGGATCTATATGGAAAATGAGCGTTTGAAAGAAAAGCTGGAAGATATAGAATCTGGTATTAAACGTTATGAAGAAATGGAGCAGACAATTAAGGATACTCTGGTGATGGCCCAGAAAAATTCAGATGAACTCAGGGAAAATACACAAAAAGAAACCGAAGTAATGGTAAATGAAGCAAGGCAAAAAGCACAACAAACAGTTAAGGACGCAGAAGAAAAAGCTGACAAGATTATTAGTATGGCAGAAGAAAAAGCAGAAGAGATTACAGAAGATGCAAAACAAAAGGTAGAATCTACGTTACAAGAATACCAGTGGTTGCAGAGGCAAGCAAAAGTATTCAGGGTAAAATTTCGCTCTTTTTTAGAAGCTCAATTAAATCTCATGGAAAAACAAGAAAAAGAAATATTAGAACCCCAGCAGGAAATTGCATCAGCTTATTATTATGAAGATCCTGGTGCTTCTGAGCAAACAGATAATCTACCAGAGGAACCTGAAAAAGAGGATTCATCACAGCAACTGGAGTGAAGAGTGTATTGTTTAATATACAGGAAGATGAAAATGGGGTATCTTTTAAAGTAAAAGTACAACCCCGGTCATCTAAAAATAAAATTGCAGGACTTCTGGGTGATGCCCTGAAATTGCGTATTACGGCACCGCCGGTAGAGGGAGAGGCAAACAAAGCTTGTTTAGAATACCTGGCTAAAACATTCAAAGTGCCTAAAAAACAGGTTGAATTAGTATCCGGGCAGTCAAGTCAAAACAAGTTAATCAAGGTGTACGGAATAAGTAAGGATAAATTATTAAAAATTTTGGAATTATAATTTTTCTTAGTGTTGACGTATTAAGACCTTTTGAATATAATTATGGATGTTAAATATACTCGTATAACGTAAAAAATTGCCTGAGATCGGGGCGAGTACATTGATCAGCCTTTACAGAGAGTCCGGGAAGCTGGAAACCGGGTAGGGCATTCATTGGAAAATCACCCGGGAGGTGTCGAACTGAAAATAGAGTAAGTCGAACGGTAACCCCCGTTATAGGGTGCAAAGAGGGCAAAAATTTTTTGCTTATTAGGGTGGTACCGCGGTGAGAACCCGTCCCTTGTGTATGGGGCGGGTTTTTAATAATTGTATTACTTTTAAAATAGGGTTCTGAGAGGTGTTTTAAATGGATTACAGCAATACATTAAATCTTCCTAAAACAAAATTCCCCATGCGTGGAAATCTGCCGCAGAAAGAACCGGAAATTATTAATTATTGGAAAGAAAAAGATATTTATCACAAAGTAAAGGGAAAGAATTCCGGTAAAAAAAAGTTTATTCTTCATGATGGACCACCTTATGCCAACGGACATATTCATCTGGGGCATACATTAAATAAAGTTTTAAAAGATATAATTGTGAAGTATTATTCTATGGCAGGTTATGATGCACCTTATGTTCCGGGGTGGGATACTCATGGGCTTCCTATTGAGCAGCAGGCTATTAAGAATTTAAAGATAAACCGGCATGAAACTGATGTCGTAGAATTTAGAAATTATTGTAAAGATTATGCCATGAAGTTTGTAGATATTCAGAGAGAAGAATTTGAGCGCCTGGGAATAAGGGGTGATTGGGAGAATTATTATCTTACCCTGATGCCTAATTATGAGTCAAGACAGATAGGTGTATTTGGAGAAATGGCACAGCGCAATTATATTTACAAGGGACTTAAACCTGTATATTGGTGTGCTAATTGTGAGACTGCCCTGGCTGAGGCTGAAGTGGAATATAATAATAAAAAATCACCTTCTATTTATGTTAAATTCGAAGTAAAAAAAGGCAATGATTTACTGCCTGAGGATAATTCTTTTGTAGTTATATGGACGACAACCCCCTGGACACTGGTTGCCAATATGGCTGTTTCAGTTCATCCTGATTTTCAATATGTACTGGTAGAGGTTGATGAGGGAGACTATTATGTGCTTGCTAAAGAATTAATGGAACAATTTATAGAAGAAACTGGCCTTCAGATAAAAGTTATTAAAGAATTTACAGGCCGGGAAATGAATGGTGTTATATGCAGTAATCCTTTGATGGACCGGGATTCAATTGTGATATTAGGAGAGCATGTAACATTGGAAGCTGGTACTGGTTGTGTGCATACTGCTCCGGGGCATGGGCATGAAGACTATTTAGTGGGGTTGGAATATAACCTGCATATTTTATCTCCTGTTGATAGCAAGGGAAAGTTTACTGATGAAGGCGGAAAATATGCCGGGCAGCATTATACTGATGCAAACAAAAGCATTATTAATGACCTTTATGAAAATAGCAGTTTGATAAAAAAGCAAAACATTACCCACCAGTATCCTCACTGCTGGCGTTGTAAAAAACCAGTTTTCTTTAGAGCTACCGAGCAATGGTTTGCATCTATAGAAGGATTTCGCCAGCAGGCGCTTGATGCTATACGCAATGTGAACTGGTACCCGGCCTGGGGTGAGGATAGAATTTATAATATGGTTGCTAACCGCGGCGATTGGTGTGTATCCCGGCAACGTACATGGGGAGTTCCTATACCTATCTTTTATTGTAACAGGTGTAATAAAGAAATCATTAACAATAATACAATTGCATATTTACAGAAGGTATTTAAAGAATATGGTTCTGATGCATGGTTTTCCTGGGATGTAAAAGATCTTATACCAGAAGGCCTTAGCTGTCCTGATTGTGGGAGCACAGAATTTGTCAAAGAAACTGATATTATGGATGTGTGGTTTGATAGTGGTTCCAGCCACTTAGGAGTATTGGATGAAGAAAAATGGCCTGATTTATGCTGGCCGGCAGATTTATACCTGGAAGGTAGTGATCAGCACCGGGGATGGTTTAATTCTTCTCTTAGTACTTCTGTAGCTGTAACTGGTAAACCTCCGTATAAGTCAGTACTTACTCACGGCTTTGTAGTTGATGAAGATGGACGTAAGATGAGTAAGTCGATGGGAAATGTAATTGATCCTTTAAAAGTTATTAAACAGCGTGGAGCAGATATACTTCGTTTATGGGTTACATCTGCAGATTATCGCGGGGATCTTGCTGTATCTCAGGATATTTTAAAACAGATATCAGAAACTTATAGGAAAATAAGAAATACTGTTCGCTTTATGCTGGGTAATATAAATGATTTTGACCCGTCTAAGCATTTAGTACTAGGCAGTGAATTAAGAGAAATAGACCGGTGGGCAATGTTGGAGCTAAACACTCTTATTGAACGTGTGCAAAAGGCTTATGAAAGTTACGAGTTTCATGTAATATATCATTCCATTCATAACTTTTGTACAGTTGATATGAGTGCTCGCTATTTAGATATTGTTAAAGATACCTTGTACTGCCAGCATGCTGATTCTTATGAGCGCAGATCAGTACAAACAGTGCTGTATAATGTGCTGCACGCGCTAGTACGCATGCTTGCGCCGGTACTTACTTTTACATCTGAAGAAATCTGGAGTCATATACCCAGGGTCAATGGAGAACCTGAGAGTGTGCAGATGACAAATATGCCAGAGGTAGAGGAGAACCTGGTTGATCCCGAGTTAGAGGAAAAGTGGCATGACTTGCTCCAGGTGCGGTCTGTAGTAAACGGGGCTCTGGAAATAGCTCGTAAAGATAAAATGATAGGGAATTCGCTGGAAGCAGCTGTAACCTTGCATTTATCAAACGAAATGTATAACTTTTTAGCACCATTAAGGCAAGATTTAGCAGGGATATTTATTGTATCTACTGTGCAGCTTACCATGGATTACGCGCCGCAAGGAGCATTTTCTTTTGACGAGCTTCCGGATGTCAATATAGTTATAAATAAGGCAGAAGGGGAAAAATGCCAGCGTTGTTGGAATTATCAAGTAGATGTAGGTACGGATGAAGAATATCCTGGTGTCTGCCCACGTTGTGCCTCTGTATTAAGAAAAATGAAATATAAAGAGGTTTAGGAATAAATAAAAGGCACCCGTAAAGGGTGCCTTTTCAAGAGCCCACAATGACCTACGCTACAACCATTACGAATCCCTGCATAACCCCCGACAACCTTTCGGCTGCCGAAAAACCATTACGGAACCCGCAATGATCTTTGCTCGACTATTACAGATATCTTACGTGCCAGTAGTAGCCTCTCGGCTACTAAAGACCCTATTGAAAATTAATCCAATATTCGATACCTGTAATAATCTTAGCTCGATTGATAAACATCCTTTACATTCCTGCAATGATCTTTAGGACCATTACAAGAATTACAAGAACGCTCACCAATCTTCCCGCCGACTAATACAGAGCTGAAGAAACAACCCGGTATTAATCTTTGGCCGACTACTACAGAGCCTTGCGACCCTGCAGCAATCTTGGCTCGGCCATCATGAACCCTTGTTGTTAAATATTTTGTCCTTAGAAAACAAAGAATATACAACTTGTCAAAGTAAATTATTTCCAAAAAAGTGCTGCGTTTTATTCACGGTCCTGGGGTGGGCTGATAACCCATAATACTTCGGCTGTTTCACTTCCGTTATTTATAATACTGATAGGACTATCGAAAATAAAATATGCAGCGTCATTGTGGTCTAATGCGTGCATGTTATTTATTGTCATTATTTTAATCTGCCCTTTTAAAACAAAGAAAAAATGCTCTTCTTCTTCTTCTTCTTGATTAAATAAATTAATATCTTTATTTTCATCTCCGGGATCCATGTGAAATAAAACAGGCTGCATTTTTTTGTTGCTGTTTTCCAGTGGTGTTAGAGTCTCATTTCCAGGTTTATTATTATACGGGCGTCGGTTATCATGCCGGGTTATAATCCATTCTTCAGGCAGTTTTTCTTCCACCAGCAAGCTAATACTTGTGTTTAAGTTAGTAGCAATATTTTTTAAAGTAGTAAAAGACGGTGATACTTTATTTTGTTCTAGTTGATAAATAAAACTGGCTGTAACCCCAATTTTGCCGGCTAGCTTGCGTACGCTAAAATTATTATTTAAGCGTATTTTTTTTATTCTTATTCCTAAATTCACTTTATCCTCTCCGTAAATACAAAATTTTACAAATAATAAAAATAGTTTTCTTTATACTACATGTATTCATAAAGCAAATATTTGGTTATAGATTATACTATTTTTATAAAAATTTTTTTGTTTAAATCTATAAAATTGCTGTTATAAGTAAGCAGTGGTATAATTTATCCTGAGAGGGGGGAGATTTTGAAAAAATTTGTAATTATTCTGTGGCTGCTTTTTTTGTTGTCAGTAATTTCAGGTTGTTCTTTCAATGGAAAAATATTAGAAAAGATATTTACAGGGGGAAATACTAATTCCTCCGGGCAGCAGCAGGTAGAGGAAAAAGAGCTGGCAGCCGGCAGTGAAAAAGAATCTCGTGAGGTTTCAATTGCTGTTGCAGATAATATAGAGGGGCAAAATAATTTAACTACTTACGGGCCCGCGGATTATACCAGTTTGGTTTCTACTATAGAAAAGAGCACTATAAATAAATATATTTCAAGTGTTTTAAATAACGAAAAAAACAAGACTGAAGATAACCCTTATTTAATAGGTGACAATACGGAAAATGATAAAATAAAGCAAAAAGTAGGCGAGCTTAACAAGAAAATTATGGAAGTGAACCCGGTACGCTGGCATATATCCAGCATAAATTTGGTAAAAAAAGGGCTTGTGATGGTATCCCTGGAATACCGATTGCCGAACGGGCGCATATTTACTGCAAATAAATTTTTTGTGAAGAAAGAAGGAGGAGAATGGTTTATTGATTTTGGTTCCTTCAACCGCTCGTTTATAAAGGTAGCTCAATATGCTCGTTCGGGAAAAGGTGAAACAGCTTCAAACAGGTAAATAAAAGTTAGATGGTTATTTAATTTTTATATCAAAAAAATTAACCCAGCCTAATAAATCAAGTGTGTCAGCCAGGCGATTAAAAAGTTCTCTTTGTTCTTCAAAATCCATTTTTTCTATTTCTTCAATTAATAAATCTATCTTATTGGCCATAGTTAAACCTCCTATTATATATCTTTAATTATTATTTTAATATAAAGTATTAAGTTCGAAAACCAGGTTTAATTTATACCGCTTGAGCAGCTTGAAATAAATTATTGACCCCGGTTTTATAAAATACATATAGGACTGTAAAACAAATGTATAACGAGGTGAATAAAGATGCCCTTTAAAAATTTAACGGGCCCGGCAAGGATATTTTTAGCTCTCGTAATGTGGGGGGGAATATTATGGCTGTTTACATGGGGGCATCCTTCGTTAGTACCGGCAGCAAAATTTATTTTTATAGTTCTTGTGACTCCTCATGCTGTAGTGGAATTGTTAAAAGATAAAAAAATAATTAAGAATAATGTTATAACAAGCAAGCTTATCTTGATTGTTGGAGCAAGTATAGTATGGTATCAGTATTATCTATAAAAAGGGAGATGAAGATATTGGCTAAAAACGAAACTAATCCCAGGGATATTGAAACTTTAGTGGCTACGGTAAAAAAGGATCTAATATGGTTGTTTATTAGCGCAGTAATTTCTGTTGGAATAGCATCAATTGCTAATATTTTTATAAGCATTAAGTAAATTTAAGCGCAGCAAGTTTTAATTTCTTGCTGCGCTTTTTTAGGTTAGTTTTGGTTTATAAGCATATTTTCTTAATTTTTTGATAATGACTTTTTTATTTTATTAAGTATACTTCTTATAAGGTTCGTTCCAGGAGATGTCAAAACATAAGTATCTGCTGATACAGGGTTGTTACCGGAAATATTATTTCCCCCCCCGGTCACCTTCTTGTACGAAGGGCAGCAGGTTTGCTGCTTGAATAAGAATTACCGGCACTAAAGATGCTGTTATCACAATAATCCACATGGACAATGTTGGAGGCACAGTAGTTAAAATGTAATTTAAAAAAGGTACGTATACAGCAAATAATTGCAATATAATTGTTATAGTTAAGCCGCCAAGCATAACCTTATTATTTAATAAACTCCGGTCCAGCCCGAAACCGTTTACTTTTCGCACGTTCAAGACATGTACTATTTGCCCAAACGCCAGTGTTAGAAAAGTAATTGTACGTGCCGCTTCCAGTGAGAAAATATTAAATGAATAAATATATGCGCTAAATGCAGCCAGTGATAGAATTACTCCCTGAATTCCTATTTTCCATTGAAAAGGCCGGGTTAATATCTTTTCTCCGGGATCTCTGGGAGCTGTACTCATTACACCTTTTTCAGGAGGTTCAAATCCCAGGGAAAGTGCCGGAAAGACATCAGTTACGAGATTAAGCCACAAAAGGTGTAATACTAAGAGAGGCACTGGAAAACCTGCAACAATACTTAAAAATATAACAAGTATCTCACTCAAATTGCAGGAAAACAGGTAATGAATGAATTTTTTAATATTAGTGAATATGACCCTGCCCTGTTTTACTGCTTTAACGATAGTAGCATAGTTATCATCGGACAAAACCATAGACGATGCTTCCCGGGCTACCATTGTTCCGCTTATTCCCATTGATATACCAATATTAGCCTTTTTTAATGCCGGGGCATCATTTACCCCGTCACCGGTCATGGCTACTATCTCACCTTTTTTTTGTAATGCTTTGACTATATCCAGCTTATTCTCCGGGGATACACGGGCGAATATTCGAGTGTTTTTTATTTTTTGCATTAAATCTTCCTGTGATATTCGGGCTAGCTCTTTGCCGTGCAGAATTGCATTTTCATTCTTGTCCTTTAACAGCCCAATACGTTTTCCTATTGCTGCAGCTGTAGATGGTTGGTCACCGGTTATAATTTTAGTTTGAATTCCAGCTTTTTTTGCTTCTGCAATAGCATCTGTAGCTTCTTCACGCGGCGGGTCGAACATTCCAGCCAGGCCTAAAAAGGTAAGCCTGGAATAAGGGTCATCGTTTTTACCTGTTACTTCCTTGTAGGCTAGAGCTAAGATTCTTAAGCCTGTTTTTCCCATCTTATTATTGTTATTTTCTATTTCTTTTTTTAAATCATCATTGATATCGCTTTGTTTGCCTTCTTGTAGTATTTTATTACAGCTGTTTAAGATAACTGAAGAGGCTCCTTTGACATAGACTATTTGTTTGCCTTCCGGCAATTCGTAATAAATAGCCATGCGTTTTTCTTCAGAAGAAAAAGGAATTTTTCTTATTTGTTTATACCCGTTTTCTAAAAGACTGTTGCGCTCTATCCCAGCCTTACGAGCAGCAACAATTAAAGCTCCTTCGGTAGGATCTCCCGCGATTTCCCATTTATCTTTTTCGTTCTTTTGCAGTGAAGCAGTACTGCACAGTAATCCAGCACGTAAAAGATTTTTTAAATCGTCATCGTTCCCAGGTTTTACTGGATTATTATCATGCAGAAATTCTCCCTCTGGTTTATATCCTTTTCCGGTAACTTTTATGTGCTTACCTGGCAGCCAGATTTTATCCAGTGTCATTTCATTTTCTGTGATTGTGCCCGTTTTATCACTGCAGATGATAGTAGTTGAACCAAGAGTTTCAACTGCCGGCAGTACTCTAATAATTGCTTTTTGTTTAGCCATTCTATTCATACCTATGGCCAGGGTTATGGTAGCCACGGCAGGCAGTCCTTCGGGAACTGCAGAAATAGCCAGGGCGAGTGCAGTGTAAAACATGGAAACGATTTCTTTTCCTGTGAGAAGGCCGAGTACAGCTACAATTGCAGCAATGCTCAGGGTTATATAAACTAAAGTATGACTTAAATGTGCCATTTTCTTTTCTAATGGAGTTTCCGTTTCTTCGGTTTCTTCCAGCATTTGGGTTATATTGCCCATTTCTGTTTGTTTAGATGTAGCTATAACTACAGCCTTGCCTGATCCCCTGGCTACAGCAGTTCCCATGTATACCATGTTAACCCGGTCTCCAAGGTTTTCATCCGGGTCATCTAGTTTCTGGGTTTTCTTGGATACAGGTTCTGATTCACCGGTAAGCGGTGCTTCAATTACTGTTAGGTTATCAGCCTGAGCAAGTCTACCGTCTGCAGTTACTTTGTCTCCTTCTTCTAAAATAAGTATGTCACCGGGTATAACTTTTTTAGCTTCTATTTTAATAATTTTATTATCTCTTAAAATTTTTGCTTTTGTGGGGACCATTTTTTTAAGTGCATCCATGGCTTGTTCTGCACGGTATTCAGTAATAAAGCCTAGAATTGCATTTAAAACAATAACAACTGCAATTGCTGCAGCTTCTATTGTTTCCCCTAGTAATATTGAAATTATTGTTGCAGCAATTAGAAGAAATATAATTATATTTTTAAACTGGTTGATAAAAATTTGCCAGGGAGAAACTGCTTTTTTTTGTTTTAACTGGTTGGGCCCGTATTCTTTTAAACGTTTTTCTGCTTCTTTTTGAGTAATACCACTTTGAAGATTTGTATTTACATTAGATACCAGATCATCTAGTTCCATTGTATGCCAGGACAAATTATTTCCCCCCTGATATTATCTATATTTAGCTTCACCTGAATTGATAATCTTATACGCGGAGTTAATATATAATACTAATTTTTATTTATATTAGAGATGAACCATGGATGAATCTGTTAAAAGGTACTTATCTTAGAGGGCAATACACAAGCTTAAAGGGCAAAAAAAAAGGCCTTACAAGGCCTTTTTTTATTTTGAAAAAATCACAGGTATAGTAACTTTATTTTGTTCACTACCATCCTTTGCACTTGTTGAGAACACCTCTAACCTACCTTTTTTAGTTTCCGGTGGTTCAAATTTTATACTTGTTTCAAAATCTCCTCGTTCAGGTGCACCTTGTTCAGCAGTTGTTGATTTTTTAGCTATAATGTTACCATTGCTGTCCACTAATCTTGTGTTAACATTTCCTTCAAAAACGCGCGCGCTTCCTTTTACCAGCATTGGTATTCCAATTACTTGTTCTGGCTGTGGGTGTGTTACCCATATGGCTGGCTTATAAACCTTAGATAAATCTCTCTTAAAGGGTTGATTATATAATCCTACATGTCCCCACCAGTCTTGAACAATGTTATCAACTTTTCCTTCTACCTGGAATGATACAGCTTCTACATCAGGAAATTCAGTTAACGTGTTTACAATACTTTGAATGCCCAGTATCTCTCCTTGTGACCCAACATTAGCATTTAATACATTGCTTGAGAAGTCTACGGTAACCATGGCATTTTTTACCTTGACATCCAAAACTTGTGTGTTGTCAGGGAAAATATTTACACATCCTTCTGTGTAAGGTTGGGTTTTTATCAATTCTTCTACTGCTGCTTGAAGCGGATTATCAGTTTGTACTATTTCATGCATCTCTCTTACTAGGTAAGCATCATCCTGTGTGTATTTTAAATAATAAGCAGCCAAGCGCATTTTTTGTGTTTCTTCTTTATTTTGAACGTTTGGCTGATCTTTATTATCTTGACCTTTATCTTGTTCAGTACAGCCAAAAATAATTGCAGAAAATGTAAATAAGAGAATAAAAATAATGTAAATATTTTTCTGTATAAAAGGATGCATACGTAATTAACTCCTCTCTATTCACCCCTGTGTTTATTTATTAGTATATCATTAATTTGTCCTTGTTGCTAACAAAGTTTATGTTACCTGTATGTAATATTTGTTTAAAAGTATAACTAGTATGTATAGTTTATATTTGTTAAAATATAAATATGTAAAAAAAACAAAAAATTTTCCCTAAACGGGAAAATTTAGTCAAACGGTATAACTTCATGATGTTCAGTAACAAGTCCGGTAGAATAGTATTCTACTTTATCTGTTATTTTATTAATCTTATCAAAAAATAATACGGATATGACTCCTATAGCTCCGAGTATAATCAACCCGTCCCATAATAATTGCCAGTCTCCCACTTTTATATTCCCTCCCCAGCTTCTTTATATTTATAAAGAAATTTATCAAATTATTACTAATTAGTCAATCCTTATCGTGCCAGGTAATTATAAGGTAATTACTGTGTAGGGGTTGATAAATATATAATTAAGTTATATAATAATAAATTACCATCGAAATTACTCAAAAGCATGGTAAGTAGCCGCTGCTTGCTTTTAAGTAGGTAGAGGAAAGTCGAGACACGCACACTGCTGCGTTTTTACGCAGTAGCGTAAAACGGTGCCCGGCGTAAGCCGGGGCGGGGCGACCCGACGACAGCGAAAAATGCCCTATGGGTATCTAGTAGCTTTAAAGTGCCACAGAAACTAGGTCTTCTGGTAACAGGGGAATGGAACTGGTAAACTCCACCAGCGTGCAACCCAAATAGGCAGCCTTGAGCTGCGGGTAGGGGCACCTCCTTTGGAGGAGGAGAAACAATGGTTTCTCTTAGATAGATGGCTACTCACGACAGAATCTCGCTTACAGCCATACTTTTGAATCGGTGGTAAAACAAAAGTGTTCTTAGCCGGCCTTATCTGGCCGGTTTTTTATTGTATAATTTAAGGAAAAACGTTTAAGAATAATTATAGATTTATTCTTTAGAATAAAAAAGGAGATTTTTTAATGTCTAAAAGATTTGTAAATATATTTTCTTTTTTATTAATTACATCTGTTATAGTTCTGTCTGGTTGTGCGCAGGGCGGCGGACAGGAAAAAGATGAAAAAAAACCGATAGTTTTTGCAGATGCCGGTTGGGATAGTTTACGTTTTCATAATAGTGTTGCTAAAATCATTATTGAAAATGGATATGACTATGAAACTAAAGTTACAACAGGTTCCAGTCCTTCAACAATTGAGGGCTTAAAAAAAGGAGATATTGATGTTTATATGGAGTTGTGGGCCAAACAATTTGGTGACACAGTATCTGATGCTATTGATAACGGGATTATAAAAAAAATTGGAGTTAATTTCGATGATAATAAACAGGGGTTTTATGTACCTACTTTTGTAATCGAAGGTGACAAAGATAGGGGGATAGAACCTATAGCTCCGGATTTAAAATCAGTAAAAGATCTTACTAAGTACCCGGAATTATTTAAAGACCCCGAAAGTCCGAAAAAGGGTCGTATTGTAGGTGCTATACCAGGGTGGGCAGCAGACAAAATAATGTATGCAAAATATGAATATTACGGGCTTGACGAAAATTTTACATATTTTCGTCCCGGCTCTGATGCAGCACTGACCACGTCAATGGCTAAAGCCGTAGAAAGAGGGAAACCATGGGTAGGATACTATTTTGAGCCTACCTGGATAATGGGTTTATATGATTTTACGCTTTTAGAAGAAGCAAATTTTAGTGAAGATAAGTGGCAAGATGGGTACAAGTGCGAGTTTCCTTCCATGGATTGTATAATTGCAGTTACTAAAGGTTTTACTGACCGGGCCCCGGAAGTAACTAAATTTCTAAAGAATTATAAAACTAACAGTGAAATTATAAGCTTAGCCCTGGCTTATATGCAGGAAAATGAAGCAGAAGTAGACGACGCAGCGAAGTGGTATCTAAAAAATTATGAGGACCAGTGGACAAACTGGGTGCCGGATGATATAGAAGAAAAAGTTAAAAAAGCAATAAAATAAATATTATATGGATGGTAAACTCTTATGTTTGATTTCCCGAGTTTTATTACATTTGATCTGGGGCAATATGTAGAAAATTTAATAATGTGGTTGCTGGATAACTTCGGTGATTTTTTCGATGCTGTTAGCAAAGGCATTTTATGGTTCATGGTTAATGTGAAGGCATTTCTATTATGGCTTCCATGGTGGTTGGTTTTAGTTATTGTAGCTGTACTAGCCTTACGCTTAAGAAACGTGCTTAGTGCCGTGGTTTTTACATTATTACTTTTTCTAATAGGAACCTTTGGTTTATGGGATCAAATGATGCAAACTCTGGCCGTAGTTTTAACAGCAGTAATAATATCCCTGGTACTGGGAGTTCCCCTGGGTATACTTACGGCCTATAACTCGCGCGTAGAAACAATAATGAAGCCTGTTTTAGACGCCATGCAGACAATGCCCAGTTTTGTATACTTGATACCTGCGATGATGTTATTTGGCCTGGGTATGGTTCCCGCTGTGTTTGCTACTATAATTTATGCTATTCCCCCGGTAATCAGGTTGACTGACCTGGGTATTAGCAGTGTATCCAAGGACATGGTAGAAGCTGCGAATTCTTTCGGAGTTTCTACCTGGCAACTTTTGACAAAAGTGCAGCTGCCGCAGGCGCTGCCGACTATTATGACAGGGATTAACCAAACTACCATGATGGCGCTGGCTATGGTTGTTATTGCTTCAATGATAGGGGCAAAAGGTTTGGGATTGGAAGTATTAATTTCCATTAACAGGATTGATATAGCACGCGGTTTTGAATCGGGTATAGGTGTTGTTATCCTGGCTGTTATTATAGACAGGCTTTCTCAGGGGATAGCTAATAGGTACAGGTATACCGAGTGAATGAGAGCATGAAGATAGGAGTCAATAAGCAGTGGATAATATAAAAGTGAAAGTAGAGAACCTGTCCAAGATTTTTGGACCTAACCCGGAAACAATTATAGAAAAAGTTAAAAGCGGCATATCTAAGGAAAAAATACTTGAGGAAACTGGTTATACTGTCGGGGTAGCTGACGTATCTTTTGAAGTAAAAGAAAGAGAAATTTTTGTTATTATGGGGTTATCTGGAAGCGGCAAGTCTACCTTGATTCGCTGTTTAAATCTACTTAATTTACCAACGGATGGTAAAATCTATGTTGATAATGAAGATATAGCTAAATTTAATAAAGAGAAGCTGAGGCAATATAGGCAAAATAAAGCAGCCATGGTTTTTCAACATTTTGGGCTTATGACTCACAAAAGTGTAATAGGTAATGTTGTTTTTGGCCTGGAGGTAAAGGGCGTATCTCAAGAGCAAAGCTATAATAAAGCAAAAAAAATACTATCTTCTGTAGGGCTGGAAGGTTGGGAAAACAAAATGCCTGGCGAGTTAAGCGGGGGAATGCAGCAGCGCGTGGGGTTAGCTAGGGCACTGGCAAATGATCCTGACATTCTCTTGATGGATGAACCTTTTAGCGCACTCGACCCTTTAATCCGGCGGGAAATGCAGTCTGAATTGATTGAAATAGAGTCTAAATTAAAAAAGACTATTATATTTATAACACATGATATAAACGAAGCTTTTCAGCTTGGTGATAGGGTTGCTGTAATGAAAGACGGTAAAATAGTACAGGTAGGTACGCCGGAAGAAATTATATCTTCGCCGGCCAACGAATACATAGAAAATTTTGTTAAGGATATGGACAGGTCTAAAGTTATGCAGGCTGGAAGTATAATGTTTGAGCCAAAGGCCCTAATAACGATAGATCAAGGGTTAAAAGAAGCAGTAGATGTTATGAAAGAAAATGGTATTTCCAGTGTTTTTGTAGTGGATAATAAACAAATGTTGCAGGGGATTGTTACTATAGATGATACAATAAGAGCATTGAAAGAAAATAAATCAGTAGAAGATATTTTAAGGCATGATTACCATGCAACACCACCTGATACATATGTAGATGATTTAATACCTAAGGCTATAGAAAATAAGTTTCCCATAGCTGTTATAAGTGAAAATAACAAGTTATTGGGACTTATTGTACGTGTTTCCGTGCTTGCAGGGTTAGTTTAAGTAAGTATAGTATAAAAACTTATCTGGCAACTGGCCCTTTGAATTTGCAGATTCTTATCTGCGTTTTACAGGTTTTGGGTTGGCACCGGGGATGGCTCGGTGAATTAACAGGTTTTTTGTGTTAAACCAGGCTCGAGAAGCCAGGTTTTTTTATTTTTAATAGCAGGAAACAGTAAAAGTAATGTTTAAGAAATATAGTAATCATACATGGGAGGGATAAGTGTGAAAACTTATTATTATGATTCAAAAAGTGACAAATTTGTAAGTAACCAGGAAAAACTGGCCAAGGAATTAATTATGTTGTTGCCCAATTTTTTAAAATTAATTTACCGGCTCATGAAAGATTCCCGCGTTCCCAGTCAAAATAAAGTTCTCCTGGGAGCTGTTGCAGCATATATCTTGTCCCCTATTGATATAGTTCCTGATTTTGTACCGCTTGTAGGCCAGGTAGATGACTTGCTTGCAGTTGCCCTAGTTTTAAAAGGATTATTTGATGCAGCAGGAGAAGAAATAGTGTTGGAATACTGGGATGGTCCGGATAGTTTATTGTCGATTGTTGATTCTATATTAAAAGTAGCGGCCCAGATTCTACCTAAAAAAGCTTACCAGCGGGTAAATAAAAGATTTTAGTGTGTCACTAGAGGAGTGGAATTAGAGTGCTTTCCGATGAAAACCTTTCCGGGTTAATAAAGGGTGTTAATAAAAGTTTGCACGAGCGGACAATAAATAATATGCCGTCAGACCTCAGGTATGAATTGGAGCAGTTAATAGCTAATATAACACCGTTAAAAATTATAAGCCCGGGGAAAATAGAAGAATTAAGTGGAAAAAGGCCTGTAGTAGCAGTAGATGGTTCTTTTAATATGGCGGGTTCTTTTCAGCCGTATATACTTTATTTGTTTCAGGCTTATGCAAAGTCTTCTGCAGGGGACGGCGAAATAGTCTCCGATATTTTTTCGCCGCTTTTACCTGAGCATTATAAACGTCTAGAAAAACTTTCCCGTGAAGAAAATTTGGCAGGTGTACAGGCATTGGAGCGGGTAAAAAACCATATTTTAACATCAATGGAATTGCAGGCAGCTGCTAATGCAGTGAAAAAGTACAGCCCGTGGCTAGTACTTTTTGATGGCGGGTTTATGCGTTTTTCCAGGCATGCTTCGCAGGAATGGAACGAATACCTGCGTTTAGCTGAGTCGAAAGGGGTAATTTCCGCAGGTATAATCGAAGAAGCAGAATCTTATGGACTTTACCGTGTTTTGAATGAAAGCCGCAGTGAAAATAATACTATATATGATCGAGAAATGCTTTTCGGGCGGATGGAAACCGGGGAATGCCTTATGCTACCCGGTGAAAAACAAATTAAGTCAGAGTTTTATACAGTATTTGCCCGCCTTTCCCGGTATCCACAGGCTACGGCTTACGATTTTTTGCCGGGAGTTAATATGGAAACTATTTTTAATGTTATGTGCTTTCTGTATACAATTACTCCGTCCGGTTCCCGTGGTATCCCTTTAATCCTGGACATAGTTGATTCTGAAGTGAGAATAACCAGGCGTGAAATGGAATTATTGCTGTCGGCTTATCTAGATACTGGAATTAAGGAAAAGTTCTTTATTTCACACCGCAACAGGCGGGATTATTAATACGAAAACTCATTAAAAGGCTGTAATCCTGAACGTAGATAACAATCTGCAAATTAAAAGGGCCGGTGGATTATGCAAGGTAGCGGACCCTCACTTCTGCCCTTTGCTCCGGCTCTCCACCTAGCTGTCAGAAGATTTTTCGTACTTTGTTGTGAGCAGATGCTTATTAACGTTAAATTTAAATTTATCTGCGAGGTGAGCTTGGTGCAGGTAGTAGGAGCTACTACTCAGCAGGAGGTGTGGGTAGCTTCCCGGGAAAGAAAATTTATTATTAATGAAATATTGCTTGTAGAAGATCAACTCAGAAACAGTCCCCGGGGAGAAGTAATAGAAACTTATAGTTTTAACAGGTATATTCCACTGGCTACGGAAACTAACGGGCTTATAGATGAACAGGTACTGGCGGGGCTTAAGGCTGTCGGCTATAGTGTTGATGAAGAAGAAATTAATATTGCCAAGCTCCGTATCATAGGAGAAATATCAACACCTATTGGAGTAGGAAAACAGGTGCGGTTACCTGATTTTCAAGAAGTAGAAGATTTACTGGTTAGTAATTACCCGGATTATGCTCTTACGCTGGGAACTATACGCGGTACAGGTAATCTGCTTGATGATCTGCCCGGTGAATTAAGCGATACAATGTGTATTTATGAGCAAAACGCCGGTATTATGCCCCAGGACGGTGTACCTTTTATTTTTGATTATAAGTCAATGAACGAGTATCCACACATTGGTATTTTCGGAGGTTCTGGTTCCGGAAAGTCTTTCGGGTTACGTGTTTTTTTGGAAGAATTTATGAAAAAAAGGGTGCCTGTTGTAGTGCTTGACCCGCACTGGGAGATGGATTTTTCTACATCCTTTAAAGGTTTACCGCAGGAACGGGCCCGGGATTTTAGCGGAGAATATAAATTATTTGTAGTTGGAGTAGATGTAGGTGTAGACTTTACAGATCTCAAGGCCGCAGAATTAGTAAGCCTTTTAGGATCCGGTGAGTCTCTAAGTGAACCTATGTCAAATGCCGTGTTTACTCTGCATGAAAATAAAGATTCGTACACTTCTTTTTCTTCCAAGCTGTATGGACTGATTACAGTCATGGAGAATGAATCCATACTAAACCAGGATTCTGCAGCGATAGATAACCCGCGTGAAAAAGAGAAAATAGATTATCTTAGCAAATTAGCTGCTAAATACAAGGATAGGGTAGGGCACCTGTCTTCCCTAAAAGGTATTGCCTGGCGGTTAAATGCACTGGAAAGAGAAGGTGTTTTTACTGCAGGGACCTCTCCTGTAGAAGGTGCGGTGATGGATGGAAGGTTATCTGTAGTGCGCGGCCCGGTAAAATTGCTGCAGGTTTACGGGGCTTATCTCTTGGATCGGCTTTACCGGAATCGCAGGGACTACCAGGATGCGCGGCAAAAAGGAGAGCCTGCAAAATGGTTTCCACCTTTTGTTTTTGTAACAGACGAGGCACACAACTTTTCTATGAAAGGCGAACGTGATTCGTATAGTAAAAGGGTTATCCGAGGAATATCGCAGGAAGGGCGTAAATACGGAGTGATTTTGTGTATGGCAACCCAACGTCCTGCTCTTTTAGATGATACTGTGACTGCGCAGTTAAATACCAAAATTATTTTTAGAACTGTACGGGTCACAGATATAAATGTTATAAAAGAAGAAACGGATATTGGTTCTGAAGAGGCCAGGCGTTTACCTTATCTTAATTCCGGCAATGCTTTTTTGTCATCTGCCATTACTGGAAGAACAATTCCTATAAAAATTCGCTGTGCATGTACTCAAAGCCCGCATACTCAAAATCCTTTTGAAGAACTGGAACAGGTGTATTTTCAGCAGGAAAACCAGTTCTGGAATATAATAAAGGATAAACTTCCATTCAGTACTAATGCTCTGCACTTGGTGCTAGGTACTATCTCGGATGAATTGGGAAAACTAATTGATCATGACCAGCTGATTGAACAGATGAATAAACTTGAAGAAGATGGAAAAGTCTATGCTGAAAAGAATCCTTTTGGTACAACCTTTCATCGTAGTTCTTAAACCATTGGGATCTTCTAGGAAACCACTGCCTTCCACCCAGCTGTCAGAAGAGTTTTCATACTCCGTTGTGAACAAAAAGCTCGTGAGGGTTTAACACAAAAATAGTTAAAGCTGGTATGAGAGGTTGATTAGAAAACTTTGTTTTTGCCAGGCCGGTGGAACTCTCCGCTCCCTACTTTGGCACATAAAATTGTCTGAGCTCAATCGGCCTCGGGCGCTGGAGAACTCGCTCCCCTCGGTAGCTCAGACATGCACCGGCGCTTTTCTTCGGCCTTAATCGCTCTTTGAATGCGCCTCCATACGTTCGCTCCAAGTACCACCGGCCTTTACCATGTTAATACGATAATAGCGAAGCTATATTTTCATTATTGGTTGTGCCTGGCTGGCACGAGGAGTTAATTAAAAAAAGGAAGTGAATGACATTGAAATTGTTGTTCTTAACGGATACCCATATAAGGGGCAATACTCCCCGGGGGCGTACAGATAATTTCCCGGAAACAGTAGCTAATAAATTAAAGGAAGTAGCCGGCCTGGCTGAAGAGCACGGTGTTGATGCTATTATTCACGGTGGAGATCTTTTTGACAGCCCGGGCCCGTCTTTAGCTGTTTCCAGGCAGTTTTTAAGCATTTTTAGTAAAATGCCCGCTCCTGTATACATAATTGCAGGAAACCATGACCTCTTTGGACAAAATCCTGCAACTATACATAGAACTATGCTGGGTCTGGCTGTAGAATTAGGGTGTTTTCATCTTTTAGATCCAGGCGTTCCCTGTTATTTAAGGAGCGGCAATATAGTAATACAATTGACAGGACAGCACTTTCATTACGATATAGATAAAAGAAACCCGGAATTAGACTATGCGGTATCATCTTTAAGTTGTGATGCTGCAGTACATGTAGTGCATGGAATGCTCCTTGAACGCCCGTTTCATCCGGATGTGGCACATACTTTGATTGAAAGTATTGCAGATAAAACAGAAGCTGATTTTACCCTCTCCGGTCATGCTCACCTGGGGTTCCGGGATATTAAGTGGGGAGAAAAATATTTTATTAATCCCGGCGCTTTAGTACGTACTTCTGCATTAAAAGAAGAAATGAAGAGGATCCCCTCGATTGTGATAATTGATTTTTCTAAAACTCCTCCACAATATAAAAAGATCCCACTGGAATCAGCGCTTCCTGGAAGCCAGGTCTTAAACCGAGATCATATTGAGCAGTTAGAATTTCAAAAGGAAAAGTTTTCTTTGTTCGTGCAGGGTATACAGTCGAGCGGGGATTATCAAATCACTGGATTAGAAGAAATAATTAATATTATTGCCAGCAGGGACGGGTTGCAGAAAGAAATAAAGGAAGAAGCATTAAGGAAACTGGCCCTGGTACAGGAAGAATTTACTGAATAACGGGAGCGATAATATTGTTTATAACCAAGATTATAATTGAAAATTTTCAGTCTCATGAGTTTACCGAGTTTGAACTTTCTCCCGGTTTGACTGTGCTGGTAGGGGAATCAGATCAGGGCAAATCTGCTGTTATAAGAGCCCTGCGCTGGCTTTTTGAAAATGAGCCGCGCGGTACCGGATTCATCAGGGCCGGTTCCGCAGGGGCCAGAGTAACGGTTATAATGAGTGACGGTTCCAGTATTACCAGGGAGCGTACTTCGGGTAAAAATCGTTATATATTGCGGGGCCCCGGTGGAGAAAAAGAAATTTATGAAGGTTTTGGTACGGGAGTACCTGCGGAAATAAAAGCTGTACACGGCGTATCTCCTGTCAAGCTGGATGAAGATCTGCATGTCTCATTAAACATATCGCCCCAGCTTGCCGGGCCGTTTTTATTATCTAGCCCGGGTTCATTGAAAGCCAAGGCCATTGGGAGATTGCATTCAGTACATATTATTGATGCTGCTGCCCGTGATGCGGACCAGGAAATATTGTCGCTGCAAAAAGAAGACAACCGGCTTGAAGAACAGGTGGAGAAAATCGATGTGTCCCTGGAAAAGTATGAGGATTTACCTTCTATGCAAAATGATATGGATAAATGCAAGCGTGAAATGAGACGGTTGGCTAAATATAAGCAGAAGTTAACAGAACTTGTTTCATTAAAAAAAGAATTATCTCGGGTTAAGACTAATAAAGAAAATGCCGAAAGAATTTTTAACAATTTACACGGCATGGAAAAATGCAATCAAAATTTTATATACATGGAAAATAGTGTAGATAAGTTAAAATCAATTCAAAAGCTTCAACAGCAGCTTAATTTAATACAAAAAGACTTAAAACAGGTAGACCATGCCTTTAAAAAAACTTACAATATACGGCAAAAATTCGAGTCTATACGCAGGCTGGAAAATTATTTGCATACCCATCAGAACCTTTATAATACATATTTACAATTAAATTATATATATAATGCATCTGCAGTTTTAAAAGAAAAACAAGAAAATTTAAATAAAGCTATACTGGCAAAACAGCTGTATCAAAAAAATAAAGACTATTGTGAAGAACTGTATAGTTTAAAGAAAATTGCTGAAAGCCTGCATGATAGAAAACAAAGTTTAAATTATTACCGTAATATGCTTGATTCCGCAAGTCGTGTACAAGATGGTAATAACAAGTATAATATCTTAAAAAAGAAAGCACCTTTGCTTAATGAATTGATTTTTTTAAAAGGGCATTTAGACAGTACAAAACAAAAAATTAATAATATTAAAGATCTTTTATGCAAAGTAATGCCATCTTCGGGCAGAAGTCAGGAAATTAATGATCTTATAAAAAAGGCTGGTAAAATAACTCATTTGCAGGAGTACTCAAATCGCATTTCGGATACCAGGTTAAGATTAATAAAGGGGCAAAATTATCTTGAAGAAAGGAAAGCAGAGCTTAAGCACTCCGCTCTGCAGTACAGCATGGTGTTAAAAGAATTGGGACGTTGCCCTACATGTTTTAATGAAGTAGACCAGGATACTTTAGAAAGAATTATACAGCAATTGACAGAAGGGAGTGAACAAAAAATTGAGTAAAAAAGATTCTTCTGCAGACCTTTCCCCTCAAGAGGATTATACGGCAAAGCTACAAAAGTTAAAAGAAGGACTGGATAAGGCTAATAATTTGCGTATACAGGCAGAAACCAGGCTGGAGGAATTATCTAAACAGGAAAAAGAATTAATACAACAAATCAAGTCTTACGGTGTAGAACCAGATGAATTAGATAATTATATTGAAAGACTTCAAGAAGAAATTGAATCGTTAATTAGTGAAATAGAACAAACGATTCCCTGGGATCTGATAAAATCTTCTGCTCCGCTTTCTGAGAGAGAGGAATAATTATGTATACCGAAAAAGTTGATAAACTACAAGCTGCAGTTGAAGAGTTCGAATCTTATTATAATAGGCGCAGGGGTGAAGTTAATCAACTACAGCAGCAAAGGAAAGAAGCGCAAGAACAGCGGGAAAAAGTACATAGCCGTAAAGAAATGCTTCAGCAGGTAAAAATATTATTCCAGGAATCGTCTAATTATGCCCGGGAACAGGCACGCCAGCAAATACAGCATATGGTTACCCAGGCGCTGCAGTATACTTTTGGTCCTGAAATTTCTTTTGAAGTTGAGCTGGTTGAAAAAAGAGGCAATCCAGAAGCTGAGTTTTATGTAGTATCAATTTACGGTGCAGAATCTGTTAAAACAAGACCTGATGATGCAAGAGGAGGGGGAGTGGTGGATGTTATATCTATGGCTCTACGCATGTCTCTTCTAGAAACTTCCATCCCCCCTCTGCCGGGGCCTTTACTGCTTGATGAGCCGGGGAAACATGTCTCTGATCAATTTGCGCCTAATCTTGCTCATTTTATAAAAAGTCTTTCAGAAGCCTTTAGCAGGCAGGTGTTGATGGTCACTCATAACAGGCATTTTGCTGAAACTGCAGACAAGGTATACCACGTTGAGCTGGTGAATGGTAAAAGTAGCGTTCATTTGGATTAGTAATGCTGCGGAGGGTTTATGAGAATTAAAAGTTTTTTAGGTGATTTATCAATTGGAAACAAATTTGAAAAAATAACTACAAAGTTTAAAGATATTAAATGGAAAAAATACCTGGAAAATATTTTCTGGGGGGCTGCACTATTTGAGAATTTTAAAAGAGATAATGATTTAGCAGATTTTCTAGCTAGCCGGGTTACTATTTCTGAAGCAACATTGATCTTTATTTTAACTAGTTTTTTAGAAAATAATCCCTCTATAGAATGTGATAGAGTTGAGATAGAAGAAGGATATATATTATGCTGGCTGCATATAAAAAAGGGCCCGCTTGATTTGCAAGTAGTTGTTAAACTGGGAAATATACAAGTAAAATTATTACGAAATGACCAGAAAGTTAAAGTCGATGTACTTGAGTTTCCAGAAATAATTCCCTGTTCTCTCTTTTGTCTTATCATATGTCCTCTAGTAACATTGTCGCATAAAATTTTAGGTTCCGAGCGTATTTACAGGTACATGGTAAAAAAAATACCGGGCCTGGCTGTAGAGAATCAAACTGTAAACCTGGATCTGGTACAAGTTTCAGTTTTACAGGATATGTTTTCTCGGAAAGTGCTTGGTGTTAAAGTAGTCGAATACTTTGAAATTAACCGGGTAGAAATGCAAAAAGGTAATGTTCGTGTTTACGGGGGGCCCAAAGTACCTAACAACTTACTAAACTTAATTTAAATAAGTAAGTTACCATTTATATTACTTACATCATTAAAACCGGGCCTTAGCCCGGTTTTGTATTAATGCACTCTATCTTGTTTTGATACTCGCCCGGCTATAAATATCAGCGGAATAGCTGCCATGTGCCAGCCTATCCATCCCGGCTCAGGAAAGCTGAAAGTACCCGGGTCTATCTTAGGATTTGTTTCCCACAAACTGCGTCTGAATATACCCATTAACTGACCTCCTTTTTACTACTTATTATTTACTTCTTTTTTGATCTTAATTTGTGCAAATATAATGAAACGCAACTTTATTGTGGGAATATAAATTTTTATTGTTAACCTTGCCAGACTATTTCTATATTCTGTGAGTATTCAATTTCCCTTTCTAACGAGTCTTCTCTGACTATATCTTCTAACCTGTAATCTTTCAACATTATCTC
This sequence comes from Clostridiales bacterium, assembly GCA_021736985.1. Classification (GTDB taxonomy): domain Bacteria; phylum Bacillota; class Desulfotomaculia; order Desulfotomaculales; family VENG01; genus JAIPEW01. The sequence goes on along the minus strand of JAIPEW010000002.1, from coordinate 18,828 downwards.
CCAGCAACCTGCAACTGTTTTTATAAATTCTTCTTGCAGCGGTATTTTTTTGCTTATCAGGGGGCAGCTGTAAGGTAGATCAAGAGTTTCATAAATAAGGCAAAAGTTGTTTTGATTGTTAAAATGAGGTGTTAACGGGAAAAAACGACAGGCCAGGGGGCGTTTTTCACGCTGGCAAAAGGATGTGCATTTTATAAAATATAGTTTTTGAGGCCATGAAGGTGGGAAAAATTGTTCATCACGGTCACATATTTCCCACTGAATCCACTCTTCATCCCCATTAAACATGCATTCTTCTCCCGGAAAAAGGTATATTCCCAGTGAATTTTTTTCGTCAGTGCGGCAGCATATACTGCCGCACAATTGGCCGCAGTCAGTCTTTAAAGGTGTAATATCTTTTGTTATATTGTATAAATGTACATAATCTTTTGGTGTAAGCAAGTTGACCTCCATTATAATAAATTAAAGATTTAAGAAAATTTTGTTAGATTATTGTCTATTTATGTTTTTTAAAGAGGATACTAAATATTTTTATAGAAATTTTAAACTGTATTAATAAAGTTTTAAAGGAGCGTTATATATGGTCTGTCTGGTGAATGTGACTGAGCGTCTTTTAGATGAATTGTTGGATGATATTTTAAGCAAAGTTGATAATTTTTGCGGGTGTGAACGCTGTCGTAAAGATGTTGCTGCTATTGCTTTAAATACTTTGCCTGCTAATTATGTTGCTACAGAAGAAGGAGAAGTAAAAAAAAGAGTATCTTTATTAGAGGCACAGATGAGGATAGATGTAACTCAGGCTGTTATGAAAGCAGTGGAAATAGTTAGTAAGAACCCTCACCATGAGAGATAAAAATAATATTTCTAAATTATAAATTATATGGTATAATTACTGAAAAGTAAATATCAAATAGGGGGAGCCTATGTTATAGGCTGAGAAAGGCTAGTAAGTGTCTGACCCCATGAACCTGACCGGGGTAATGCCTGCGTAGGGAAGGGGATTAAGTATTTATAACACACCTGTCCTGCGGGTGTGTTTTTTATTTTAAACAGAGAGGAGTAGTTAAAATGTTGTTGGATGATACTAAAATATCTAAGGCTATAATTAATACTTATAACGAGGAATTGATAGAAGCGCTGCACTCAGATGTTGCTATAGTTGGAGCCGGGCCTTCCGGGTTGGCAGCAGCTTATTACCTGGCCAGGAAAGGGAAAAAAGTTGCTATTTTTGAACGTAAGCTGAGTATAGGCGGCGGCATGTGGGGAGGCGGCATGATGATGAATAAGGCAGTCTTCCAGGAAGATGCTAAAGAGATATTTGATGAATTTAACATAAACTATAAAGAATATGATCAAGGATACTACGTGGCAAACTGTGTAGAATGCGTTGCTGCACTTTCATTAAAAGCTGTGCAGGCTGGTGCCAGGATATTTAACCTGGTCTCTGTTGAAGATGTAATGACAAAAGACGATTACCTGGCCGGGCTAGTACTTAACTGGACCCCGGTAGATACCGCAGGTCTGCATGTAGATCCTCTTATGGTTGATGCCAGGTTTGTTCTGGATGCTACCGGACATGATGCAGTAATAGTTAATCAACTGGTAAATAAAATGGGTGCAGTATTAAAGACTAAAAATGGTATGCCCGAAGGAGAAAAGCCTATGTGGGCTGACCGGGGGGAAGAACAAGTAGTTGCTAACACCGGAGAGGTATATCCAGGGTTGTATGTAAGCGGTATGGCAGCCAATGCTACTTACGGCGGCCAGAGAATGGGACCGGTATTTGGCGGTATGCTTCTGTCCGGGAGTAAAGTAGCCCGTGAGCTGTTGGAACGGTTATAATCAGAAAGGAGTAGTATAATGACCCAAATGGATGCAGCCCGTAAAGGGCAAATAACAGCACAAATGAAAGAAGTAGCAGAAAAAGAAAATGTTAGCCCGGAATTTGTTAGGGCCGGCATAGAAGAAGGTACCATTGTTATTCCCGGTAATATAAGGCATAGCGGTTTAAAGCCTATTGCCCTTGGAAAAGGTCTTAAAACAAAAGTAAATGCTAATATAGGTACTTCCACTGATTTTCCGGAAACTAAAAATGAATTAGTCAAGCTGGATGCCGCGTTGAAAGCCGGTGCAGACAGTTTAATGGATTTAAGTACAGGTGGAGATCTTGATGCTAACCGCCGTGCTGTAATAAGTCATTGTCCTGTCATGGTAGGGACAGTGCCGGTATACCAGGCCATGATTGAAGCACGTGAAAAATACGGGGCAGTAGTAGATTTAACAGGTGATGATCTGTTTAAAGTTATCGAAAAGCATATTGAAGATGGTGTTGATTTTTTAACCGTGCACTGCGGAGTAACCAGGAATGTAGTTGAAATATTAAAAAAAGAAGGACGCGTAACTGATATAGTCAGCAGAGGCGGAGCGTTTTTAGCAGGATGGATGGTACATCACGGACACGAAAATCCCTTGTACCAGCATTATGACCGCTTGTTGGAAATGTGCATTGAGCATGATGTTACGTTAAGTTTGGGTGATGGGCTCCGTCCGGGATGTATAAATGATGCTTCAGATCAATCCCAGATTGCAGAATTGGTAGTCCTGGGAGAACTGGTGGAAAGGGCTCGCAGAGCTGGTGTACAGGTGATGGTTGAGGGACCGGGCCATGTACCCCTGAACGAAGTTGCAGCTAATGTACAGATGCAAAAAAGCATCTGTAAAGGAGCACCTTTTTATGTGCTCGGTCCCCTTGTGACAGATGTTTGCCCGGGATATGATCATATAAATGCTTCAATAGGTGGAGCAGTAGCAGCAATGACAGGAGCGGATTTCCTGTGTTACGTTACCCCGGCCGAGCATTTAGGCCTTCCTACGGCTGAAGACGTCCGGGAAGGAGTAATGGCATCCAGGCTGGCAGGGCATGCTGCAGATATAGTTCAAAATATTCCTGGTGCTAAAAAATGGGATGAATCAATGTCCACTGCACGTAAAGAATTAAACTGGAAAAAGCAAAAGGAGCTGGCCCTGGACCCGGAAAAATTTGATAAGTATCGCCAGGACCGTAATCCTGAAGATAATGAAGCTTGTACTATGTGCGGCGAGTACTGTGCATTAAAAATTATAGAGCAGTATCTAAAGTAAAAAACTGTAAAAAGGAGCGGCATATATGCCGTACAGGATTATAGATGCAAATTTAAACAGGCTCCGGGAAGGTTTGAGGGTGGTAGAGGATGCAGGGCGTTTTTTGTTGAATGATGCTAATATTATGAGCCAGGCCAAGGAAATGCGCCATCAACTTTCCCGGATTATGGAGTTTATTCCTGGTGGAAATAATACCCTTATAACGTACCGGGACAGCAGTTGTGATATTGGTAAAAATACTAAACTACCTACGGAAATGCACCGGGACGATTATTCAAAAGTTGTAACTGCTAATCTAAAAAGAATAGAAGAAGCTGCCAGGGTACTTGAGGAATACGGAAAGCTTGTGTCTGCAGATCTTGGTTTTGAAGCCAAGGTGTTGCGCTTTCAAAGTTATAGTTTAGAAAAAAAATTACAGGCAAGTACTGATAAACTTGGTACAAAAGAAAAAATAACACATTTTAATTCTGGCTTGTATTTTATTACAGGTGAAGAGTTCTCACTTGGAAGGCCGGTGGAAGAAGTAGTGCACCAGGCGCTGCTGGGAGGCGCTAAAATTATTCAGTTAAGAGAAAAAAGTTTTAGTGTATGCCAGCTTATTTCTACTGGCAGAAAGATTAGAGAGCTAACTGCGAAATACAATGCAGTTTTTATTGTAAATGACAGGGTCGATGTAGCTTATGCTGTTGATGCTGATGGTGTGCACCTTGGGCAAGATGACTTGCCTGTAGAGAGTGCTAAAAAAATTTTAGGGCCCGGTAAATTAATCGGTATTTCAACACACAGTATAGAACAGGCAAAATCTGCGCAGGAACAGGGTGCGGATTATATAGGAGTAGGGCCCCTCTTTTTTACCGAGAGTAAAAGTGATGTAATGTCTCCCGTGGGATTAGAACTCATGAGGGAAGTTTCCAAAACAATAAAAATACCTAAAGTGGGCATAGGCGGAATTAAAGCTTACAATGCTGCTGATGCTGTGGATGCAGGGGCAAATTCTATAGCAGTGATTACAGAAATAGCCGGTGCGGAAAATGTAGAAACTGCTGCCAGGGACTTAGATAATATAATTAAACTTCACAGCGGAGAATGAAAGTTCTTTCAGCAGCCGTGTTAAGGCCAGTGGTGCTCGGAACGGACGTACGGAGGCGCATTCAGAGAGCGAAAGAGGCCGAGGAAAAGCGCCGGTACATGTCTGAGCGACCGGAGGGAGCGAGATCTCCGGTGCCTGAGGCCGATTGAGCTCGGACAATTTTATGTGCGGAGTAGGGAGCGGAGAGTACCACCGGCCTGGCAAAAACTATAGTTTTCTTATTAAAAAGGGATTAAAATACAAGAGGCACTGCCTCTTGTATTTTTTAGTCATTTTTGGATTTAGCATTTGTTATTTCTGTTTTAGCATCATTAGCCAGCTTCCTCATTTTATCAACATTTGCTACTTCAGCAGAGAATTCATATTTTCCTTTCATTTCGTCGGCTAATTTTCCAAGTTCAAACAAGTAGTTTTCAGCATTGTTTAATTTTCTCTCCACTTCACGGTTTATCATAATTTCTTCTACCTCCGGTTTCAATGTTTCACCTCCTATGCCTGGGGCGAATCTTCTTATAGTTTTTCTGATAAATACAAAATCTATGCAGAATTATTGTTAGAAAGCTCTATCGTAAAAGTTCAGGGGTTGTCCCGCAGCAAGCTATTAGGGGTAGAGCACTTGCTAAATTTAGTAAAGTAAAAATAGAGGTGGGGACAAGATAGCAAGGGTACTATTAAAGTGTTGTGACTGTCAAGTAACTTTGAACAATTCTTAGAAAATAATTTTTAAAACCTAGTTATTACCAGAAGTGGTTTTCTTGTGCGTCATTCTATGGCTGTCACCAGTAAAGTTTATAACCTCACACCTGTGGATGAGCCTATCCAATATGGCAGTAGCTATTGCCTGATCACCAAGCAATTCACCCCAATCTTCTGGGCCTTTGTTAGAAGTTATTATCACTGAAGACTAGTCATAAAGCTTATTAATTAATTGAAAGAATTGATTGCCTTCATTACGGTCCATGGCTAAAAACATTAAGTCATCAATTATTACAAGGTCTGAAGCAATAATGCGTTTCAGTTTTGTTTTAGAGCTACGCGTAATTTCCTGAGTTTTAAGGACCTGCACCAGGTCATAGCCACGATGCACTGCCTTCAACCCAAGGCCGGTAGCAATGAGAGTTTTGCCAACGCCAGGTGGTCCCAGCAGTACTAGATTGTATGCCTGTTCCAGCCATTGCAGCTCTTTCAGCTGTTTGAGCTGTTTTTTGCTCAAAACCTCTTGTTCATTTACATTAAACTCTTCAAGTGTCTTGTGTTCTGGAAAGGCAGCCTGTTTAAGTCGCCTTTCCAGAGACTTTTCATCACGCCTTTTAACCTCATGCTTGATTAATTTGTATAAAAACTCTTGATAAGTCTCGCCTCTCCAAGGATTGCTGAAATTCTTCTGGTGTCATATCAATATATTTGTAGACGGTGTTTCTACTAACTCCAACATGCCCTGCGATTTGAAAAATTTTCAAATTCAATCTTTTTAATTCTTGAATTTTTAAGTACATTTGCCACCTTTCTATTTGTTTCATATACCTCTCCCGGTATGATTGATTATTCCGGCTCAATCATACCGGAAAAGGTACTTTATGGTAAATAGTGTTCATTGTTATTTGCTGAAAATTGTTAAGTTTATTTTACGTTACACGTGTCCTTTATCAATATTAAATAACCTATCCTTGAAGAATAAAAGTACTAAACTCTTGAGGTAAAGTCCTGATACATCTTGTTAAATCTTTAATTTTAGTTTTAATTTTATTGGTACAGTAATTTCAATATGTAAAATGCATCAAGGATTCTCTTTGGTGATTGTGGGTATTTTCTCCCTTTGTATCCCTTTTGTTGCTACTAAATCTTCTGCTTTCAATCAAAATTTTTAGTTCCCGGAAACTTAAAGGATTATTCTTTTGAAGTAACACTATGTCCAAAATGTACAAAATGTACAAATGACGTTAAAAAAAGTAAAATTCAAAAAAGTAAAATATTTATAAATTGTTAGTAAAAAAAATAAAAATTATCATAAAACTTCAATTGTTTTTTATATTGAAATATCTGAACTTTATACTCATAGATAAATGAAATTTAGTGTAATAAATATAGATATTTTAATTCTTGGCATAGAAGTTGCACTGTAAAATTAGAAACTAATGCAAAGGAGGGTTAATTCGCATCGTATTTTATTAATTAAATAAATAATGAAAGAGGTGAATCTGTAAATGGAAGATAGTAAAAAAAGAGAAAGTTGGGGAAGCAGATTTGGGTTTATAATGGCAACTGCTGGATTTGCCATTGGTTTAGGTAACGTTTGGAGATTTCCTTACATGGTTGGAGAGAATGGTGGTGGAGCATTTTTATTAACTTATGTTTTAATTTGTGCAGTAATTTGTGTGCCTTTATTTATCGAAGAAGTTAGTTTGGGAAGAAAAATGCAATTAAATCCTGTATCAGGTATGCGTAAGGCAACTAAAAAAGGTAGTCCATGGGTATTGATAGGATGGTTTGGTTCAATTGCAGCATTGCTTATCATGTCTTATTATCTAATGATTATTGGATGGATCTTTGCGTATCTATTTAAAGTAGCATTAGGTACATTTAATGGAGCATCAGCAGCAGAGATATCTAATATATTTGATACCCTTGTGTCAAGCCCAATAGAAGTGTTCATGTATACAATACCGCCAGCTATAATATTGGGATTAATAGTGACAAGAGGGCTAAAAGACGGCGTTGAAAAAGCTTGTAAAATTATGATGCCAACATTATTTATCATGTTAATTATATTAGCAATAAGATCTATAACTTTACCAGGAGCTTGGGAAGGTATACAATGGTATTTTACTCCTGATTTTTCAAAAATAAACAGTTCCACAATCTTAGCAGCACTTGGACAAGCGTTTTTTTCAGTAGGGATAGGTATGGCTGCAGCATTTATGTATGGTAGTTATTTAAAACCTAAAGAATCAGATATACCTAAAGATGGTATTTTAGTTATATTATTTGATATGTTAATAGCAATTATAGCTGGTTTGGTAATATTTCCTGCATTATTTGCATTTAAGATGATGCCAGATGCAGGACCTGGTTTGATCTTTTTAACAATGCCAAAGTTATTTGCTCAACTTCCAGGAGGAAATTTCTTTGGGGCAATATTCTTTTTCTTACTAATATTAGCTTCCTTTAGTACAGGAGTAGGCTTTATAGAAGCATTAGCATCAACTACTTCAGAGTTATGTAATATTAAACGTAAAAAAGCAGTTTGGGTAACTATAGGAGTAATGTTAATTTTAGGGATACCATCTATTTTATCACAGGGGCCATGGGCACATGTATTAATATTTGGTAAAAATATATTTGACCTTGTAGACTATATTTCAGGTAATGTCTTATTGACTTCAGGTGCATTATTATTATCTTTATACACTGCGTTTGTATGGAAATTTGAAAATTTTATGGAAGATACAAATATGGGTGCCAGTAATTTTAAAATCTCTAAATCATGGAAAGTGCTTGTATGCTATGTAATTCCAGTAGTGGTTACGATTATTCTCATAACAGGTTTGGTTTAAAATATAAAGATGCAAATTTAATTATTAGATAATTATTATTAAAAAATATAAAGAGGAGGATCTATAATGAAAATTAACGCTGATATTATAGCTGATCGGAATTGGATTTTAGAAAAACTTGAAATTGGAAAAGAAATGGTATATTTAACTAAAAAAGAAGTGATTGATATGGGGATCACAGAAGAAGATGTACTTAATCTTACTAAAGATGCTTTGATTGAACATGGAAAAAAAGAATATGAAATGCCAGCTAAAATTGGTGTACATCCATTTGAAGAAGTGTTTTTCCATGCCATGCCTGCATATATACCATCCAAAAAAGCAGTTGGTGCGAAATGGATAGAATGTTATCCTTTTAATCCCAGTAAGTTTAGTTTACCCCAAACTACAGGATTACTTATATTAAATGATATATCATCAGGTTGTCCTATAGCATTAATGGATTCTACATGGATAACAGCAATGAGGACGCCTGCGGTTACTATGTTAGCTGCTGAAGCTTTGCATCCTGATGCAGAAACATTTGGAATGTTTGGATGTGGAATACAAGGAATTGAGCATGTCAAATATTCAGTTCGTACATTGAAAAAACTTAAAAAAATATATGTTTATGATACTAAAGAAGAAGCTATGGATAATTTAATCAGAGAAGTTCAACCTAAAATTGGTGTTGAAATTATTAAAGGGAAAAATCCAGAACAGGTTACAAAAAGTTGTGAAGTTTTAAGTTCTGCGACTATTATCTTGAAAGAGCCACATGCTGTAGTTAAGGATGAATGGGTATCAAAAGGGCAAACTATTTTACCTTGCGATTTGAATACATTTTGGGATCCAGTAACTTCGAAAAGAGCTGATAAGTATATAGTAGATAGTATTGAAGAATTTGAATTATTTAATAATATGGGATATTTTCCAGATGGATTACCTAAGATAAGTTGTGAAACAGGAGAAATGCTAGCAGGCGTAAATAAAGGCAGAGAAAATAAAGAGGAATTGATTGTGTGCAGTAATATAGGAATGGCAGTATGCGATGTAGTTGTAGGTAGAGAAATATTAAATCGCGCTTTAGTGAATAATGTAGGTACCAGGTTAGAACTATAAAAATATAGTTAATTAAATACTCAACTTTCTCACCTTAGTAATAATGTTGAAACACTGTAATACGCAGATTTTTTAGCAAAGAATTATCTATATTGACAAAAGACACCTCTCTAGTTTGGTATAATAATGGAAATCACCACAAATCCATCCCAAACAGAAAGGTGTCTTGAAACAATGATACAACAAAACCCTCTGCTTGAGAAGCAAGAACAGCGTTTTACTCAAATTTTTCTACCTTACAAATAGGTAACCTACTTTGTACCGTGGGAATAAAGAAATCCTTTGGCTTGTCGAGCCTAGTGGTGTTCAAGATTATCTTCACCCTGGTTTTTGAAGGCCGCAACTTATATCGCATACTACAAAGTGGATGTGGCCAGTCATTTGCTTGGCAAAGACGTTATTTACCGCTTTCTTAATTACCCGAAATATGCTTGGCGCCGCTTTTTACATGGATTAAGCCTGACCGTGGTGAAGTATTTTGAGAAACTCACTTCATCAGACCGGGTTCAAGTATTTATAATTGATGATTCTGTACTACGCCGAGAGCGCAGCAAAAAAGTTGAGCTATTGGCCCGGGTTCATGACCATACAGTTGGTCGCTTTATACGTGGTTACAGCATGTTAACCCTCGGTTGGTCTGATGGTTTTAGTTTTGCTCCTATAGATTTTACAATACACAGTTCAGCCAAAGCAGAGAACAGGCATTGTGAAATGCAAGAAAACCTGGATAAAAGAACTCACGGGTATAAACGCTGTGCCGAAGCTTTGCAAAGAAAGCCAGATACCGTTGTGCAGATGTTGCAAAACGTATTATCAGCAGGATTTTCTGCGAATTACGTACTAATGGATAGCTGGTTTACTCATGCCCCTTTACTTCGGTCTTTAAGCGATGAAGGGTTTTATACTATCGGCATGGTTAAAGAACTTAAGCAAAAGTATATTCTAAACGGCGAGCATCTTACACTCAGTGAACTATATGCCAAAATTCCAAAGCAGCAAAAAGCAGAGATTTTAGGTTTCGTCAAAGTCCAAACAACCTGCGGTCTGCCATTAAAAATTGTGTATTCATGCAAAACTGTAACCACCACCGCCAGTGGTTAGCCATTTTAAGCACTGACCTTAGTTTGGCGGACGCTGAAATTGTGCGTATCTACGGTATGCGTTGGAGTATTGGCGTGTCCAGCTAAGGACATAGCATCTAATCGGTGAAAGTCCGACCGGGAGAAAAGACTCTACTCCTGTAGCTTGAGAGGCACCGTGAAGTGAAAACGAGACGGTGAAGCCCTCTGACAACACGTTCAAGGAACGTGAGCAAAACTCCAGGTTGTAACGCACAGTGAACGCAGATGTAGCCTCGTTACACGCAAATTCGGTGGCTGAGACGGTCGATAACGCGCGAAAGCAACAAGTGCTGACCGAAAAGAGTCTGAAACGGCAGTGCTCACCGGCGGGGTATCAGCGGCGACATGGAGGGAAAGATGCTGTGGAAACTGGAGAAACCCTCGACACCCGGTGAAGAAACCTCATCGAGGAGGTCTTCCCTATAACCGTGAGCGGGAAATGGGAAGGCAGGTGTCAGGGTGGCGGAACGGATCGTAGTACCGGAGATCCGTGTGCAGCAAAACACACGGGGAGGAAAGGGTCCGAACCTGTAAACATTTCGCACGACCAAAGGAGGCAAGGGTGCTTTGACAATAACACCCATTAACTTGCAGGAACTGAGGCGGCGAATCTATCAAAAGGCGAAGTCCGAACCTACACATCGTTTTTGGGGAATATTCACCCACATTACAAAGATGACAACTCTTCATGAAGCATATCAACGTGCAAAGAAAAACGGCGGTGCCTCCGGTATCGACGGACAAAGTTTCGCTGATGTGGAAAAAGAGGGTGTCATCCCGTTTCTAAAAAGTATCCAGGCAGAATTGCACGCTGGAACATATCGTCCAAAAGCCAACCGCAAAGTTGATATCCCGAAGGCAAACGGTAAAATGCGAACACTACAAATACCGACCATTCGGGATCGAGTGGTACAAGGGGCGTTGAAACTCATACTGGAAGCAATCTTTGAAGCTGATTTCTGTTCGAACTCATATGGATTTCGGCCGAAGCGTTCCCCACATCAAGCATTGGCGGGAGTACGGCGCAGTGTGTTACGTCGTATGACTACAGTGATTGATGTTGATTTGACCCGCTACTTCGACACGATACGGCACAACATACTACTGGGGAAAATTGCGAAACGTGTCTGCGACCCAAAAGTCATGCACTTCGTAAAACAGATAATAAAGGTAACAGGAAAAATCGGCGTTCCGCAAGGCGGATTATGCAAAGCTTAGCATAATCCGCCTTATGCAAAGTAAAACGTTATGCAAAGTAAACTTTGTAAAGCCGCTAAAATAAGTGATGCCCACTCCGTTTACTTCGCATAACCTCAAACTATTTTAATTCAGACAACCACGAGAGCAGAGCCTGATCTTTGTTCCAGTCCGGTAGATTGTTTGCAATGAGATCGGGATAAGTATTTTCAATGGCCTTACGCTTGATTTCCGTATCCATCCGGGCATAGATGTCGGTAGTTTTAATATCGACATGCCCTAAAAAATCACGGATGTAGATAAGATTAACGCCTGCTTGGAGCAGATGCATGGCTTTGCTATGACGAAACATATGTGGGGTAACCTTTTGTGGAACAATGAATGATTGGTTCCTAGCAACATTAGCATGCTTGCCAATAATATAAGCAACCCCTTCTTTTGTCAGTTGATGATGCTGGCGATTGGTGAAAAGTGGATACTGTCTTTTGTGCTGGTTATTAAGTCGGTTTTCTGCCAAGTAGTTTTGGAGAAGAAACGCTGTGTTTTTCATGAGGGGAACACGCCTAATCTTGTTCCCTTTGCCGGTAAGAATTATGACTGGAGGTGGTGAAAGCAACACATCCCCAACTTTGACATCAATCAGTTCCTGAACCCTTGCACCAGTATCATACAGCACACTCATCAGGGTTAAGTCCCGCCGACCCCACGGATGGTTTTTGTCAGGTTGGTCAAGCAGCAATTTCATAGCTTCCGGTGTCAGGTGCTCCACAACTGGTTTGCTGGCCTTTTTCACCGGGATAGCAGTAACTTTTTGAAAATGATAAAGTCCTGAAGGTTCTTCCATCTGCACATACCGAAAAAATGAATGAATTGCTGCCAGTCGCTGGTTTCTGGTTGAGATACTGCACTTTCTTTCTGTTTCCAACCAAGAAAGAAAGTTTTTGATCACATCCACTGTTAAATTTGACATGGTGATCTGTTCCGGCGAAATGTGTTCTTTCTCCTGGCAATATTTCAACAACAATTTGAAAGTATCGCGATAGGACTGAACCGTTTTGGGGCTGGCGTTACGCTGTTTTATTAACCAGTTGGATAAAAAGGCCGTTAAGTGTTTGGCGAAATCAGTTGGTTTCACTGAAATCACCTTCCAATTCAGGAATAACATCTGGATACCGGTTTTGTAGTTTGAGGATGATGCTTGGGAAAACATCGGCGGTCAGTCTCAGGTAATAAGCCGTATCCTGAAAAGAATCATGGCCCATGTAGGTCCTGAGCATCGGCAAGTAAACAGCCAAATCCTTATCTTGCTCGGTCCATTTTTTGAGGCAGTGAACCGCATAGGTGTGGCGAAAATCCATGATTCTTGGGCCAACTCCCCTGCCTCCATGAGAAATCCTAGCCTGCCACAGGAACCGGCGGAAATTATGATACACATTAGTATTTGTCATGGGTTTACCGCCCAGAGCAGGAAAATAGTATTCTTCAGGTGTAGCAAATCCATGAACTTTAGTTGAATAATCACGACATCGTTGCACAAGACTATTCGACATGGGTACAAACCGGCTGTTATCTTTTTTAGAATGATGAATAGATAGCACTCCACTGGTTAAATCAACATCACCAACGGTTAACAGTCTTGCTTCAGTAACTCGAAGTCCGCACAAATAGATCATTCGGAAGAATACCGGCATAATAAGGTGTCGGCAGGGACATTCAGGAGAATAATGGCACTGCTCAGTCTGTGTAAAGAAATGGAGCAGTTCTTTCTTTGAAAAAATGTAAGGTGTATACTGTGGTTCCTTCGGGTAGTACCCTTTAGGCAAGATGTAGGGCTCTAAGCCCAACACATCAAGATATTTTGAAAACTGGCGGAGTACAGATGCTCGAGCACTTTGGTTTGCCTGCGCTTCATGTGGCCGTTTGCTACACCAATCCAAAACGATCTCTTTGTTCAGGCAGGTGGCATTCGGATATTTTCCCAGGGTAAACTGGTCAAAACGTTTTAGATGCATGGCCTCAACCACATATTTGTATCCAATAGCCTGTTTTAGTTCAATGTGTTCTTTGATGTATTTTCTGAAGGGACCAGCATACTCGAGCTTACACATTGCCTTTTCCCTCTTCGAGATCTAATGCACATTCCTTTAGTTTGCCAATATCTACCTTTAGATAGACTTTAGTTGAGTCGGGATCGGCATGGCCAAGAATGTCACTTATGACAGATAAGGGGGGTTCTTTTTCCAGTAGCATGCTGGCTAAGGTATGGCGCAGGGAATGCATTCCTCTTCTTTTTTTCAGTGTGGGCAAATGAGCTTGCCTCATGTAACTAACAATTATCTGATGAAGATGATCGCTTTCCGAAAAGGGACCAAAAGGTGCTAGATGCCTTAAGAACACATAGGGGCTTTTAAATTGGGGACGACCGTACTTTAGATAGTCAATTATGGCCCAGCCAACTTCAGAAGGTAATGGTAGGCTCACTGTTTCTTTCGTTTTTGACTGTATGAATATCAGCTTTTTATCTTCCCAATAAAAATTGTTAAACCGCAGGTTTTTGATGTCTGTACAGCGCATTCCTAGACAGCATGCCAGCAGGATAATAGCATAGTCTCGTTTGCCTTTTGGATTTGCCCTGTCAATAGCATCAAATAGCTTTTGCAATTCTTCCTTGGTCCATACCGACGGAATCCTGGTTTGTTTTCTTGCCTGGACCATGGGTGTTTTAGCCGCAAAATCGATGGTGACTTTTCCCGTTTCCAAGAGAAATCGGAAAAAAGCTCTCAGGGAACAAATAATCTGCTCCACAGTTTTGTAAGAATATCCTGCCAGAGTTTTGATGTAGTTGTTGATAAGGTCAATAGTTATCCCCTTACAGGAGGTAATGCCCTGTGCCCTCAAGTAATCCATAAAGCGCATAGACTGCTTCACATAATGATCAAGGGTCACACTGGAATAATCTTTTTCTTTGCAGTACTGTTTAAAATGGTTACTGATTTCAATCCAATACGGGTCAGTTAGAATTTGTTTATGGTTATAGTACCGGCGTAAGATGGTTCGGTGGAGTTGGAACCCACCTATCATGCGGATGACACGTAGTTCTTGCACTTCAGATGTTTTAAGTCTTCGTTCACTGTCTTTTTTTAACAAGCCAAAATGGTGTTCAACAAAGTCAAGCCCTAGTTGTTCTGAATACTCGGTTTCACCCCGTTCTCTCGCAAATTCTATTAGCATTTTCCAACGTCTGCGGTAAAAATTCAGTGTCCCTTTGTTGTAATGAAGCTTAACCATTTCCTGTTCAACGTCTTTAAGCAGTTCTGCTAATGGTTGGTGGCGCATAGATGCATCCCCCTTAAATAATGATTTGAGCGAGTTGCTCTTACCTTTATCATGGGGGATTATGCAAAGATAATCAAAAAATATTTCAGGATTTGTCAGCTTTTCAGCTCCTTACTTTGCATAATAACTTTCTTTGCATAATAACTTTCTTTGCATAAGGCGGCCCGTTTTCTCCACTTGCTGCTAATATCTACCTAAATGAGGTTGACTGGACACTCGATGCCATCCGGCGCAAAACAGCGGAAGGCAACTACGAGGCGGTGAACTATCATCGGTTTGCCGATGATATAGTGGTCACAGTAAGCGGACACTCCAGTAAACGCGGATGGGCTAAACTAGCACTACAGCGACTGCGGGAAAGACTGGAACCCTTGGGAGTAGAGCTTAACTTAGAAAAGACCCGGATGGTTAACGTACTAAAGGGCGAATCATTCTCCTTTCTCGGGTTTGACTTTAGGCGAGTTCAGAACCGGAGCAAAACCGGGTATTTCATCCTTATGACACCGAAAAAGAAAGCCCGTGTTGCGGTAAAGACGCGAATTCGTGAATTGATTAAAAACGGGGGCGCAAAACCAGCAAAGGACATAGTGAAACAAGTTAATGCTATATTGTCCGGATGGGTCAATTACTTTCGGGTCGGGAATTCCAGCCGTGCATTTAGTGAAGTGCGCGACTATACGGAAATGAAAATCCGAACTCTGCTGACAAGAAGGAAACGGCGACGAAAGTGTAGTATCGGGTGGCGGAGGTGGAGTAATGAGTATCTCTACAATGTGCTTGGACTTTACTGGGACTGGAAAATCCATCCCCTTAAAAACGTAGAGGGATACCGATGAAAGTGTCTACCATTCGATAGGTCTCATAACCCTTCTGACTAAGTTTACTGGGTGAGCTGCTTGAGGGAAAACCTCACGAGCAGTTCTTATGGGGAGGGGCTGGAAACGGGTCGTGGTTCGATACCGCGCCAGTCTTTTACCCGACAAACTTTCTTTAAATTTGCCAAATCCCATCTTAAACTCGGAACTGAGTTCCAGGGCCGTTCATTTGATATGCTCATTAGCCACACTACCATTGTCTTTAGTCGATATCTGGTTCTTGAGTGGGAACGCAGGCAAAACCGAGATGATAGGTCTCTGGGTGGTTTGTTTTTTATATGTTGTGATGATGTTAAAGATATCGATATTAAATTAGCATTAAGGCAATTAATGCTAATTTGTTTTAGGCGTTACTAAAAAACAAACAGAAATCATTTATCAACTGCAGGAATGGATTGACGGTCTACCCGTTTATATCAAGGATTTATTGCCTAATTTGGGCTGCGAAAGTTGAGTTAAATATTTATATATTATATTTACATAATTATTTCTGGAGCAGTTATTAACTGCTCTTTTTTGTGTGTTCTAGCATATGTTTGCTAAAATAAGAAATTAATAATTGCTGTCCCTAACAGTAAGTTACGGATTATAAAAAGATCCAGTAAATGTTTGTTCAAATATTTAGCTTACCTGTTAAAATATATACTAAAAATAATTAAACTTGAAATATTCACAGCCACTTAAAGGTGATGGGAAAATATACATAAAAAAGTTTTTTTATGTATATTTTCCTCTACACTTTAGCAGATATAACTGCATAAGTTACTTCACCTTAAATGGAAGGTTTAATATAAATCCTACATAAATATGGATAATGTTAGGTTGCAAACTACCAATGTGACATTTATTTTTTAAAATTTTCCATTTTCTCCCTATAATCTTAGCCAAAACGAGGCAAGTATTTTGATCAATTTTGATCGCAGCGTCTCCATCCGGTTCGGTTTCATTTGTTCCGGTAAGCATAATCTGCGAAACCAATTGTTAAAGTTATATGCCAACATTGCTAACTGCAGTTTCACTGCATTCGATTCAAAATCAGTGCTGACAAATAGGATTGTGCACAACTAACATTTCCTTAACTGCCTCGGAAAGACCGATTTTATGGTCAAATTCTTTGTATAATAATAAGCCTGCGTCTAAGGTTAGTTGCCACTTTCAAAATTTACTTTCATTCGGGAGTTGAAGTTCATGTTGTAATCCTGTACACTATTCATAGAAAGAGTCCTCCTTGGTATGTTTTTAGGATTGGTCACCTTTAACATTACCAAAGATTGGGCTCTTTTTCTATACATTTGACTTCACTTAATAGGTGATTTTGTTAATTTTTTTAAAGTAGTGATTTGCTTGGGTTTGTAAGCTTTTCTTGGTTGTTTTATGAATATTTCAGGTTAAATTTATTTTATTATATAGTTTAGCATTGTTATAAAGTAAGGAGGAAACTATCATGGACAGGGAAAAATCACTTGATAAACATCTGTTTGATACAATTTTGGAGGGTGTTCAAGAAGGTATAGTTATTTTGAACAGTCAAGGAATTATTATAAAATGTAATGAAAAATTACAAAATATCTTAAATTTGTTAAAAGAAGAAATCATAGGTTCCAAAATAGAAAACATAATGCCTGGTCTAAAAACAGATAATAGGGAATCTATAAGTTATAAAATGCAAGTTTTGAAAAAAAAAGTGATTGTAAGAAAAATAATAATTTCCCAAAATAATGCTAATTTTAAAATCTTATTTGTATCAGAAAATCATTTAAATTATGAATTGGAAAACAAGTATAAAGAGGTAAAACTTTTAAAAGAAACATATGAAAATATAATAAACTCTATTGATGAAGGAATACATGTTGCAGATAAAAATGAGAATTTACGTTTTATTAACCCTGCACAGGAAAAACTGGATGATTTAAAAGCTAAGGACGTTTTAGGAAAACACTGGCTCGATATATATTCATTAGATGAAAAAACATCTTTAGTTTTAAACGTACTAAAAGAAGGTAAACCAATTAAAAATAGGTATCAAAACTATGTTACTCATGATGGGAAGTACGTTAGTATAGTATGTAGTTGTTTACCTTTGTATTCCGAAGGTAAAATTATTGGCGCAGCCGCTATTACAAGTGATTATGTTAAGTTTAAAAGAACTGCAGAAAAAATATTAAATCTCAATGAAGAAAAACTTGATAAAAATAATAAACAAGAAGGAAAAGAGAAATACTACTCTTTTAATGATATTTGGGGGAAGAATAAAAAACTATTAGAAAGTATTGAATGGGGAAAAGCTGCTGCTAAAAGTGAATCATCAGTTTTGATTTATGGTGAAACAGGAACAGGCAAAGAAATGTTTGCTCAAAGTATTCATAAAAATAGTAAACGTTCTAAGGGACCATTTTTGGCAATAAATTGTGCAGCTATTCCTGAAAGTCTTTTAGAAGGGATCCTTTTTGGTACTACTAAAGGTGTTTTTACGGGAGCTATTGACAAAGAGGGACAACTTGAGCAAGTTAATGGAGGAACTTTGCTTTTGGATGAAATTAATTCGATGCCCCTAACCTTACAAAGTAAATTGCTTAGAGTTATAGAAGAAAAAAAAGTAATACGTTTAGGTGGTAAAAAGGAAATTTCTGTTGATGTGCGATTTATTAGTACTTGTAATATAGAGCCTTCAGAAGCTATTAAAAAAGGACAATTGCGAAGTGATTTATTTTATAGGTTAGCAGTAATTTATTTGGTTATTCCTCCCTTACGTGAACGTTTGGATGATCTGGAACTTCTTATAGAATATTTTATTAGTCAATTTAATAATAAAATAAATAAAAATATTAAAAAAGTTAGTCTTCATGTTTTGGAAGACCTATATAATTATTATTGGCATGGGAATATCAGGGAGTTGAAGCATTGTTTTGAATGTGCAATGAATCTGGTTTCAAATGATGAAACTATTATTAAAGCAGAGCATATACCTAAATATTTAAAAATATTCTCTAATGATGAAGTCAAAATTAATAATGAAAATGACAATATTACAACTTATAATATAGATAAAAAAAATAATAGTATTTTGGATGAAATAAAACAACAGGAAAAAGAAAAAATTGTTATCGCCCTTAAGCGAAATTATGGAAATGCTGCTAAAGCGGCAGCAGACTTAGGTATGAGTAGGCAACGTTTACATTATCGTTTAAAAAAGTATAATCTTAAATAAGTTTTTAGAAATTTGGAAGTATATATAATTTTATGTAAATGCTTTTTCCCTAAATAAAGTTAGTAAGTAAGCGTCAAATAAACCCCACCTTTCGGACCGGGTGGGGTTTATAGTAAACTTATTTTGTTATCTTGCAATTGCTGGGTAATGTGGTTGACCAGGGGAGTAACTCATCCAGAGCTTCCTGGTCCTCAGTATCTATGTT
>JAIPEW010000059.1 GCA_021736985.1 Clostridiales bacterium | reverse complement strand
GCGGCTTTGGCGGTTCTTACTCCATAAAGTTCCCTGAATTGTCCCAGCAGATGCTGGATAAAAAATTAAATGCTGTTGAAGATACAGGAGCTTCAAATGTAGGAGTAGATTGCCCTGGTTGCAAGATGCAAATAAGCGGCGGTCTGGATAAGAGAAATAAAGATATACCTGTAAAGCATACTGCAGAGGTTTTAGCAGAACAATTGAAGCAGCAGTAAATTTGTAATCAGTTAAATTAAAAATTAGCTTAAAAGGGGCAATCTTGTGGGATTGCCCTTTTTAAGCTAATACATGTTTATGTATAATATATACGTAATACGCAACTTCCCGATGTTGAAAATAAGATAGATAGCCTGGATACAAAAGTAGCTAATATAGAAACTACGGTTAATAACCTACAAGCAACTGATACAACACCCCCAAATATAAAAAAAGTAGAGGGTTTAAATGGAGCAACCGCAACGACCAACTCAACCTTTGATGTTATTGTAGAAGCTACAGACAACAAGGATAGTTCACCAATATTCAAAGTCAAAGCAGATACAGGTTCTACCTGGAGCAATTGGACAAGCATTGATAATCATGCTACTGCAACAGGTATTACTGGGAATGGTTCCCACAAAATTTCTGTCAAGGTAAAAGATTCGGCTGGTAATATAACATCCAATCAATTAACAATGTTTAAACTGTAATCACCGGGTTATGCCCGTTTTTTTTATGTAGGAGGTGACATTCATATTGAGAACTATACTGTTAACAATTCTAATACTTTTTTTTAGTGCAATACCGGCCTGGGCAACAGCCTCGTGGGAATATCGCATAGATAATGGTGATACGCCTTCTACAATAAATGAAGATTTAACAAATTGCATAGTAGATACTACTAATAATGAGATACGCTTGCCACGTTTTTCACCCAATTCAGTTGCTTTCTGGCCAGATGGAAGTACTGATTATGTAGTTATGACACCTGATAAAATAAAACACTTTTCATGGACAGGAGCAGATATGGTTGAAAACGATATATTAAGTATACCTAACCAGAATAATCCTCTAGCAATAGCAGCACCATCACCGTATCCTGACGTTGTAATGCTGGATAAAAACAATGGATTAAAGCATTACA
Source organism: Clostridiales bacterium (assembly GCA_021736985.1). GTDB lineage: Bacteria > Bacillota > Desulfotomaculia > Desulfotomaculales > VENG01 > JAIPEW01. The sequence continues at coordinate 6,015 of JAIPEW010000059.1, read as the reverse complement.
GTTTTACAGGCTCAGAAATGGTTGAAAATCCAGCTCTTAGCGTTTCTGGTATGACAGGCACTTTATTTTTAGGGGCAGAAGCTAATTCAGTGTCCACAATAAGCAATCAAAAAATTTATACATATACTGACGGATCACGTAACTACAGTTTAGAACCGGACGTTGATTTTACTAATCCTATTGGACTTAGCCTTTACCCGGATAAAAACAATATGATTGTTTTGGATAATAATAAAGCACGCTTTTTTATGAGTACAGGTTCAAATATGGTAGAAAATCCAGCCCTTGCAATAACAGGATTAAATAATCCCAAATGTATTTCATCAGGGGATAGTATAAATACCGCAATAATAGACGGTAATGAAGTAGAACACTATTCTTTTGATGGAAGTTCAATGCAATATAATAGTGTCCTTTCTGTCCCTGCTGGTGAACTTAATTCACCAACAGCAGTGGCACTATGCCCGGGGACAAATGATCGAATCATTGTCGATGGGAATGAAGTTAAATACTATCGCTTTGATAGTGGTAATTTAGTATATGATGCTGATCGTTCAGTTACAGTAAACAATCTTGACCAACTAGGTGGATATGCACCAAAAGGAATTGTGATTTCCGAAATAAAAAATCCACCAGTAAGTACAACTCATTTACGAATACGCGCATACCATGATTTACCTAAAAAAACTTCAATAACATGGTATTTAACTACTGATGGCTCAACTTTTACACCTGTATGGCGTGTAAAAAATGATTCAGGAAACAAAATCAGTGAAAAATGGAACGGAAGTACATGGACTAATTTAGGTGAAGCAAGTCTAACTGAACCTAGTTTAAATAACAAAGACCTTTGGGTAGAACTACCTTCAGGACAGGATATAGCCTGGAAAGCTGAACTAACAACCAGTAATTTTGATGTATCACCAAAAATAAAAGCACCAACACCTGGGGATACAACAGTAAAATGGGAAGCTGGAAATCCACCTAGCAAGCCCAATATAAATTTGCCAGATGCATGCTACCCTTCAACAACACCGCAAATTACCTGGTCTTTTAGTGACCCTGATCCGACAGATTCACAATCAGCATACGAAGCTATTATTAAGAAAAAATCAGATAATACTATTATTTATGAGTCAGGTGTAGTTAATAGCAGTGCTCCTTTTTTTGAAATACCAACTAGTGAATCACCTGATGTTTCAGGCCCCCTTTGGGCATCCGGGGAATACCGATATACTTTTGAAATAAAAACATATGATTCAGTAGGTATACCTTCTGAATGGACAGTACCTGAAGAATTTTGTGTCATTGGATTAGAACGTCCTAGAATAAAAGATATGGTTAGCGCAGCCGATGGTCAAACTGATCCTATTCCTGATGATATAAGTACTCACTTAGTTATTCCAAAAGGAATGACAGAAGAGGATTTGCCAATTACAAAAACCGGTGCAAAAATAAGTTTACTGGTAGATAGTGTGGGGCCGCTCAATTCTTTAGATGCAATTTTCCCATATTTATCAAAACAGGCAACAGTACATTCCATTGAAAACAAATTACCTGCAAAAAACCCAGTAAATCGCTGGAAAATTGAATTTTGGACTGATGCAAGTATTGAAAATGTACCCAATGGAACCGTAGTGGATATGGATTTAACCGGACATAGCCCAGAAGGTGATACAAAACTTTCAACTACAGATAACCCACCATATGCAGTAGGTATTGTTAAAACAAATGGAAGTATTTATGAGGATTGGACAGTAATATTAGAAAGTCAGAATTAATGTTGTTGTTTACGTATATATATTGCAAGATTATTAATGTTCGTTGGAAGTCTTAATTTGATATGCAATTCATGCAAAATGCCACATTAAAATGCAATTTGCTTAATTTGAATTCGACAATTATAAGAATTGAGGTGATTATTGATAAAAAGGTTTAATCTTTTGCCTAGTTAAAAAATTTGGCCACATTAAAAAAGAGGGTAATTAATATATAAGCTATTATTAGTCCGCTAACAGGTCTATATTTATTTCTTAACAATATTGCTATTACTAACAATATCAACGTGTATAAATACCTGGCATAAATCTCAGGCATATTTAAATAGGAAAACAAATTGCCTACTAGATAACTTATTGCATAAACCGCAATTATGAGTATTATAGTTAAAAAGATACTATATATTCTGGGAAACAAATCAGTGCCACTCCTTACAATAAACATGATATAATAGTATATCTTTATTTCAAATAACGTTAAATAAGCAAGGGGGAACAAAACGTCCCCCTTGCTTTATTTTATTAATTCCATTGTAAGCTTATTTCATCATAATTTACACCGAAACCTCCTGGCTCTGGTGTCCACTCACCCCATACGCTTCCATCGCAAAGGTTTGCCGCTGCTTGGTCTTGATAATAGTTGCAATCTACTGCTGCTGAAACACCAAATCGCAGAGCATAACTATGACCCGCTTCGAGTGTTACAGTTATAGAATCACTTATTGATCCATTATCCGCAGGCATATATCCGGACATTTCTTTGTCAAAGAATGTTTTGCCACCGATATCATCATATGTGGTTAAATCATAAACAGATACTCTAACTTTTCCCGCAGCGGTAGAACCCTTTGTAGGCAATAATGTTTGTAATTGAGCTTTCCAATCTCCATCGAATGAAATTGTTGCAGAACGCGAACCTGATCCAGAAACTTCAATTTCATTTCCAATCCATGCCCAACTACCTGCTTCACCTACCGCTATCATATATACACCAGCATCCGCCCAACCCGGTTCATTAGCATAGCCAAATCCATGCCCATATGTGCCAAATCCGTCACCATCATTTGCACTGTTTCCGGCATTACCCCAGGTAAATGTTTTATTAGTACCTATAGGCACACTAATAGTGCTATCTGTGGTGATATCTTCAGTTGAAATTGAATTTGGGTCAAAATTCGGGTCTCGTTTTATTCCAGCTTTATTCATATCTTTTTCCATCTGCTTAATAATATCCTTTGAAGATTTTTCATTTCCCGTAGTTTCTTGTTGTGCAAATACTGGCGTTGCAAATAATAATAGCGCAATGATTAAAATAAAGGACATTTTTTTCATAATAATCACATGCCTTTCATTTTGAATAAGGATCCTGGCAGCACTGCCAACTTTTAACCGGTAATTTAATAATAACAAAATTAAACAGTAATTTTAATAAGATAATCCTATAATGCCTATTTAGTTGCATATAATACCATTATTGCGGCAGTAAAAAATTATAGTTTATTAAGAAATAGCTCCGGGACACCGGAGTTTTTATTTGTAATGGGGGTGATTAAATGATTTAATGATTGGATTGTTTGCCTGACGCTCTACGTATATGAGCTGCAGGAAAATAAGTACTTCTATTCTTTAAACTACAAGTTGAGTAAAAAAGCAGCGGAAGAATATTTTAACTCCGGATAATCCGGTGTTTTTTTAATTGGAGGTGACTTTTATGTATTGAATAAAAATTTGTTTTTGTAAATATAAAGAATATGATAAGGAGGTAAGCTTTATATGTTTAAAAAAATATCGTTCGTCACTTTGATATTAGCTTTATCATTGCTTATCATAACACCTTCAGTATATGCAGGGTGGGTTCAAACGTATGAACATAATTTTGGAAATTCAGATAATCCTGTTCATACACAAGATTATACTTGGGTTGATATTTATACTTATAACACACCAATTGAAAATTTTTGGGTTGGCAAAGCAAAAATAGGTGTCGATATAACAAACTCCGAATATTGGAAATGGAAAGTGGTCGATGCTGATGGTAATGAATTATATAGTAGTCCAATTTTACATGGTAGTTATGAAAATGAAACCTACAATGAAAAAACAATATTTTTTGATGAACGACTTAAAGAATTTACAGTAAAAGTGTTTGATTATAGAGAAAATAATACAGCAAATGTAGATAATTCAAGCAGCATTGCTTATATAGGTCCAATAAATACTAATGAGTCTACTTCACAAGAAATATTAACTAAAGTTAATAATCAGTTAACACTAATAAATTCTGCAACTGACGCTGCGCAAAACGCAAAAGTAGCTGCTAATGAAGCCCACAATGATGCAGACTATATATATAATAAGTATAACAAACTCCTGCTCAATATAAGCATCTTTTGTTTTCGGATCTTGCAGCATAGAGTTGCAAAGCATTTATGCCGCGAAAGACTCTTGATATGGGGTGGCACCCTCTGGTAAAATCTTGAAGGCGGAAAACCGCCTTAGCATAAAGATTATTTCCGCCTAATAACAGGGAGTCCAGAGAGCGCAGGGGGCCCCTTGTCAAGAGGACCGTGGAATAAATGCGAAATTAAGAGCAAATTTATAAATCTTTATGCAATATCAAGCTATGCTCACGAAACAGTGTCCAGAAAAATGAGAATGGCTTGCCCGGCACACATTTTAAAAATATCTATAGCAAATTTTGCTATAGATATTTAAAGTTTCTCTCTATTAAAAATAACTTGGTGTCAGACACTATTACTTCCAAAAAAATATATATTAGGTATTAAACTATGCTGACTCCTCCATCTACTAATATAAATTGTCCATTTACATAGCTAGATGCGTCAGAAGATAGGTATATTAAGGTTCCGTTTAATTCTCCTTTTTCAGCTGGTCTTTCAACTGGATTTTTTTCACTATATTCTTTTAAAAATTCATCAGATTTAAATAATGTATCTTTTGTTATTTCGCTTTCAAAAAGTGCAGGACCTACAGCATTAACAGTAATTCCGTGTTTTCCATATGATGCAGCCATACCTTTAGTAAGACCAATCACAGCACTTTTTGATGCATTATATGAATGCCTAATAAATAAATCATCTTTATCTGCAATTACGGCATTTACTGAAGCAATATTTACAACTTTACCGTAGTTTTGCTCTTTCATATATGGAATTACATATTTACTAACCAAATAAATTCCTTTAACATTAGTATTCATAGACTTGTTCCAATCTTCTTCGGTTAAATTATGAACTCCGCCTTTAATGGCTACTCCTGAATTATTTAATAAAATATCGATTTTACCATACTGTTTTATTATTTCCTCTACAGCATTTTTTACCATCTCTTCGTTAGTAACATCACATTGAACAGGAATAGATTCTCCACCTAATTGCTTTATTTCTTCTGCTATACTTTCTAATTTTTCTTTTCTCCTAGCTAACAGCGCAACCTTAGCACCGTATTCAGCATAAGCTTTGGCTGCGTCTGATCCTAACCCACTGGAAGCTCCTGTTACTAAAACTATTTTACCTTTTAAATCAAATAAATTTTTCACAATCTTCCTCTTTTCAAACTTTTTATTTATTCATAATGTTCTTCAAAATATTAATATCCTATAAATAATTTATATAACAGATAAATTATTTATAGGTACCAGATACTTATCTAAATATTTAAATAATGATCTTATCTTAAGATTGTATATATGTATATCTTCTACTATTATATTCTACGTTAATAATATTTTTCCTTTATTATTTTCTGTTTATTTTAAAATTTGGAATATTACGCATCATTAACATACTACGTATTATAAAAAGTGATATGGATTAGTATTTAAATTATATACATTTTCGTTGAAGCAGCAGTAAATTCTAGGAGAATTAGCCTCTATTTGTATCGCTACATAGTTGTGATGCAAAATAATTTTTTTACTTAAAGAGTATGAATATAGAAATGGTATTCCCCCAGGAACAAACATGCTGCGGTGTACCGGCCATATATATGGGATCACGTGATTCTGCTGTAAAAGTGGCCAAGCAGAATATCGAGGTGTTTGAACAAGCGAATGTAGATTATATTATTACTTGCTGTCCAACATGTGCCCATGCACTCAAAAACCAGTACATGGAAATACTGGGCAGCGACCCGCAGTGGAGTGAAAGAGTGAAAAAATTTACGGCAAAAATACGTCTCTTTTCAGAATATGTATATGCCATGCTGGGTGAAGGGT